>JBBREC010000078.1:0-16294 GCA_038203295.1 Caulobacterales bacterium
CTGGTGGCGCCCAAGAGCCTGCTGATGTTCGTCAGCCCGACCTCGGAACGGCACCTCCTGGGAAGCTGGGTCAACGGCCCGCTGCTGCTGGGCTACGGCCACGCCTTCCCGCTGGTGGCGTTCGTGGCCAAGGCGGCCAGCGCGGCGGGGATGAAGGCGGCCGAGTTCCCGAACATCACCGCCATCGAGCGGCGGGTCGCCGCGGCGATCAAGGCGCCGGGGTTCGGCGCCGTCCAGGCGCCGGAGGGACACCGGCTGGCGGCGCAGCCCCGCGACCTGCTGCGCGCGCTCTGGCCCCGGGCCCGCAAGGTGCTGACCGCGCCGGTGCCGATCCATATGGCCGACGAGCCGGCGCTGGACGAGGCGCACTGGTCGATCCTGCTGTCGATGGTGGCCGCCACGCTCGTCGGCCTGACTAAGGACTCCCTGCCTCCCGCCGAGGCCTTGGCGCTGGTCGTGGAGTCCGCGCTGGTGGGTTCGCGGCTGGACCCCGAACTGATCGACCCTGGCCGCTGGCGCCTGGCGCCCGGTCCCCGGGGTTTGCAGATCGCCAAGGCTGAGAAATACCGGCGGATGGCGTAGGGAAAGACCCCCTCTCCCTCTGTCGTCATCCTCCGGTCAGCCGAAGGCTGAGCCGGGGGACCCAAGCAGGCTCTCCGCTGAATTGACTCGGCTTGGGTCGCCGGATCGTGTCTTCGACTGACTGTGGGATGACGAGCTAATTTGCAGGTTTGGCGTCCAACCCGACCGTCGCGGCCTTCGCCAGCTGCGCCGCAGTTCGCCCCAGCACCGGATGCACCCAGTCAGGCGCGATCTCGGCAAGCGGCCCCATGACGAACAGGCGCTGGTGGGCGCGTGGATGCGGCAGGGTCAGGCCGGGGGCATCGATCACCTGCCGGCCGCAGGCGATGAGGTCGAGATCGAGCGTGCGCGGTGCGTTCGGGGCGCGCCTGTCCCGGCCAAAGCGGGTTTCGATGGCAAAAAGCGCCTCAAGCACAGCCCGCGGGCCGCCCTTCGCCTCGACAAGCGCGACGCCGTTGCGATACTCAGGTCCCTTCGGATCGGGCCAGGCGGCAGAGCTCCACCAGCCCGACCTGGCCAGGACAGGCAATTCCGCCTGGGAAAACCGGGCCAGAGCCGCGTCCAGCAACGCCTCGCAAGAGGCGAATTCGCCGGCCAGGTTGCTGCCGAGCGCCACGACGACCGCGTCGTCGTGCTCGCCGCCTGTGATCCCGGCATTTGGGAATTTCAAGACGATGACGTTCTACCCCACTGACCGGTTGGCGCTCTTCATCGACGGCGCCAACCTCTATTCGGCGGCCAAGGGCCTGGGCTTCGACATCGACTACCGCAAACTCCTGGAAGAGTTCCGCAAGCGCGGCGTGCTGATCCGCGCCTACTACTATACCGCCCTCGTTGAGGATCAGGACTATTCCCCGATCCGGCCGCTGGTCGATTGGCTGGACTACAACGGCTACAGCCTGGTGACTAAGGCGGCGCGGGAATACACCGACGCGCAAGGGCGCAAACGCTGGCGCGGCGACATGGACGTCGAGATCGCCGTCGACATGATGCAGATGGCCGAGTCCGCCGACCATCTGGTGCTTTTTTCCGGCGATGGCGACTTCCGCGTGCTGGTCGAGGCCGTACAGCGCAAGGGCGCTCGGGTGACCGTGGTCTCCACCGTCAAGTCGCAGCCGCCGATGGCCTCGGACGACCTGCGTCGCCAGGCCGACAACTTCGTGGACCTGGCCGACCTCTCCGACATCATCGGCCGGCCGTCGCGCCTGCCGAGATTCATCCAGGAGACCCGGGCCGCCGACCGCGAGCGCCTGAACGAGGACGAACCCGAGGCCGATGCCGACGCCTGACCTGGCCCCAATCGCCCCGGGGATAGCCGAGCCGCCGCGCGACTGTCCACTCTGTCCAAGGCTGGTTGCCTATCGCGCGGCCAACGCCGCCGCTCATCCTGACTGGTTCAACGGCCCCGCGCCTTCGTGGGGCGATTCCGACGCGCGTTTGCTGGTGGCGGGCCTGGCGCCCGGGCGCGGCGGCGCGAACCGCACGGGGCGTCCGTTCACCGGCGATGGCGCCGGCGTGATCCTCTACGACACCCTGATCAAGACCGGCTTCGCGCGCGGGACCTATGATCCCGACGGCAATGACGACCTGACCCTGATCGACTGCATGATCTCAAACGCCGTGCGCTGCGCCCCGCCGGGAAACAAGCCGGAGACCTCTGAAGAGAACACCTGCCGCCCGTTCCTGACCAACCGGATGGCTGCCCTGCCCCGCCTGAAGGTAATCGTCACGCTGGGCGACGTCTCGCGGCTCAATGTGCTGAAGGCGCTGGGCCTGAAGGCCTCGGCGGGGATTCCGGGCCACGGGACCGAGTTCCGCGCCGGACCCTACGTGGTGCTGAACAGCTATCACTGCTCCCGCCTCAACACGAATACCGGGCGGCTGACGCCGGCGATGTTCGAAGCGGTGTTCGAGCGGGCGAAGGTGCTGCTTGACGGCTGACGCGGCCCCGGTCGAACCTCGACCGCCAGGCCATCGGGGGATAGGATGTTTTTCGAACAGATCGCGACCGGAGGCTGCCAATCGTACCTGATCGGCTGCGCGGCCACGCAGGCCGCGGCGCTGATCGACCCGGAGCTGTCGAAGATCGACCGCTATCGCGGGCTCTGCGCCCAGCACGGCCTGTCCGTGAAGTACGTGATCGACACCCATACTCACGCCGACCATTTCTCGGCCAGCCAGGAACTGGGCAAGGCGCTTGGGGCCCCGGTGGTAATGCACCGTCTCGCGCCGGCGCCGTACGCGGACCTGCGGCTGGACGACGGCGACATGCTGATCGTGGGCGAGCTGCGGCTGAAGGCGCTGCACACGCCCGGTCATACGCGGGATTCCATGAGCCTGGTCATGGCCGACCGGGTGTTCACCGGCGACGCCCTGCTGATCGGCGGGACCGGTCGCACGGACCTGCCCAGCGGCGATCCATACCAGCTGTACGAGAGCCTCTTCGAGAAGCTGCTGAAACTGCCCATCGAGACCAAGGTGTTCCCGGCGCACGACTACAAGGGCCGCATCCACTCGACCATCGGCGCCGAGATCACCGGGAACCCGCGCCTGCAGAAGGCCGACCGGGCCGAGTTCGTGGCGATGATGCAGGCGCTGGACCTGTCGGCGCCGACACACCTGACCGAGGCGCTGCGCACCAACATGAGCGGCGGCAAGACGGTGGCGCAGCTGCTTTCGGAGGCGGCCGCAAAGGTCCCCTTCATGTCGCTGGAGGAACTGCGCGACCGGCTGGGCGGCAATTCCCGCGACCTGGTGATCCTCGACATCCGCGAGAAAGACGCCTTCGAGGGCGCCCATGTGCCCGGCGCCCGCCACCTGCCAAGGGGCCAGCTGGAGCTGCGGGTGAACGCGGAGCTGCCCGATCCGACGGTGCGCATCCTCACCTGCTGCGAGTTCGGCAAGATCTCGACCCTGGCCGCGGCGACCCTGCGCGAGCTGGGCTATACCCGCGCCGTCGCCCTGGACGGCGGCATGAAGGCCTGGCGCGAGGCTGGTTTCCCGACCGAGAGCTAGACGCGAGGCCCCGGGCGGCGATAGTGCCGCGCAAGACTTTCTCCCAGGGGATTCCCGCAGTGCTCCGTACTCGACGTCTTGGCGGCCTCGCCATTCTCGCGTTCCTCCCGTCGCTGGTTCTGGCGGCGCCGGCGCCCCCGGCGGCTAAAGTCGATTCCGCCCTGCACGACCAGGCGCTCGAGCTGCTCAAGAAGGGCATCGCGTTTCGCACCGTGATCCCGGGCGATCAGGTTCCGGTCTATGCCGCCTTTCTGAAGGGTGAGCTGGTCAAGGCGGGTTTCAAGCCGGACGAGGTGAAGATCGAGCCGGTGGCCGGCAGCGCGACGCTGACCGCGCGCTACGCCGGCAAGGACCCGACCAAGAAGCCGATCGTCATCATCGACCACATGGACGTGGTTGAGGCGAAGGCCTCCGACTGGACGCGGGACCCGTTCGTCCCGGTGGTGGAGAACGGCTACGTCTACGGGCGCGGGTCGGTGGACGACAAATTCGACGTCTCGATGGTGGTGACGGTGCTGTCCAAGCTGAAGCGCGAGGGCTGGAAACCTGGTCGGGATGTGATCCTCACGCTCTCAGGCGACGAAGAGACCCTGATGCAGACGGCGCGCAAGCTCGCCCAGGACTGGAAGGGCGCGGAGTTGGTGCTGAACGGCGACGGCGGCGGCGGCCTGATCAGCGAAGAGGGCAAGCCCGTGTTCTACGGCCTGCAGGCGGCCGAGAAGACCTATGCCGACTTCACGATCACGGTGACCAATCCCGGCGGCCACTCCAGCCGGCCCGGCAAGACCAACGCCATCTATCAGCTGGGCGCCGACCTCGCCCGGCTGGACGGCTACAGGTTTCCGGTGATGTCGAGCGAGATCACCATGGCTTCGTTCAGGGCGACCGCGCCGAACCTGCCCGGCCCGGTCGGTGAGGCCATGCGGGCCTACGTGGCCAATCCCAAAGACGACGCGGCGATCGCGGCGCTCACCGCTGACCCGGATTTCATCGGGCAACTGCGGACGACCTGCATCGCCACGATGATGACCGCCGGCCACGCGCCGAACGCCCAGCCGCAGAAGGCCGAGGCGACGGTGAACTGCCGCATCTTCCCCGGCACGCCGTCGGAAGAGGTGCGACAGACCCTGGTGAAGGTGATCGCCGACCCGCAGGCCAAGGTGACGCGGCTGAACGACGGCTCCATCGATGCGCCCGCCTCGCCGCTGCGCCCCGACGTGATGGCGGCGGTAATCAAGGCGGTGCACGCGCGCTATCCCGGCCTGCCGATCATGCCTTCGATGTCGGCGGGGGCGACGGACAGCATGTTCTTCCGCGCGCTGGGTGTACCGGCCTATGGCGTGGCGGGGCTGTTCATGAAGTCCTCTGACGACTTCGCCCACGGCCTCAACGAGCGCGCGCCGTTGGCCGCCATCGACGGCGCCCTCGCCCACTGGGAAAGCCTGCTCAAGGACTTGGCGAAGTAGTCCGTCGTCTCTTGCCTTCCCCGTTCACGGGCAAGGGGGTGGGCGGCAAGGATGGAACTCAGCGCCAGTAGTGGTAGCGCCATATCGGCGTAAGTCCCGCGCGGCGGTAGATCTGGCGGGCGGGGTTGGCTTCCTCGACCTGCAGGAAGACGCGGGTGACGCCGCGGGCCTTGGCGGCCTGGCCGAAGGTCGCCAGAATGCTGCTGGCAAGGCCCTTTCCCCGCTGGTCAGGCGCGGTGCGCATGCCGTGAATGCCCGCCCACCCGCGGCCAAAGGTCATAACGCCGACGCCCCCGGCCTGACCGGCCGCGCCGGCCGCGCCATAGATCGCGTCCGGCGAACGCGTGAGTGCTGCGATGCGGTGCGCGCCATCCAGGGGCTCGAAGCCAGCGCCCAGGAAGACGGCGGCCCAGGTCTCGTCGGGTGCGGTCAGGATTTCCGCCGAAGCCTCTGAAAACGCCGCAAGATCGTCGGAAGAACCCGTCTTGAAGATGGTCGGCTGTTGAGCCGTGTAGCCGCGCAGGGTCAGTTCGGCGGCAACGGGCGCGAGCGCCGGAATATCGGCCAGGCGGAACTGGGGCTTCAGGCCACGATCACGGTAGGCGGCCTCAACCCCGTCAAGCGCGCCCGGTCCCAGGTCGTGACGCAGCGGCACAGCGCTCTTCGCCCGGCCGATGGTTCCGTCGTCCAGTGGGACTAGCCAGTCACCGATCTCAAGGGCTTCGGGCGGCGCGACCGCCTCGACCGTGGCGCGTTCGAGGGATTCCAGGTCGGCGGCGTTCACGTCAGTTGCGATCGCCCTTCATCAGCCTGGCCTTGTCGCGCTGCCAGTCGCGCGCGGCGGTGGTCTCGCGCTTGTCGTGTTCCTTCTTGCCCTTGGCGAGCGAGATCTCAAGCTTCGCCATGCCCCGATCGTTCCAGTAGAGCTTGGTCGGGATGATCGTGCGGCCGTCGCGCTGGACTGCGCCGATCAGCTTGTCGATCTCCTTGCGCTTCAGCAGCAGTTTGCGGTGACGGCGGGGCTCGTGATTGAAGTGCGGACCTGACTGCGCGTAGGGCGGGATGTCAGCGTTGACGAGCATGATCTCGTCGCCCTGAACGGCCGCGTAGCTCTCGGCGATATTGGCGCGGCCCACGCGCAGGGACTTCACCTCGGACCCGGTCAGCGCTAGGCCGGCCTCAAAGGTCTGTTCGAGGAAATAATCGAACCGCGCGCGGCGGTTTTCGGCGATCAGCTTGCCTGCCATCAGATCACGCCGGCGTCCCGCATGGCGGCCAGGACCTCGGTGCGCGAGGCGTCCGAGGCCGCGACAATCGGCAGGCGCACGTCTTCCCGGCAAAGGCCCAGGTGGGCCAGCGCGTACTTCGTCGGCGACGGCGAAGCGTCGGAGAACAGCGCCTTGTGCAGGCGAATCAGCCGGTCCTGGCCGTAGAGCGCGCCCTGCCACTGGCCGCTGAGCGCGTCGTTGTAGAACTGGGAGACCTGCTCGGGCGCGACATTGCATGTGACGGAGATGCAGCCGTGGCCGCCGTGCGCCATGTAGCCGAGACCGCCGTCGTCGTTGCCTGACAGCATCACCCAGTCCTCGCCGCACTCAAGGCGCTGCAGGCTGGCGCGCGGCAGGTCGCCGGTGGCGTCCTTGATGCCGACGATGTTCGGAAGTTTCGAAAGCCGCGCCAGGGTCTCGTTGGAGATGTCCACGCTGGTGCGCCCGGGCACGTTGTAGACCAGCACCGGCAACTGGACCGCCTCGTTGATCGCCGCGTAGTGGGCATAGAGCCCCTCCTGGCTGGGGCGGTTGTAATAGGGCGTCACCACCAGGGCGCCATCGGCGCCGACGGTCTTGGCGTGGCGGACCAGCTCGATCGCCTCGGCGGTGGCGTTGGAGCCCGCGCCCGCCACCACCGGGACACGTCCGGCGGCGGTCTTCACGCAGAGTTCGACCACCCGGCGGTGCTCGTCATGGGAAAGCGTGGCGGTCTCGCCCGTGGTGCCGACCGGCACCAGGCCGTGCACGCCGCCGGCGATCTGGCGCTCGACGAGGCGCACGAAGGCGTCCTCGTCGATCTCGCCGTCGAGGAACGGAGTCACAAGCGCCGGGAGGACGCCCTTGAACAAAGGCTGGGCCATGGTCTGCAAATTGCCGTGAATGAGCGCTTATTGAAGCGGCGTTCAGATTTGGGCGGACAATATGTTGCCGCGGGCATGGCCTGCAATGTCCGTATTCGATTCGAGCCAACAACCCGGGGCCTCCTTGCACTCAGTCGCCCGCAAAGCTTTCGTCATCGCAGGCATCGCCGTCATGGCGAGCGTGGCCGCGCGCGCGCAACCGGCGCCTGACCCGCTGGGCGACATCCTCGAAGCCGCCCGCGCCGAGGCGCAGACCTCGAACTTCCAGACTGCAAGCCATCCCCTGGCGCCCAGCGACCAGACGCTCTTCCGTCGCGCCATCGAGCAGGGCCGCCGCGGCGACCTGAACGGCGCGCGTGATTCGATCGCCAACCTCGCCGATCCTCTCGCCCGCAAGACCGCCACCTGGGTGCTGGTGGATTCGAACGCCGATTCGCTGGGCTTCTTCGACGTGGACGCCGCCCGCCGCGATCTGCAGGGCTGGCCGCGCATGGCGCGCCGCCAGGCCGCCGCCGAGCGCCTGCTGGAGAGCGCCGGCAAGTCCCCGCAGGGCGTGGTCGACTGGTTCGCCGGCGCCGAACCGACCACCGCCCACGGCGCGATGTCGCTGGCGTCGGCCTATCGCGGCCTCGGCCGCGCCGACGAGGCGACCCAGCTGATCAAGCGCTGGTGGCGCGGCAAGACCTTCGAGGCCGACGTCCAGCGCAGCATGCTGGCCAGGTTTGGCGGCATTCTGACCCAGGACGACCACGCCCGGCGGGCCGACGCCCTGCTGTACGGCAGCCAGGGACCTGCCTCGCGCGACATGGTCGCCATGCTCCCGGCCGACCAGCAGCTGCTGGCTCAGGTGCGGATCGCGCTCAGGACCGACGCCGGCAACGCGAACGCCTTGGTCTTGGCCCTGACGCCGGACGCGGCGATGACGCCGGGGATCGCCTTCGAACGGGCCGCCTACATGCGCCGCAAGGGACTGGACAGCCTGGCGCAGGCGCAGGTCGCGAATTTCCCGAAAGAGGTGGCCACATCCGAACAGGCCGACCGGATTTGGGACGAACGCCACCGGCTGGTGCTGGCGAGCCTGAAAAGCGGCGACGTGCGCGCGGCCTATGCGGCGGCCGCCAACAGCGGCCTCATCACGGGCTCCGACGCCGCCGATGCGGAATTCTACGCGGGCTGGATCGCGCTCACCAAGCTGGGCGAGCCGGAACGGGCGGAGAAGCATTTCGCCGCCCTGGAGCGTATCGGGCAGTCGCCGATCACCCGCGGTCGGGCCTTCTACTGGCTGGGACGGGCGGCGGAGGGCCGCCACGACCGCGCCGCGGCCGAGGGCTACTACGCGCGCGGCGCCCAGTACTACACGACGTTCTACGGCATGCTGGCGGGCGAGAAGCTCGGCCGGCGGCTGACGCTGGCCTCCGATCCGGAGATCACCCCGGAGATCCGCCGCCGCTTCGAGGGCCGCGAGGCGATTCAGGCTACCCGGCTGCTCTACGACATCGGCCAGAAGGACCTGTTCCGCGCCTTCGCGCTCAATCTGGATGACATGCTGCCGACAGCCGAGGACGAGGCGCTGCTGGTCGACCTGGTGCGCGGCTATGGCGACCAGGACACCTCGATGAAGGTCGCCCGCGCCGCCGCCCAGCGGGGCTTCATCCTGCCGCAGCGGGCCTATCCCTTCCGCAACCCGCCCGAGACAATGAACGCGCCCGAGCCCTCGCTGGTGCTGGGCATTACCCGTCAGGAAAGTGGTTTCGACCCGATGGTGCGTTCCGGCGTCGGCGCGCGGGGCATGATGCAGCTGATGCCGTCCACCGCCGTCATCGTCGCGCGCAAAATCGGCGTCAGCTACTCGCCCGGCATGCTGGACGAGCCCGACTACAACATGCGGCTGGGCTCGAGCTATCTCGGCCAGCTGGTGAACCAGTTCTCCGGCTCCTACGTGATGGCTGCCGCCGGCTACAATGCAGGACCCGGGCGGCCCATGCAGTGGTCGGCCTTCTGTGGCGACCCGCGCGGAGGCTCCACCGACCCGCTCGACTTTATCGAGTGCATCCCGTTCTCCGAGACCCGCAACTATGTGATGCGGGTGCTGGAAAACACCCAGATCTACCGCGCCAGGCTGAACGGCGGCTCGACGCCGATCACGCTCTCCAGCGACCTGAAGCGCGGCGCCTATGGCGCTGCCACCGGAACGCCGGTCGTAGCGTCCAACGAAGGCCGTTAGTCGCCTTAGAGGCGAACCGATGCACGTCGGCGCACCACAATGCATGCCGTGGCGCCTGCCGCCGACCTCCATTCGGCGCGACACTCCCAGCGTTCGGGACAACCGACGGACGAGGCGCTTGAAATGACGTTGCACATGAAATTCTCGGCCATGGCGGCCGGACTGCTGCTGCTCAGCGCCGGCGCCGCGCACGCCGCCGGCGACGGCTCGGTGAAGCCGGTCAACTTCATCTTCCCGAACGGCAAGCCGGGCTTTGCCCTGACCAGCCATGGCGGCGTGATCAATCCCGGCATCCTGGTGGGCTTCAATCCGCAACCCGATCCCCCCGGGGATGTCGGCCGCCCGACGATCGACCTAAGAGATCCCTTCGCGCCGGTGATCACCCATCCGGCCGAAAGCCAGGGCTGGCAATTCCTGCTGGCGCTAACCGGCGTGGCCGGCGACGGCAGCGTCATTCCGCTGCCGACCTTCAGCCGCGAAGGCGCGCTCAGCACCCGCGCGGTGCTGGGCGACCATGTCTTCTTGATCGGACTGCTGTTCGGCCCAGGCATTGTCAACCGTGGCAGCCTGGTCGGCTTCAACCCGCAGCCGGATCCGCCCGGCGACGTGCTGGCGGGACAGTTCAACTTCCAGGGCGCGGCAGATCCCTTCATGGCGTTCACGATCTCCGAGGACGGGACCCCGCTGTCGTTCAACTACGCCGCCGGCGGCGTGCCTGAGCCGGCGGAATGGGCGCTGATGCTGAGCGGATTTGGCCTCATCGGCGCGGTGCTTCGCCGGCGGCGCAACGCGCCTCAGGTCGCCTAGCCCTTGGCGGGTTGGGTCCTGACATACGAGACGGCGAAGAGCGCGCCCAGGAAAAGGTCGATGCTGGCGAACACCAGCACGGCCCCCTGGACACGGCCCTGTGCGTACAGGAGCCAGACCGGCACGCCGAACGAGAGTTTTTCCAGCACGCCGACGATCATGGCGGGGCGAAAGCGCATGGGATCTCGGCCGATCAACAGGAACAGCAGCTGGAAGACCACGGCCGCGCCGACGAAACCGTAATAGTCCTCAGGACGCGTCAGAGCACCCTCGGCGCGGGTGATCGCGCCTTCCTGAAACAGCAACGGCAGCATGACGATCAGGCCATAAATCCCGGCCAGGGTGAACACCCCCTTCGCGACCTTCATGTTCCCTGCCCCTGCATTGCCGCTGTCAGGATCAAGAGCCATCGGACGCGCGGATCCGCTAGTCGACGACGAGGCCGTTCAGCAGGCCGTCGAGGGTCACCTGGATCAGGTCCTCGCGGTCGGCCCAGTCAAAGTCAGGCCGGGCCGCCAGAAGGGCCACGACGCCATGGCAGGACATCCAGAGCGCCTGAGCGGCCGCGTCCGCCGAGCCGGTCCGCAGGCGCCCGTTGGCGGCGATCTCCCGGACCACGCCGCAGAAGATGTCGTAGCACTGGGTGGAGAGGTCGACCGTGTCGTCGGGCCAGCCGGCGGCCGAGGGCGGCCGCGGCGCCGAATAGACCAGCTGGTAGGCGTTGGGGTGTTCGAGACCCCAGCGCATATAGGCCTCCAGCATCATCTTCACCCGGACGACCGGATCGAGTGGCTTGGCGGCGATCTCGCTGTTTCTCGCCAGGAGCAGCTCCAGCGTCCGCTCGCAGATTTCGAGCAGGATGCAGCCCTTGTCCTGGAAGTGCATGTAGAGCGCGGTGGACGAGACCCCGACCTCGTCGGCGATCTTGCGGATCGTCGCGCCTTCATAGCCCTCGGCGATGAAGATGCGTTCGGCCGCCTCAAGGATTTCGGCGCGGCGAAGATGGCCGTCGCCCTTGGCCTTGCGGGCGGATCGCCCGGTGGTCGTGGCTGCTGCCGTCAAGATAAGCCCTTCCCCTGCGTCCCTACTGGCAGGCACGGGAGACCAAATCGGTATCGGTGACAAGCCCGGTTGAAAATCCGCTGGGGATTCAAGCCGCACCCCCGGGGATCGCACGGCCCCCACTGGACGGGGCGGCATACGGGCCGTAATCGCGGAGCATGGACGGAAACGAACCCACGGTCGCCGAGGCGCCGGGCGTGATGCGCACGGAAGGCTGGGCCGACTATGCGCTGATCGACTCCGGCCATGGGCGGAAACTGGAGCGCTATGGCCGCTTCACCGTGGTGCGGCCGGAACCGCAGTGCCTGTGGGCTCCTGCCCTTCCCGCAGAGGCCTGGGACGCCGCCGACGCGGTGTTCGATCCCACCGACGAGGAGGACGCCGGGCGCTGGAAGTTCAAGGGCGCCTCGGTGGAATCCTGGCCGCTGGGTTGGGGCAATGTGAAGTTCAACGGCCGGTTCACCGCCTTCCGGCACCTGGCCTTCTTCCCCGAGCAGGCGGCGAACTGGAACTGGCTCGATGCCGCGGTGCGGGGCGCGGCCGCGCAGGGCCAGCCTCGGGTGCTGAACCTGTTCGGCTATACCGGCGTGGCCAGCCTGGTGATGGCGGCGGCCGGGGCGGCGGTGACCCACGTGGACGCGTCGAAAAAGGCCGTGGGCTGGGCGCGGGAAAACGCGGGGCTTTCCGGGCTGGCCGAGAAGCCGATCCGCTGGATCACCGAAGACGCGCGCAAATACGTCCAGCGCGAGGTGCGGCGAGGATCGAAGTACGAGGGCATCATCCTCGATCCGCCGAAATACGGTCGTGGGCCGGACGGCGAGGTCTGGCGGCTGTTCGAGGATCTGCCCGAACTTGCGCGCCTATGCGCCGAACTTCTTTCGGAAAACGCCGCCTTCCTGATCCTGAACGCCTATGCCGAGCGGATCTCCGGCGCAGCGCTCTCGGGTCTTCTGGCCGAGACGCTACAGGGCCGCGGCGGCCGCATTGAATGGGGCGAGCTGTCCCTGGTCCAGGAGGGCGGCCGGCGTCAGGTGGGCATGAGCTTCTATGCCAGGTGGGCCCCGTGAGCGTCCACACCATCACCTCGCTCTCGAATCCCACCGTGAAGGCCGTCCGAGCCCTGCATCTGCGCAAGGAACGCGACGAGACCGGCCTGTTCGTGGCCGAGGGGCTGAAGAACGTCATCGAGGGCGTCGACACCGGCCACGCGCCGAGGATCCTGCTCTATGGCGCCGATGCTTCCGGCCATCCCCTGCTGCAAAAAGCAATCGCGGCCACGGCCGACGGGCGCGGCCAGGTGATCGAGGTCACCTCCGACATCCTGGCCAAGGTCTCGCGGCGGGATAATCCGCAGGCCGTGGTCGGCGTCTTCGAGCAGGTGTTCCAGGTGCTGGAGACGATCGAGCCGCAGGCTTCGCGCTGCTGGGTGGCGTTGCACCGCGTGCGCGACCCCGGCAACCTCGGGACCATCATCCGCACCGCAGACGCGGCCGGTTGCGGCGGGGTGATCCTGGTGGGCGAGTGCTGCGACCCCTATTCGGTGGAGGCGGTGCGCGCGACCATGGGCTCGATCTTCGCCGTGCCACTGATCAAGGCCAGCGAGGCCCAGTTCTCCGCCTGGCGCGAAACCTGGCCGGGGTCGGTGGTGGGCACGCTGCTCTCCTCCGAGACCGAGCACAGCCAGGCGGCCTATGCGAAGCCCGTGCTGATCCTGATGGGCAACGAGCAACAGGGCCTGCCGCCGGAGATGGCCGAACTCTGCGACGTCAACGTCAAGATCCCCATGCGCGGCCGGGCCGACAGCCTGAACCTCTCGGTCGCGACGGGCGTGATGATCTACGCGGCGACCACCTAGGGGGCCGGCCTTCGCAGATCGTTGTTATTGCATTGGCCGGTCGGGGGAGCCAATCTCATGCCGGAGCCACGGCGCCCGGCATCGACGGGCACGGCGGCCGGGGGGCGATCGCATGCAGATTCAGTCACTGGGCCATGTGGTCCTGAGGGTCACAAACCGCGCGCGGGCCGAACAGTTCTACGGCGAGGTGCTCGGCCTGCCGATCTGCGCCCGCTACGACGACAACGGGGTCAGGATGGCCTTTTTCACGCTCGGCAATCATCACGACTTCGCGGTGATGGAGGTAAGCGGCGACGGCGTGCGCAGCGAGACCACCGCGGGGCTCGATCACGTGGCTTTCAAGATCGGCAGCAACCTCGACGACCTGCGCGGCGCCAAGGCGCACCTGGAGGCCGCGGGGATTGCAGTGACGCCCATCGACCACGAGGTCACCAAGTCGCTCTACTTCACCGACCCCGACGGTAACGGGATCGAGGTCTACGTCGACGCCTCGCAGGTCTGGCGCCAGGAGCCGCAGCGGGTGGCCCAGCTCTATCCTCTGGAGCTCTAAGTCCCCCTCGGCTTCGCCCGGGCAGTCGGCGCCGCAGCGGCCGGATCCTCGGGCCAGACGTGCCTGGGATAGCGGCCGCGCATGTCGGAACGGACGTCCTTCCAGGAGCCTTTCCAGAAGCCCGGCAGGTCCCTGGTGGTCTGAACCGGTTTGTGCCCGGGCGAGAGCAGCGACATTGTTATCGGTACGCCGGCCACGGTCGGATGCACGGCGATCCCGAAGACCTCCTGCACGCGCACATCGACGCGGGGGCCGCCCTCGGCCGCGTAGTCGATGGCGAAGCTGTTGCCGGTGGGGGCGGTCCAGCGGGCGGGCGCCTCGGCGTCGAGACGGCGCTGCAGGTCCCAGGGGATCAGGCTTCGCAGGGCGCCGTCCAGAACGTCGGGCTTGAGCGCTGAGAACGCGCGGACGCCGGGGAGCAGCGGCGTCAGCCAGTCGTCGAGGCCGGCCGCCAGCGCGTCATCGGAGAGATCGGGCCAGGCGGGATCGGCGGCGCGCAGGAAGGCCACCCGGCGGCGCAGGGTCTGAGCGGCCTCGCCCCAGGGCAGGAGGGCGACGCCCTCAGCGCGGACGCGGTCAGCCAGGGCGGCCGCGATCAGGCCGGGATCGGGATTTTCGTCGATCGACTCCTTCACGACCAGGCGGCCCAGGCGGATGAGCCGCTTGGCGCGCAGTCGCCCTGCCCCGCTTTCCTCAAGCCGGTCCTCGGTCTCCATCTGCCCTGAGAAGGCGACGAGTAGTTCCGCCTCGTCCAGCGGCGCGGCAAGCAGGATGCGGTCGCGGCGCTCGGCCCCGCCCAGTTCGGCCACCGCCAGCCAGGTCTCGCGGGCCAGCGCATCGGTCGCCTCGACGAAGGCGCCCCGGCCGCTGACCAGCTGGAATTCGCCCCGGGGGCCGCGGGCGCGGGCAATGCGCTCCGGATAGGCGAAGGCCAGCAGCAGGCCGTCGGAGAGCGCCTCGCCCGTCCCGGCGCGCCCGGAGGCGGCGGCCCAACGGTCGGCCAGCGCCCTGGCGTCGCGGGCGCGCGGGGACCGGTCGCGCTCGAAGCCTTCCAGACGGTGGCGCAGGTCGACATCGCGGCCGCCGAGGTTGCGCTCGGTGACCAGGGCGGCGATGCGGGCGGCGCGAGGCGCCTGGGCGGTGTCAGCGGCCTTCAGCACCATGTGCGCCAGGCGCGGCGGCAGCGGAATGTCAGCGAGTCGGCGGCCGTGGGATGTCAGCACGCCCTGGGCCGACAGGGCCTCCAGTCGCACCAGCAGGGCGCGGGCCTCGGCGAAGGCGGCGGCGGGCGGCGGGTCGAGGAAGGCCAGCGCGCTCGCGTCCCTTGCGCCCCAGCGGGCGAGGTCGAGGGCGAGGCCGGAAAGGTCGGCGTCGCGGATCTCCGGGTCGGCGTAGGCCGGCAGCGCGCGGGTCTCGGCCTCGTCCCAAAGGCGGTAGCAGACGCCGGGCTCGGTGCGGCCGGCGCGGCCCCGGCGCTGGTTGGCGGCGGCGCGGGAGACGCGAACGGTGGCCAGGCGCGTCAGGCCGCTGGCGGGGTCGAAGCGCGGGACGCGGGCCACGCCTGAGTCGATCACCACCCGGACGCCCTGGATCGTCAGGCTGGTCTCGGCGATGGAGGTGGCCAGCACCACCTTGCGCTTGCCGGCCGGCGCGGGGGCGATGGCGCGGTCCTGGTCGCGGGGATCGAGGGCGCCGTAGAGCGGCGCGATCTCGACATTGGGCCGCGCGTGCTCGGCGAGCCGCTCGGCGGTGCGGGCGATCTCACCCTGGCCGGGCAGGAAGACCAGCACGCTGCCGGTCTCCTCGGCCAGCGCGCGGTCGACGGCGCGGACCACGCGATCCTCCAGCCGAAGGCGCTCGTCACGGCCGAGATAGTGGGTGGCGACAGGGTGGGCGCGGCCCAGGCTTTCGATCACCGGCGCGCCGGTCAGCAGGCGCGCGACCGCCGCGCCGTCCAGGGTCGCGGACATCACCACGATGCGCAGGTCGTCACGCAGCAGGCTCTGGGCATCGCGGGCGAGCGCCAGGCCCAGGTCGGCGTCGAGGCTGCGTTCGTGGAATTCGTCGAAGATCACGCAGGCGACGCCCGCCAGTTCGGGGTCGCCAAGGACCATCCGGGTGAAGACGCCCTCCGTGACCACCTCGATGCGGGTGGCGGCCGAGACTTTCGACTGCATCCGCACGCGGAACCCGACGGTCTGGCCGACCGGCTCGCCCAGGGTCTTGGCCATGCGCTCGGCGGCGGCACGGGCGGCCAGCCGGCGGGGTTCGAGGACGATGATCCGGCCCACGCCGACCCAGGCCTCGGCCAGCAGTTCGAGCGGCACGACGGTGGTCTTGCCCGCGCCGGGCGGGGCCACAAGAACGGCGGCGCTCCCTTGCGAGAGCGCCGCCTTCAGGTCCGGTAAGGCCTCGTGGATCGGCAGCATGCGCGCCTGATACCGCGCGCAACTGCCCCGGAACGAGTCCTAGGTGTCCAGATCGCCCTTGCGCGGCAGATCCACGAAGGGTTCGGGCTCGTGGCCGGTCACGATGATGCCGCGGCCCAGCTTCGAGTTGCGGATCCCGTAGATGAAGTAGATCGCGATGCCGCCCGCCAGGT
>JBBREC010000079.1:0-16123 GCA_038203295.1 Caulobacterales bacterium
CGGTGCGGCCCCCGTCCGGGTCGTCGAAGACGATGGTCCCCTTGGCGACATCGCGCTCAAGCGTCGGAACCTGCAGCACCTTGCCGCTCACCGGGCTGATGGGCAGGAAGGGCGAATAGGTGGCGCGGCGCTCTTCACCCAGGGTCGGCAGCATCACCGCCTGGACGGCGTCGAAGCGCTCCAGCATCCGCAGCAGCACCTCGTCGAACTGGCCTGACCGGTAGGTCTCCGTGGACGACTTGAACTCGTAGTCGAAGCCGAAGCCGTCGAGGAAGGCGCGCAGGCGGGCGTTGTTATGGGCGCCGAAGCTCTCGTGCGTGCCGTAGGGGTCGCGCACGACGGTCAGCGGCTTGTCGAGGTCCTGGGCTAGCTCATCCCCGTTCGGCACGTTGGGCGGCACCTTACGCAGGCCATCCATGTCGTCGCTGAAGGCGATCAGACGGGTCGTGATCGCGTCCTCGGTGAGCGCGCGGAAGGCGCTGCGGACCATGGTCGTACGAGCCACCTCGCCAAAGGTGCCGAGGTGCGGAAGGCCCGAGGGACCATAACCGGTCTCGAACACCACGGGCTTCGCCAGCGCCGGCAGGGTCTGGACGGCCTCAGCGAACTTGCCCTGGGCGAAAAGGGTCGCGGCCAGGTCGCGCTCGGCGTCGGACAGGCGCAGGCGGGTGATCCGGTCCAGCAGCAGGCGCGCCTGCTCGAACGGCCAGCTCTTCGCCTCGCGGGCGGTTTGGGAAAGACCTTGCAACATGCCGGGGGCGGTACGCTGCGAAGCCGCGCGGCTCAAGACGTTTTCGCCGCTTCCGTAATCCCGGTGTCACGCGACAAGGCTAAGTCGGCCGCGCTAGTCTCCGCTGGAGGGAGACGGATCGATGATCGCGCGTCGCCAGCTTCTTGTCCGGGCCGCAGTCCTTGCCGACGCGTCGCCGATGCCTTGCGTGTGATGCGGCTGGTGGTCCTGTATACGCTGATCGCCGGCCCGGCCCTCGCGCAGCCGCTGCTGCAGGCCGAGCTGGTCCGCCGCTACGATGCGGCGGAGGCCAGCCAGGGCGTGGCGGCAGACGCGACCGCCCTCTACGCCGTCGGCAATTCCGAAATCGGCCGCTACGACCGGGCGACGGGCCGAAAGACCGGCGTCTGGTCTGGCGATCCCAGGGTCTACCCGCACCTGAACTCCTGCGTGGCGATCGGCGGCGAGCTCGTCTGCGCCAGCTCCAACTATCCGGCGACGCCGATGATCAGCACCGTCGAGGTGTTCGACCCCGAGAAGCTCATCCACCTGCGCTCCATCCACCTTGGCCATCAGGCTGGCTCGCTGACCTGGATGCTGCGCCACGACGGCGCCTGGTGGGGCGGCTTCGCCAACTATGACGGCCACGGCGGCGAACCTGGCCGCGATCATACCGCCACCGCGCTCGTGAGGTTCGACGACGACTGGAAGGTCACGGCCCGGTGGAGCTTCCCGGCCGGCGTGCTGGATCGCCTCGCGCCGCGCAGCGCCTCGGGCGGGGTCTGGGGCGACGATGGCCTGCTCTATCTCAGCGGCCACGACCGGGCCGAAATCTATGCGATGCGCGTGCCCCGCGACGGGTCCGTGCTGACCCATGTTGCGACCATCGCTTCTCCGATCGAGGGGCAAGCCATCGCGCTCGACCCCGCCGACCCACGCCTGATGTTCGGCGTCAGCCGCCGGATGCGGCAGGTGGTGGCCGTCCGACTGCCTGTTCTGGAGAGCCTGAAATGAACCGCCGCTTTCTTTGCCTCGCCGCCGCCGCCGCCGCACTGCTTGCCTGGCCCGCCCTTGCCGAGCCTCACAAGACCCTGACGTTTTCGATTATCTCGACCGAGCGCGCGGCGACCCAGATGGAGGAATGGTCGCCCTTCCTGAAGGAGATGGAAAAGGCCACTGGCCTCGAGGTGAAGCCGTTCTTCGGCTCGAACTACAGCGCCATGGTCGAGGCGATGCGGTTCAAGCAGACCGACATGGGCTGGTTCACCAACCTGTCTGGCCTGGAGGCGGTGCGCAGGTCGGGCGGCCAGGTGTTCGCGCGCACCAGCAAGCCGAACGGGGGCGTCGACGGCTATCAGTCGGTGATCATCGTCAGGAAAGGGTCCGGAGTCACGCTGGCGCGGCTCCTGAAGTGCGACCGCACCCTGGACTTCGGCATGGGCGATCCCAAGTCGACCTCGGGCACCCTCGCGCCGATGACCTACCTCTTCGCGCCGCGTAACATCGAGCCGGCGAAGTGCTTCAAGACGGTGCGCTCGGCCAACCACGAGACCAATCTCTACGCGGTTGGCAATGGCGTGCTGCCCGCGGCCACCAACAACACCCAGTCCATCGAACGCATGCAGATGCTGACCACGCCGATGGCGAAGAAGACGCTCGCCGGCATCGAAGTGATCTGGCGCTCACCGACGATCCCCGAGGATCCCAGGGTGTGGCGCGCCGACCTCGATCCGGGGGTCAAGGCTAAGGTCGCGAAGTTCATGTTCAGCTACGGCGTCGGCGACAGCGTCGAGGCAAAGCGCCAGCGCGCCGTGCTCGAGCGCATCCAGACCGGGCCGTTCAAGCGGGCGGACAACAGCCACCTGATTCCGGTGCGGGAGATGGAGGCGGCGGAACTGCTGCTCGAGGCAAAGAACGACCGCGATCCAGCCGCTATCGCCAAGGCCCAGGCAACAGTCGATCAGGTGCGCAAGGACAAGGCGGCGGTCCGCAGGTAGCGGAGGCCTAGACGTCGCTCAGCAGGAAGTGGCCGCGCAGGAAGGCGATCGGCTGTTCGCGGGCCTCCTGCCAGGCCTCCACATGCACATTGGCCACCCGGCGCCCGACCTTGCGCAGGTCAGCCCGCGCATACGTGGTCATGGCCCGTCCCGGCCGCAGGTATTCGATGGTGACGTCGATGGTCTTGTGGACCCTGGCCGACCCCCGGGTGACCGAGAGCTGGGCCAGCGCTGTCATTTCCAGGAACGCCCCGATCACCCCGCCGTGCAGGGCCGGGATATGGGTGTTGCCCACGAGGTGCGGGGCGAAGGGCAGGATGGCGGTCATCTCGTCGCCGGAGAGTTCGGCGCGCATGCCGAGGAAGCGGACATAGGGGACCCGCTGCAGGAACGTCTCAAGCTGCCGTGCGGGATCGCTCATCCGCCCACCTTCACGAATTCGGCCGGTTGACCACGAACGCGGCCTGGGCCGTGGCGATCAGGTCGGAGCGGTCCACGTCCCAGGCCTCGGCCCGGACAAAGGCGATGGTGCGTGTGACCTTGTAGCAATGCGCCTCGGCGGTGACGCCGGCGCGTGGGGCGGCTGGGCGCATATAGTCGATGCGCAGGTCGAGCGTGGCGGTGGAGAAGGGCTCGGTCCCCGCGGCGGCGGCGCACGCGAGGCCGCAGGTGTGGTCGAGGAGACTGGTGAGCACGCCCCCGGCGATCACCTCGGTTTCGGGATCGCCGACCAGGTCTGCACGCCAGGGCGCGGAGATCGAACCGCGGCCGGGCTCGACGGACACCAGCTTGAAGCCGAGCGCGGCGGCCTGGGGCACCGTGGTGGCCATATGCTCGGCCATCTGGCGGACGATGTCGGGGACGGTCTGGGCCCCGATCGATGGAGTGTCGGTCATCCCAAGCGGGGTAGGGCGGAACCCGCCCCGCGGTCAATGATCGCGGAACGGGTCCTAGTGAGCGAAGTTGGTCATGACGGCGACCAGGACGGCCATCAGCGGCGTGGCGGCCATGGCGAAATTGGCGAAACCCAGGAAGGGGGAGTTGGCGTTGGACATGATGGGCCTCTTCGGTTTGGTGGGAGATGCCGCCTGGCGTCTCAATGAGGACGGTATAGATGCGTTATCTTGCGAATACTCGTTACGTCTCAGTCATGACGCCGAATTCACAAGATGACGACTTGGTAAGGTTGCTTAGCCGCGTGCTTCGCCTAGGTGGAGAGCCATGATCCGACCGCAAGACCTGCTCTGTCCGAGACCTGAAGGCCTCTACTGTCCGCCCGGCGATTTCTACATCGACCCGGTGCGCCCGGTGGCGCGCGCAGTGATCACTCACGGCCACGCCGACCATGCCCGCGCCGGCCACGGGGCGGTGCTGGCCACGCCGGAGACGCTCGACATCATGGCCGAGCGCTACGGCGCGACGTTCGCGGACAGCCGGCAGGCGGGCGCCTACGGAGAGGTGGTGGCCCGAGACGACGTCGAGGTGACCCTGGTTCCCGCCGGTCACGTGCTGGGTTCGGCCCAAGCGGTGGTCCGTTGGCAGGGCCTGACCATGGTGGTGTCAGGGGACTACAAGCGCCGCCGCGACCCGACCTGCCCGGCGTTCGAATCCGTGCCCTGCGACGTCTTCATCACCGAGGCCACCTTCGGCCTGCCGGTCTTCCGCCACCCTGATGACAAGGACGAGATCGCCCGCCTGCTTCGCTCTGTCGCGCAGTTCCCGGAGCGGTCGCATCTGGTTGGCGCCTATGCCCTCGGCAAAGCGCAGCGAATCATCCGTCTGCTGCGTGAGGCCGGATGGGACAGGACGATCTATGTCCACGGCGCGCTCGAACGCCTCGACGCCCTCTATGAACGCCACGGCGTCGATCTAGGGCCGATCGAGCCCGCCACCTCCCCTGCGAAGAAGGGCGACTTCGCCGGCCAGATCGTCATCGCCCCGCCGTCCGCCACCCAGGACCGCTGGAGCCGCCGTTTCCCCGATCCGGTGCTCGCCTTCGCTTCCGGCTGGATGCAGGTCCGCGCCCGCGCCCGCCAGCGCGGGGTCGAGCTGCCGTTGGTGATCTCCGACCACGCCGACTGGGACGAGCTGACCGCCACCGTCGACGAATTGCGCCCCGGCGAACTGTGGATCACCCACGGCCGCGAGGAGGCGCTGGCCCGCTGGGCAGAACTGCACGGCGTCCCGGCCCGCGCCCTGGCGCTGGTGGGCTACGAGGAAGAGGACGACGACTAGTGCGCGCTTTCGCCGAGCTACTCGACCGGCTCTCCCTGACCGGGTCGCGCAACGCCAAGCTGACGCTGGTGCGCGACTACCTGCGCGAGACGCCGAACCCCGACAGGGGCTGGGCGCTGGCGGCCCTGACCGGCGATCTATCTTTCGACGCGGCCAAGCCGGCCTTCATCCGCAAGGCCGTGGAGGCGCGGATGGATCCGCTGCTCTTCAGGTGGTCCTACGACTATGTGGGCGACCTCGCCGAGACCGTCGCCCTGGTCTGGCCGGCCCGGCTGGGCGCCAACCGCGAGCCGGAGCTGTCGGAGGTCGTCGACGCCTTGCGCAGCGCCACGCGGGCCGAGGTGCAGACGCTGATCGAGGGCTGGCTGGACGCGCTGCAGCCCACCGGCCGCTGGGCTCTGCTGAAGCTGATGACCGGCGGCCTGCGCGTCGGCCTCTCGGCGCGGCTGGCCAAGCAGGCGGCGGCCGATGTCGGCCCCGTGCCCGTCGCCGAGGTGGAGGAGCTGTGGCACGCCCTGCATGCCCCCTACGAGGACCTGTTCGCCTGGCTGGAGGGGCGTTCCGAGCGCCCGTCGTCGGAGAACCCCGGCCGTTTCCGCCCCGCCATGCTGGCCCAGGCGATCGATGAGGCGGTCGACTTCGCAAGGCTGGATCCCGCCGACTACGCCGCCGAGTGGAAGTGGGACGGTATCCGCGTGCAGGCGGTGAACGAGGGCGGGGTGCGCCGGCTCTACACCCGCACTGGCGACGACATCTCGAAGACCTTCCCCGATGTGGTCGATGCGCTGGCCCAGGAGGGCGTGATCGATGGGGAACTTCTGGTCCTGCGCGACGGCAAGGTCGCCTCCTTCGCCGACCTGCAGCAAAGGCTGAACCGCAAGACCGTGGACGCGAAGATCCTCGCCGGCCACCCCGCCGGGATCCGCGCCTACGACCTGCTGTCAGAAGGCGCCGATGACACCCGGACCCTGCCCTTTGCGGAGCGCCGCAAGCGCCTTGAGGCCTTCGTGGCGAAGGAGGCCAGCCCGCGCATCGACCTCTCGCCGGTCCAGCCTTTCGCGACCTGGAAGGAGCTGGCGGCATTGCGCGCAGCGCCGCCCGCTGGCGACGCGCAGATCGCCGAGGGCCTGATGCTGAAGCGCTGGGATTCGATCTACGAGGCGGGCCGTCCCAAGGGGCCTTGGTTCAAATGGAAGCGCGACCCGTTCCTGATCGATGCGGTGCTGATGTACGCCCAGCGCGGCCACGGCAAACGCTCCAGCTTCTATTCCGATTACACCTTCGGCGTCTGGACCGAGGGGCCGGACGGCAAGCGCCTGCTGACCCCGGTGGGCAAGGCCTATTTCGGCTTCACCGACGAAGAGCTGAAGCAGATCGACAAGTTCGTCCGCGACAACACCCTCGAACGTTTCGGCCCGGTCCGCGCGGTCCGCGCCGAGCCGCACGCCGGCCTGGTTTTCGAAGTCGCCTTCGAGGGCCTGCAACGCTCCACCCGCCACAAGTCCGGCGTCGCCATGCGCTTCCCGCGGATCAACCGCATTCGCTGGGATAAGCCACCCGGCGAAGCGGATGAACTTGTGACGCTGGAACGAATGCTGGCGCAGGTGGAGGCGCGCTAGAAGGACAGGGCGCAGGTGACGCCTCCAGCGCCGCCCTGTTCTCCCATGGGTGCGATGTCGCCGCCGACCCGCGCCTTGCAGCCATTCTTGGGTCGGCGGTTGAGATAGGCTTCGGGGTTCTCGGCGTACCGGCCGTTCAGGTCGAAATTGAGCTTGGCTGCCGGCCCGTTCTTCAGTCGTTCGGCGGCGGCCAGCTCGCGCGCCTCGCAGTGGCGACGCTCGTCCGGCGTGAGGCGGGCGAGGTCCGCATGCCGGCATCCGGCCAGCCCCCGCAGCGCCCGTTGCACGCCGGCGCTATCAGCCTCCGGGCGTGAGAGGACCGGTCCGCTCGGTGCGATGGTCGGAGGATCGACCCGATTCGGACTGATGGGTCGTGCGGCGGGCGCACGCGGCTTCACCGCCGGCTCGCGCGCCCGCGCTAGCTGGGGGAGAGGCCGCAGTGCCGCATACGGCGGTGTCGCGAGCTCCACGCTCATCACTGGCGTGTCAGCTACGCCCGGCGCGTCACCCAGGCGCCATACAAGGAACAGAAGGACGACTGCGTGAACTCCGACCGAGGCCGCAATGGCGGCGGACCGGCCGCTGGTCCGCGCTGAGCGGCGTTCGGCGTTCATTTCCGCCCGTCCCCGTGGTGACTGGACCCTCGTCGGCCATCAGAAAGTCTCGGCCACGGCGAAATGAAGGCTTCAGGCGGGCAGCAGATCTTCGCCCGCCAGGAAGGCACGCAAGTCCCCGCCCTCGAACAGTACGCCCTTGATCCCGGCCCGCAGCGCCGCCTCCAGGTCGGAGGGCTTGTCGCCAACCAGCAGAGAGGCGCCGCGGTCGATGGGCCACTCGGCAAGCGCCCGCAGGATCATGCCCGGGTTGGGCTTACGGTCCGGCGGGTCGGGGTGACGGTAGACGTCGAGGGTGGCGTCGGGGTGCTGCGGCGCGTGATAGAAGGCGTCGATATGGCCGCCCATGGCCGCCAGGTCCTGCGCCATCCGCGCGTGCAAGGCATGCATCGCCGCTTCGGTGTAGTAGCCGCGCCCGATTCCGGACTGATTGGTGACCACGATCACCAGCCAGCCGGCCCGGTTGAACGCCGCAACGGTGGCTTTCGCGCCAGGAATCCAGCGGAAATCCTCCCAGCGGTGGACGTATCCGGGGTCCTCGTTCAGCACGCCGTCGCGGTCGAGGAAGAGAGCGGGGCGGAGCAGGGCGTCAGGCACGGGACGACTATAGCCGCGCCGACGCTCCAGGCGCGATTTCAAAAAGCTCGGATCGCGGTCTAAGGTCGGGTTTCTCCCAGCCTCGAGGCCGTCCTTGTCCGAAGTCCTGACGCTCGACGACCTGAAGGTCGATTTCGACACCCATGATGGGACCATCCGCGCTGTGCGCGGCGTCTCGCTCTCCATCGCCCGCGGCCAGACGCTTGGCGTGGTTGGCGAGAGCGGCTCGGGCAAGAGCCAGACCTTCATGGCGGTGATGGGCCTGCTCGCCCAAAACGGCCGCGCGTCCGGTTCGGCGAAGTTCCAGGGGACAGAGCTGCTTGGCCTGCGGCCGGCCGAACTGAACCGCATCCGCGGCTCGAAGATGACTATGATCTTCCAGGACCCGCTGACGGCGCTTACCCCGCACGTACGGATCGGTGAGCAGATCGCCGAGCCGCTGCGCCTGCACCGCGGCATGTCCGACCGCCAGGCCAAGGCGCACGCCAAGCTCTGGCTGGAGAAGGTCCGAATCCCGGACGCTGGCCGCCGCCTGCGCCAGTATCCCCACGAGCTCTCCGGCGGCATGCGCCAGCGGGTCATGATCGCCGCGGCCATGGCGGGAGGACCTGAGCTTCTTATTGCCGACGAACCCACCACGGCGCTCGACGTCACGGTCCAGGCCGAGATCCTCGACCTGATGGCCGAGCTGCAGCGCGAGACCGGCACGGCTATGGTGCTGGTCACCCACGACATGGGCGTCATCGCCCGCCTCGCCGACCGGGTCTGCGTGATGAAGGACGGCGCCTATGTGGAGGAGGGGACTGCGGAGGCGATCTTCGCCAATCCCCAGACCGACTACACCCGCGCCCTGCTGGCCGCGATCCCGCGCCTCGACCGCGCGGACCGGGGCGGCCGGCCTGTGCTTGCGCCCACCCGCGCCGACGCGCCGGTGGTCGTCGAGGGGACCGACGTGAAGGTCTGGTTCCCGATGGATGAGGGGATGTTCGGCAAGACCCGGAGTTTGCGCGCCGTCGACGGCGTCTCGTTCCAGGTGCGCGAGGGCGAGACCCTGGGCGTGGTCGGCGAGAGTGGCTCGGGCAAGTCGACGCTCGCCCGCGCGGTGCTGAACCTGATCCCGCCAACCGCTGGCACCGTCACCCTGATGGGCCGCGACATCACCCACGCTCAGCGCGAGGAAATGCGGGCCGCACGAAAAGACCTGCAGATCGTCTTTCAGGACCCGCTGGCCAGCCTCGATCCCCGCATGACGGTCGGATCGTCCATCGCCGAGCCGTTGCTGGTGTTCCGTCCCGACCTCGGCCGCGCCGGCCGCGACGCCGAGGTGGCGGCGATGATGGCCAGGACCGAACTCGATCCAGGCCTGATAAACCGCTATCCGCACGAGCTTTCCGGCGGCCAGAACCAGCGGGTGGGCATCGCGCGCGCCATGATCCTGAAGCCGAAGCTGGTGATCTGCGACGAGGCGGTTTCGGCGCTGGACGTCTCGATCCGTGCCCAGATCATCGACCTGCTGATCAACCTGCAGAAGGAGATGGGCCTGGCGATGGTGTTCATCAGCCACGACCTGGCGGTGGTGCGCGAGATCAGCCACCGGGTGCTGGTGCTGTACATTGGCCGCGTGGTGGAAATGGCCAGCGGGGCGCAGCTATATGCAGGCGCGCGCCACCCCTACACCAAGGCCCTGCTGTCCGCCGCTCCGATCCCCGACCCGACCATCGAACGGACCCGCCAACGCGTGAAGCTCCCAGGCGAGCCGCCCAGCCCGATGGATCCGCGCGCAGCCTTCCGCTTCCTGCCTTCGCGGCTGCCGGTCGACGGCTCGACGCCGGTCCTGCCGCCGGCCCTGCAGGACGTCGGCGACGGCCATCTGGTCGCCGAGTTCGACCCACCCGCCGAAGCGGCCTAGGGCGGGAGACAATGAGCGAACCGATCGAACCCGCCCCCATCACCGGCAGCTGCCTCTGCGGCGCCGTGCGGTTCGCGGTCAGCGGTCGCCTGCCCGGCGTCGGGATGTGCCACTGCTCCAAGTGCCGCAAAGTCTCCGGCGTCTCCTCCAACGCCAACCTGAACGTCAAGAAGGACCGGCTGACCTGGCTGTCTGGCGAGGACAACTTGCAGACCTTCGCCCTGCCGTCGGGCTGGAGCACCGTCTTTTGCCGGACCTGCGGCTGTCCCGCGCCGCATACCATGCCGAACGGGGAACGCGTCTGGGTCCCGGCCGGCAGTCTGGATACCGATCCCGGACCCGGCGTGGCCGGCCACATCATGGTGGGCTCGAAGGCGAGCTGGGACGTCATCGGCGACGATGGACCGCAGTTCGACGAATATCCGGAAGGCGGCTGACCGCTGATGGCCAGGATCACCCCCGTCCTGATGTCCGGCGGCGCGGGCACGCGCCTGTGGCCACTGTCGCGCAAGGCGCGGCCCAAACAGTTCCACGCGCTGGGCGGCGAGCAGACCCTGATCCAGCAGACGGCGCTGCGGGTCACCGGCCCGATGTTCGGCCCGCCGATGGTGGTCTGCAACGCCGCCCACGCCGATCTGGTGCGCGAGCAGCTGGCCGCCGTGGGCGTGACTGCCAAACTGCTGATACTGGAGCCCGAAGGCCGCAACACCGGCCCCGCCTCGGCCATCGCCGCCGCCGTCTCTGCCCAGGACGATCCCGATGCCCTGGTCCTGCTGCTGCACGCCGACAATCTGGTGACCGACGTCGCCGCCCTGCACCGGGCCATCGAGGCCGGCGTCGCCGCGGCCGAGGACGGGTCGCTGGTGATCTTCGGCATCACGCCAGCCGGCCCGGAGACCGGCTACGGCTACATCCGCGCCGAACCCGGCGAGGGCCCGGTGCGTCGGGTCGCCCAGTTCGTCGAGAAGCCCGACCTCGCCACCGCCCAGCGCTATGTGGCGGACGCGAGCTACACCTGGAACGCCGGCATGTTCCTGTTCCGGCCGCAGGTCTTCCTGGACGAGGCCGCCGGTACGGCGCCGGAGCTGGCCGCGGCCGCCTGGGTCGCCGTGGCGGAGGCCGAGCGCCAGGGTGACGCCGTTCGCCTGGGCCCCGCCTTCCTGCGCAGCCCCGCCGTAGCCATCGACACCGCCGTCTTCGAGCTGACCGACAGGGCGGTGGTCGTGGCCGCCGACATCGGCTGGAGCGATGTGGGCAACTACGACGCCCTGTGGGCCGGCGCGGAAAAGCCCGACGCCGGCAATGCGCTCCAGGGGCCGGTCATCGCCGCCGGGACCGACCGCTGCCTGGTGATGAGCGACGGTCCGACGGTGGTGATCTCCGGCGTAGAGGATCTGGCGGTGATCGTCGAGAACGGCGTCGTCCTGGTCACCCGCCGCGATGCCCCGGCCGCTGTCCGGGCCGCCGTCGAGGCGATCAAAGCGGCCGGCCGTGAGGATCTTCTCTAGGCGCCGCATTGCGGGAGGGCGGGGCCGCCGTTAGGTTGCGCCCCTTTTCCGGACCTGAGCCGCCTCGCCATGACCCTTGCCTTCGAAGACATCCTCGCAGCCCGGGACCGGCTGCAGGGTCATATTGAGCGCACGCCCTGTCGTTATTCGCGCACCCTGTCGGAGATCACCGGCGCCGAAGTTTGGGTGAAGTTCGAGAACCTGCAGTTCACCGCCGCCTACAAAGAGCGCGGCGCGCTCAACAAGTTGCTGCAGCTTACCGACGACGAGAAGAAACGCGGCGTGATCGCCGCCTCGGCCGGCAACCACAGCCAGGGTTTGTCCTACCATGCCGCCCGGTTGGGTATCCCGGTGACGATCGTCATGCCCCGCGGTACGCCCTTCGTGAAGGTGCAGCAGACCCGCGCCCATGGCGCCGAGGTGGTGATCGAGGGCGACAGCTACGACGAGGCCTCCGGCTTCGCCAAGGCCCTGTGCGCCGAGCGTGACCTGGTCGCGGTCTCGGCGTTCAACGACCTAGCCGTGATGGCCGGTCAGGGCACGGTGGCGCTCGAAATGCTGGAGGACGTACCCGACCTTGAGGTCCTGCCGATCCCGATTGGCGGGGCGGGCCTGATCGCCGGCATGGCGACGGCGGCCAAGCACATGAAGCCGGGCATTCAGATCATCGGTCTGGAACCGGCGATGTATCCGTCATTCACGGCCAAGATGCGCGGCGTCAATGCCGGAGTCACTACCGGAGGCGCCACTATTGCCGAAGGGATCGCGGTCAAGCAGGTGGGCGAACTCAGCTATGCCGTGGCCCGGCCCCTTGTCGACGATGTCCTGCTCATTGAGGAGGCGTTTTTTGAGCGCGCCGTGGCCCTCTACTGCAACGTCGAGAAGACGGTGAGCGAGGGCGCGGGCGCCGGCGCGCTCGCCGCCCTGCTGGCCTTCCCGGAGAAATTCCGCGGCAAGAAATGCGGACTTGTCCTCACTGGCGGCAACATCGACACCCGCCTGCTGGCCTCGGTACTGACCCGAGAGCTGGTCCGCGAGCAGCGGTTGGTCAGTCTACGGATCATTGGCGACGACCGGCCCGGCCTGCTCGGCAATGTGTCGGCGATCATCGGCAACATGGGCGCCAATATCATCGAGGTGGCGCACAACCGCCTCGCGCTGGACGTGCCGGCCAAGGGCGCGGAGTTCGACATCATGATCGAGACCCGCGACGCCCAGCACACCCAGGAAATCATGGATGCGCTCCGTGAGCGCGGCTATCCGCCCCGCACCGTCTAGAAAGGTCGAGTATATGTTCCGTATTCTGATGATTACCGTGGCGGCGTTTTCGATGGCGGCCTGCCAGGGCAGGGCGCCTGCGCCCGCCAATCAGAGCCCTGCGTCCAACGCTTTCCTGGCGACCAATGCCAAGGCGCCCGGCGTCGTCGTCCTGCCGTCGGGCCTGCAGTACAAGATCGTCCATTCCGGTCCCGCGACCGGCATCAAGCCGCAACTCACCGACGAGGTGAAGGTCCACTACGAAGGCAAGCTGATAATCGGCAAGATCTTCGACAGCTCCTATGAGCGCGGCCAACCCGCGGCCATGCCGCTGAAAGGCCTGGTGCCGGGCTGGCAGGAGGCGCTGCAACTGATGCGCCCCGGCGATGAGTGGATCCTCTACGTCCCGGCTAAGCTGGGCTACGGCGACGAGGGCGCCGGCGGCGGCGAGATCCCGCCCGGCGCCGCCCTGATCTTCCGCATCGAGCTTATCGACGTCCTGCCCGGCCCAGGCCGGGTGCAACAGGGCTAGAGCCCGCGCCGCATCCCGGCGTGGCTCTTCTGGAAGCCGAGCCGCTCATAGAACCGCTGGGCGTCTACCCGGCTGTTGTGGGCGAATAACTCCACCGCCTTGCAGCCCCGCCGTCGCGCCTCTTCGAGCGCCCAGGCGATCATCGCCTGTCCCCGGCCCTGGCCGCGAAGGCTGGAGTCCACCCGCACCGCCGCGATCAGCGCCAGCTCGGCGCCCTGGTTGGAGAGGCCGGGGATGAAGGTCATCTGCAGCGTACCGACCACCTTGCCGGCGGCGTCTTCCGCGACCGCCAGCAGGTTGCGCGGATCGGCGGCGACCGTCTCGAAGGCCTCGAAATAGCCCGGCAGGGGCGGGTCGGAGACGACCTCGCGGGCGCTGCCCAGGTGATCGTCGGCCAGCATGGCGACAATAGCGGCCACGTCCCCGCGGTGGGCTTCCCGGATCGTGATCGTGTCAGGCATGGCCGTAACGTTAGCACATGCACGCTTTCCTTTGAGCCGGCCCGCGCGCGTGTCTTAGTCTGCGGATCATGAGCGACCTCGCGCCAACCCTCGACATCCTGAAAACCCTGGTCGGATTCGACACCACTTCACGGGACTCCAATCTGGCGCTGATTGAGTGGGTCGAGGCCTATCTCGAAGGCCACGGCGTGCCGCACCGCCGCGTGCCCAACGCCGACGGGACCAAGTCGAATCTGATCGCCACCATCGGTCCCATTGTCGAAGGCGGGGCCGTGCTGTCGGGCCACACCGACGTGGTGCCGGTGGACGGCCAGTCCTGGGTCACCGACCCCTTCGAGACGGTGGAGCATGACGGACGGATCTACGGTCGTGGAACCTCTGACATGAAGGGGTTTCTGGCCCTGGCCCTTGGCGCGGTGCCCGACCTGATCGCCGCCCAGCCGCGCCGGCCCGTGCACCTGGCGTTCTCCTACGATGAGGAGATCGGCTGCCTGGGCGCACCCGCAATGATCGCGGTGATCAGGAAGGAGCTGCCCGCGCCGGCCTTCGTGGTCGTTGGCGAGCCCACCGACATGGTCGCCGTGAACGGCCATAAGGGAATTACCTATTTCCGCGTCACCGTGACCGGCCGCGAGGCGCATTCCAGCCAGACCCAGCTCGGCGTGTCGGCGATCATGGAGGCGGTGTCGCTGATGGCCTCGCTGACCGAGTTGTCCGCCAGCCTGGAGCGCGAGGCCGATCCCGCGTCGCCCTTCACGCCCAAGGGCGCGACCCTGACCATAGGCTTGGTGAACGGCGGCACTGCCGGCAACATACTGGCCCGCGAGTGTAGCTTCCTCTTCGACCTGCGCTGCCCGCCAGGCCTGGACCCGCAGACGATTCTGGCGCCGTTCTTTGCCGAGGCCGCGGCGCTCGACGCCGCGCTCAAGGCGCGTGCGGAAGAGGCGGGGGTCGCCATCGTCCAGACCTCAGATACGCCGGCCTTCGCGCCGGAGCCGGATGGTCTGGCCGAGTCCTTCGCCCGCCGCCTGGCCGGCGACAACGGTCCGCCGCGGGCCGTCGCGTTCGCCACCGAGGCCGGACAGTTTCAACAGGCCGGGTTCTCAACCGTGCTCTGCGGCCCCGGCTCCATCGAACAGGCTCACCAGCCGAACGAATATGTCGAGGTGGCTCAGATGCAGCGCGGCCGCGACTTCATGCGCCGCCTGGTGGAGTGGGCCGCTTCCGCTGGATGAAGGCCATCCGCAGCAGCAGGTTGAACGGATTCCAGGTCATCGCCTGGGCGATCGCCCACGAGCCCACCGTGCGCGTCGCCTGAGCCTCGCGCCGGGCCTCCAGCGCCACGTGGATGTCGCGAAGGCCCGCGGTCAGCCCGCGCACCGGCGCACCGATCTCGCCCCGCATCGCATGGGTGGCGAAGAGCACCAGGGTCGCCAGGATGTGCAGCGGCAGGGTCAGCCAGAACAGCACCGGCGGCGTGTCCTTCACGAACACCCAGAAGCGGTTACGCGTGCCGTGAAAGACTGCGAACTCACTTCGCCGGCCACCGCTTGAGGCCGAGCCCACGTGGCGGACCACAGCGTCAGGGACCAGCAGGGTGGGCTCGCCCACCAGCCGCAGCCGGTAGCCCAGGTCGACATCCTCGCAGTAGCAGAACAGCCGCTCGTCGAAACCGCCCAGCGAGAGGAACAGGGCGTGGCTGACCATCATCGCCCCGCCGCAGCCGGAGAACACCCAGCCTGGCTCGAGCGGTCCGGGGTCCTCGTGGCTGAACCCGCCGCGGAACGGGAAACCGGCCAGGGACATGACGTCGCCCAGCCCGTCCAGCCGAGTGGGATCATCGGCCATCAGCTGGCGCGAGGTGAAGGACCGCACCGTAGGATTGGCCTCGGCCGCCGTGACCAGCCGCTCCAGCCAGTCGGCCTCGGCATAGGCGTCCGGGTTCAGCAGGGCCAGCCATTCGCCGCGCGCCTGCTTTGCGCCCTGGTTCACCGCCGCAGCGAAGCCAAGGTTCTCCGCGTTTTCGAGCAGCACGATGGCCGGGTCGGCCTTCGCCGCGGCCTGGGCGACACGGTCGCTGGAGGCGTTGTCGACCAGGAGGATCTCATAGTCGGTGAAGGTCTGTGCGCGGACGGCGGCGAGACACCGCGCCAGCGTCGGCCCGCTCTCATAGACGACCACCACGACGCTGATCCGGGGACAAGCAACGCCGGCGGGTTGAGAAGGGTTGTCTTTCGCCCCGCTCCGCGCCATCCGGAAGACCACTCCATTGAATCGTTCGAGCGCCCATGACGACCGTTACGCCGCTGGCCATTCCCGACGTCCTGCTTATCACGCCCAGGCGGCATGGCGATGCACGCGGATGGTTCGCCGAGACGTGGAGCCGCAAGGCCATGCTGGCCGCCGGCGTCGACACCCACTTCCTGCAGGACAACCAGGCCTTCAATTCGGTGAAGGGTACTCTGCGCGGCCTGCACTTCCAGAAGGCGCCGCATGCCCAGGGCAAGCTGGTGCGCGTGCTGCGCGGCGCCATCTTCGATGTGGTGGTCGATATCCGGCAAGGCTCGCCCACCTACAGCCAGTGGGTCGGCGCGACCCTCACCGCCGAGGCCGGCGAACAGCTCTGGGTTCCCCGCGGCTTCGCCCATGGCTACGTGACGACCG
>JBBREC010000080.1:0-16113 GCA_038203295.1 Caulobacterales bacterium
CGCCTCCTCCACCGACTGCTATCGGAGCGGACAATTCGACGCGACCTTGCTGACCGCGCTGGAGCGGTTCGACGCCATCCAGAAGATCATGCTGCCCTCGCTGGGCGAAGAGCGGAGGGCGACCTATTCGCCTTTCATCCCGATCAGCCCCAAGACCGGGCGCGTGCTCTATGTGCCCACGCTGGAGCGCCATCTGGACCGGGGGACGATCACGTTCCGCGACGAGGACGGCGAGCTGTCCGAGGTTCCGGTGACCGGCGGCCACCTGAAGCTGCAGTGGCGGCCCGACTGGGCGTTGCGCTGGACGGCGCTGGAGGTGGACTACGAGATGAGCGGCAAGGACCTGATCGACAGTGTCCGCCTCTCGAACCAGGTCTGCAAGGTGCTGGGCGGGACCCCGCCAGCCGGGTTCCACTACGAGCTCTTCATGGATGAGAACAACCAGAAGATCTCCAAGACCAAGGGCAATGGTCTGACCATGGAGGAGTGGCTCCGCTACGGCACGCCTGAGAGCCTCGCCTACTACATGTACCAGTCGCCGAAGTCGGCGAAGCGGCTTTACTTCGATGTCATCCCGAAGGCGACGGACGAGTACCTGCAGCAGCTGGATGCGTTCAACCGGGCACGGGCTGACGGCTCCAATGCGCCGGCCATCGACAACCCGGCCTGGCACGTCCATCGCGGCGCCCCGCCGGAGCGCGGCTCGCCGGTGAGTTTCTCGCTGCTGCTGAACCTTGTGTCGGCGGCGGACGCCTCGACCAAGGACATCCTGTGGGGGTTCCTGTCGCGCTACATCGCCGGCGCAACGCCGCAAACCGAGCCGCTGCTCGACCAGCTCGCCGGCTATGCGATCAACTACTACGAGGACTTCGTGAAGCCCTCGAAGACCTTCCGGGCGCCCGACGACCGCGAGCGCGCGGCGATGCAGGCTCTGGTCAGAAAACTGCGCGCCCTGCCCGCCGGCGTCGACTCAGAGGCGATCCAGAACGAGGTCTTCGAGGTGGGCAAGGACGCCGGGTTCGAACCCCTGCGGGGCTGGTTCTCGGCGCTCTACGAGGTCCTGCTTGGGCAGAGCCAGGGGCCGCGTTTCGGCTCGTTTACAGCCATCTTCGGCGTCGAACGGACCATCGTCCTGATCGAGCGCGCGCTGGCCGGGGAGCTGATCTCCGCCTAGTCCTCGCCGATCGGCATGCCGGGCGGGGTTTCTGGGCGGGACTTCGGATCGGCAAGGACGCGTTTGAGGTCGTCCTTGTCCTGCAGCAGGGCGGCGAGATGTAGGCGATGCGCACGGTCCGACAGGTCGGCGCCCGGCGCCGCCTTCAGCTTCACGGCGAGGTCGACCAGGGCCTGCTCTATTTCGGACGCGGCGCCCGGTGACGTCGCCGATTTCCGCGCGGCGGCGGCAAGGTCGAGCACCATACGGAACTGCACTCGCCGCGCGATCTCGGCGTAGCGGCCGCTCGCCGGCGCGAAGGCCGAGGTAAGCAGGCGTTGGGTGACCTCGCCGACGCCGGGCTCGGTCGCATCGCGCCGATGCTGGTCTACCAGCCGGTTCAGGCGGTCGGGGGCGACCAAGGCGTCGATGACGATGCCGGCCCCCACATCGGCGGCGACCAGGCTGTCGTATACCGGGCCGCCAGCCGTGGCGAACACCTCGATGTCGGACTGCCGGTCGTTGTCGCCCGACTGCGCGGACGACAGCAGCGGGATCAGCCGCTCTGGCGTGTCCAGCGCCTCAGGCGTCATGGCGGCGAGCAGCGACGTCAGGGCCGCACGCTGTCGGTTGCCCGGCACGAGGTTTGCTGCGGCGTTGGCGTCGCTCTTCACGCCATAGCCGAAGTCGATCCCGCCCACCGACTTGGCGGCGGCCTCCACCTGGTAGCGGTGCAAGAGGTAGATCGGCACGAACTTGCGCTTCAGCGCCTGCAGCGCCTCGCCGGGGCGAAGCGCACGCTCGCCGAACTGGTCGAGCGCGACGCGTCGCACGGCCATCATCCGGTCGAGTTCGGAGACGGGATCGGCGCCGTCGTCCCAGATCGCCCCCGCCGGGTGGCCGGAGCCGACCGGCCGGGCGTCGTTGTCCTGCACAAAGCGCATCCGCTCGGCGGCCGCCCGGGCCTTGGCGGCGAGTTGGGCCTGGCCGGCCGCGCCGGGGGCCACGTCGGCGTACATCCAGTCGACGATGAAGCGGTCCCAGTCGCCGATGTCCTCTCCGTAGGCGTCGGAGAGGTCGATCCGGCCGGCGGTGAGCTTCACGCGCGGCGCGGGGTAGTCCATCACCGACGGGCGGCCCTGGGTCGACGCCCCGAAGTTGTGCGCGAAGCCGAGCGTATGGCCGACCTCGTGGGCCGAGAGCTCGCGCAGCCGGGTCAGCGAGACCTGCACCGGATCGTTCGGCCCGCCGGTCCCATCCTGGTCGGCGCCCACCAGGCCCTCGAAGATCAGCATGTCCTGGCGCACGCGCAGCGAGCCCAGCAGCACCGAGCCCTTGATGATCTCGCCTGTGCGCGGATCGGTAATCGACTGGCCGTAGGACCAGCCCCGCGTGGCGCGGTTCACCCAGTTGATGACGTTGTATCGAACATCCAGCGGGTCGGCGCCTTCGGGCATGATCTCCACCCGGTAGGCGTCCTTGAAGCCCGCCGCCTCGAACGCCTTGGCCCACCAGGACGCGCCCTGCTGCAGTGCGGTGCGAACCGGCTCGGGCGCGGCGCGATCGACGTAATAGACGATGGGCTTCTTCACCGGCGAGATCGCCGCCGCCGGGTCGATCTTCTCCAGCCGGAAGCGATGGGCCAGACGGACGGCGATGTCGCGATCAAGGGGCGCTGCGTAGTCGTAGACGATTGAGTCGAACGCGCCGGCGCGTGGGTCGAACAGGCGGGGCTGATAGCCAGGCTCCGGCAGCTTGATAAGACTGTGGCGCAAGGTCAGGGTGACGAACTTCGGATCGGGCGCGATGTTGCGGGTCTCGGGCCCCGGCCGGTCGAAGCTGAAGGTCTCGCGGGCCTCAAACTCCAGGTTATCCGGGAACACTTTCACCGCGCGGGGATCGGCCATGGAAAGGTCGGGGACCAGCTTGTAGTCACCCTCCTCCGCCGTCTTCAGACCGCCGGCCACATTGCCAGCGTCGCGGGTCAGGAAGCTGGCGATGTCCACCAGGATCCGGCCATCGGGTGTGACGCCCTCGACCTTTCCTGCCCAGACGGTGGAGACCGCGAAGGCCTCGCGCGCGGCGACCTGTTCGTCTTCCGGCGCGCCGGAGGCGATGAAGCGAGGGTTCTCGAACTCGGCGATCACCTTCTGGCCGATCCGGCGGAAGACCAGGATTTGGGTGTCGTTGATCCGCGCGCGGTCGAGGCCAACGCCTGCCGAGCCCAGGCCGGTCTTCAGCGCTGTGACATAGAGATAGCGTCCGCTGACGCCGCCGGTGTCGGCCGGGGGCAGGGCCAGCAGGATGCGGCCCTTGTCACGGTCAACATAGACCGGCGCTAGGCCATCCTGGCGGGTCAGGCCCGCAATGGCTTCCGGCGCCTTGTCCGCAGAGGCTTTGTCGTCGCGCGCCATGGCCGGCGATGCGACCAGCATCAGGGCGCCCAGACCGACGACGCCAAAAAGTCGAGATTTCACGCTTTCATCCCCCGAACGCACCGCAGGCCAACTCTAGGCGCGCCCGCAAGGCCGGGCCAAGTCGCCCCTGACACGAATTGTGATCGTCGGACCCTACGGCATCACCTTGACGTTAACGGAAGCCTTGACTTAGGTTGCCACTGATTACTCAAGAGCCGTTCAAGGCCGCACCTGCTGTCCAGGGAGGACACGTTGCAAATGGACCTACGCCGCCCGCACCGGACGTTTACGATCCGGCAGCTCTGCCTCGAATTCAAATGCACGCCGCGCGCCCTGCGCTTCTATGAGGACAAGGGCCTGCTCAGCCCGGCCCGGGACGGCCTGAACCGGGTCTATTCCTACAAGGACCGCGCCCGGCTGCAGCTGATCCTGCAAGGCAAGCGAGTCGGCCTAGCCCTGGCCGAAATCGGCGAGATTCTCGACCTCTATGAAGTCGACGACGGCGGCGCCCAGCAGGCGGCCAAGAGCCTGCGCAAGTTCCGCGAGCGGATCGTCGCCCTGGAGCAGCAGCGCATCGACGTCGAGGAGCAGATCAAGGCCCTGCAAAATGGTTGTGAGGCCATGGAAAAGCGCCTGTCATCGACCCGCCCGGACCTTCTGCCGCGTGCCGCGGACTACGATCAGGTGTTGCGCCGCAGGCTCGACGGCGTGGAACATAGCGAAGCCAAGTAACCCGCGCGGCCGATCCGGCCGGGAGATCGCATCGCATGACCTACAAGCCGCCAGTGCGCGACTACGCCTTCCTGCTGCGCGACCTCCTTCAGCTTGAGCGCTACGCAAACCTGCCGGCCTTCGCCGATGCCTCGATGGACACCGTCGATCAGATCCTCGAGGAGGGCGCCCGCTTCACCGCCGAAGTGCTGGCACCGTTGAACAGCGTCGGCGACAAGGAGGGCTGCCACTGGGCGGCGGACAATTCCGTCACCACGCCCAAAGGTTTCAAGGCGGCCTACGAAAAACTCGTCGAAGGCGGCTGGCCCGCACTGGGCGCCGATACGGCCTATGGCGGCCAGGGCCTGCCCTATGTCGTGAACCTGGCCTTCTCCGAAATGTCGTCCTCGGCGAACATGGCGTTCTCGATGTATCCGGGCCTGACGCACGGCGCCTATTCGGCGATCCATGCTGCGGGCACGCCGGAACAGAAGGACCTCTACCTGCCGAAGCTGGCCAGTTTCCAGTGGGGCGGGACCATGAACCTCACGGAACCGCACTGCGGCACGGACCTGGGGCTACTGCGCACCAAGGCCGTTCCGCAGGCCGATGGGTCCTACAGGCTCTCGGGCCAAAAAATCTGGATTTCGGGCGGCGAGCACGACCTGACGGAGAACATCGTCCACCTGGTGCTGGCCCGCATCGAGGGCGCGCCGATGGGGACGCGCGGCATCAGCCTGTTCATCGTGCCGAAGTTCTTGCCCGACAAGGTCGGCAATCCCGGCGAGAGCAATTCAGTAAAGTGCCTGGGCCTCGAAGAGAAGATGGGCATCCACGGCAACGCCACCTGCGTGATCAGTCACGAGGAAGCGACCGGCTGGCTGATTGGCGAGGAAAACCGCGGCCTGTCGATCATGTTCGTGATGATGAACGAGGCCCGGCTGGGCGTCGGCATGCAGGGCATCGCCCAGGCTGAGGCCGCCTACCAGGCCGCAGCCGAATTTGCCAGGGACCGGCTGCAGGGCCGCTCGCTCACCGGGCCGAAGAACCCTGACGGCCCCGCCGACCCGATCATCGTCCACCCCGACGTGCGCCGGATGCTGATGGACTCGCGGTCGATTATTGAGGGCGGCCGGGCCTTCCTGTTCTGGACCGCGCTGCATGGCGATCTTGCGCACGCCAGCCCGGACGCGGCCGTGCAGCAGAAGGGCCACGACTACATGGCCCTGATGACCCCGGTGCTGAAAGGCTTCCTCACCGACCGCGGCTTCGACGTGTGCTCAGACGCCATGCAGGTGCACGGCGGGTCGGGCTTCACCGAGCACTTCCCGGTCAGCCAGTACATGCGCGACTGCCGCATCGCCCTGATCTACGAGGGCACCAACGGCATCCAGGCGCTGGACCTGGTGGGTCGCAAGCTGGCCGCCGAGGGTGGGCGGGGCGTGATGAGCTTCTTCGCCGAGATGGATGCCTTCATAGACGCCAACGGCGGCGACGAGACCCTCAAGCCCTTCACCGAGGGCCTGGCCCAGGGCAAGGCGGAGCTGCAGGACGCCACTATGTGGCTGATGCAGAACGGCCTCGCCAACCCTGACAACGCCGGCGCGGCGTCCACCGACTACATGCACCTCTTCGGGCTGGTGGCGCTGGCCTACATGTGGGGCCTGATGGCCAGGACCGCGCAGGACAAGATCGCCGCCGGGTCTACCGATCCGATCTATGCGGAGAAGCTAATCGTAGGCCGCTACTACATCGCCCGCGTCCTGCCCGAGACGGCGGGCCGCCTCGCCAAGCTGAAGACCGGCGCGGAAACGCTGATGGCGCTCCCCGCCGACGCGTTCTGACGGAGACAGGCCGATGGCGACCTATCGCGCCACCGCCGACTGGAAACTGGCCGAGGGCGAGGACTTCAGGGCCGGCCGCTACAGCCGCGGGCACGCGGTGACCTTCGGTTCCGGCTTCGAGGCGCCCGGCACCGCCTCGCCGCACGTGGTCGGAAACAGGTGGTCCGTCCCCGGCGCGGTCGACCCGGAAGAGATGCTCGTGGCCGCGATCAACACCTGCCACATGCTGAGCTTCCTGCATGTGGCCCGCGAGGCCGGCTTCAGCGTCACGCGTTATCGGGACGAGGCCGTGGGCGTCATGGAGAAGAACGCCGCCGGCGAGCTCTGGGTCAGCAAGGTCACCTTGCATCCGCAGATCACCTACGAGGGCGCAGGTCCCAGCCTCGAGCAACGCGCCCGCATGCACCACAAAGCTCACGAGATCTGCTTCATCGCCAACTCGGTAAACACCGAGATCGTGGTGGATGAAAACGCGGCCGCCGCCTGACGCCAGAGATTTCGCGGGTCTCCGCCTGGCCGCGCGCCGAAGTTTATCTCGCTACGTCTGCATCCCGACACAGTCTGGCGCGTTGAAGGGCTGGGACATCAGGAATCGAGATAAAATCCATGCGTAAGACATTCGCCTTTACGGCCCTCGCGGCCCTCATCGCCCTGCCGCTGGTTGTCGGTCCGACCGACGCCAGCGCGTCCTGCCACAGCCGCAAGACCACCGGCACGATCCTTGGCGGCGTCGGCGGCGCCCTGCTGGGCAACTCCATCTCGCACGGCGGCGGCGGCGCCGTGGTCGGCGGCCTCGGCGGCGCGGTGATCGGCCACGAGATCGGCCGCAGCGGCTGCAACCGCGGCCAGACCTACTATCGCTCGAGCCGCGGGCGCTACGCCTCCGAGCGCGCACCCTCGCGCGCAGCGCATCGGGTGTATTACGACCAGTACGGCAACCCGGTCGGCTCAACGGCCTACAACCGCTAATCCGGCATGAAACTCCAAACTCTTGCGGTGACGCTCAGCGTCGCCGCCCTCACGCTCAGCGGCTGCTCCGAACCGTTCAAGACCGGCGGAAATGGAAAGATCTGCTCTGACTTCAAGACCGCCAAAGCCTCACCCGGCGCCGCCGCAGCCGGCGGGGCGGTGGTTCTGGACGAATGCCTGAAGCGCTGGGCCTACAGTCTTGCACCCTCGCGGGATGACGCTGAGATCGTGGCAACGGCGGCGCGGGCGGCCTGCGGGACCCAGCTCGCGAGCTGGAATCAGCAGATCGTCAGCCAGCCCGGCGCCGAGGAACAAGCGGCCAGCTTGATGACCGGCGAACCCACCACGCCGCTCGCCGAGCACAACGGCTACGCCGAACGTCGCGCGCTCTTCTACGTGGTGCAGGCGAGAGCCGGCAGTTGCCCGGCTCCTGCGGCAAAGGACGGCGTCCCCGAAGGCGTCGGCTAAGTCGCCAGAAGGACGCCAAGGCGCGCATTCAGCGCCGCGGCGTCCTTCAGGTCGCACTCCCAGATCGTCTCGACACGCCAGCCGAGGGCGGCCAGCGCCGCGCAGTTCGCCTCGTCACGGGCGCGATTGCGCGCCACCTTGCCGACCCAGTAGTCGCGGTTGTCTTTCGGGACCCGGGACCCGCGCGCGCAGTCATGCCCGTGCCAGAAACAGCCATGCACGAAGATCGCCAGCCGGCGTCCCGGCATCACGATGTCCGGCTTGCCCGGCAGGTCAGCGCGATGAAGCCGGTATCGCGCGCCCAGCGCAGTCAGCGCCGTACGGACCTTCAGTTCCGGGGCGGTGTCCTTCCCCTTCACCCGCCGCATCACCGCCGAGCGCTTCGCCTCATTGAAAACGTCGCTTCGACTCACAGCCCTTCGAATAGGGCGGTTGAGACATAGCGTTCGGCGAAGCTCGGGATGATGGCGACGATGATCTTGCCGGCCATCTCCGCGCGGCTGGCGACGTCGAAGGCCGCAGTCAGGGCCGCGCCGGACGAGATGCCGACGGGGATGCCTTCGTCAGAGGCCACGCGACGGGCCATGGCGAAGCTGTCGTCGTTGGAAACCTGGACGATCTCGTCGATGACCCCGCGGTCGAGGATCGAGGGCACGAAGCCCGCGCCGATCCCCTGGATTTTGTGCGGTCCGGGCTGGCCGCCGGAGAGCACGGGCGAGGATTCCGGTTCGACCGCGATCATCTTCAGGCCGGGCTTTCGGGCCTTCAGCACCTGGCCGATGCCGGTGATGGTGCCGCCGGTGCCGACGCCGGAGATCACCGCATCGACGGCGCCAGCGGTGTCGTTCCAGATTTCCTCCGCCGTCGAGACCCGGTGGATCAGCGGATTGGCGACGTTGTCGAACTGCTGGGGCATGACCGCGCCCGGCGTGGCCTCGACGATCTCCTTGGCCCGGGCGACCGCGCCGGCCATGCCGCGCTCGGCCGGCGTCAATTCCAGCTTAGCGCCAAGGATCAGCAGCATCTTGCGCCGCTCGATGGACATACTCTCGGGCATGACCAGGGTCAGCTTGTAGCCCTTGGCCGCGGCCACGAAGGCGAGCGCGATGCCGGTGTTGCCGCTAGTCGGCTCGACGATAACCCCGCCGGGCTTAAGGATGCCCTTGGCCTCCATATACTCGACCATGGCCACGCCGATGCGGTCCTTCACCGAGCTGATCGGGTTGAAGAACTCCAGCTTGGCCAGAACTACGCCCTTGGGCTTGAAGGCGGCGGTCAGCCTGGGCAGCCGCACCAGGGGCGTGTCGCCGATGGTGTCGAGGATGGAGTCGAAGATCTTGCCCCGTCCGGCGCGCCGGTAGCGGGCAGCGTCGTAAGTCTTGTCTGGGGTGGCGTCGTCCATGGGTGGACCTTTCGAGGCGTGAGGACCCTTCAGCCCGCGAACCTAAGGGTTCCGAGGCGGATTGGAAGAGCCAGAGCCGGCACAGGGCTGGATGCGCGACGCCTAACGGTCCCCCGCCGCCGCGCGACGTCCGAGGTGTGGCGCGACGCCCAGCAGCGGCTCCAGCAGTTGGTTCGCCAGCCAGCGGACGACAGGGACGGCCACGCCATCGCCTGCCACATGCAGGGCCGAGGTCGCAGCCCTGGGCAGGCTGTAGCTTTCGGGCAGGCCCATCAGGCGCGCGGCCTCCCGCGCGGTCAGCAGCCGCGTGCGGACCTGGCCGCCCTCGACCACGGCCACCACCTGGCGCGAAGAGCCGCCGCGCGGCGTGCGCAGGCAACCTGCGAGGCCGTCGAAGCGCACCTCCGCGCGCTGCACCTTGCGGCCCTCTTCCATCCTCATGCGGCGGTAGAGGGCCCCGACGATCCGCTCGCCCCGTTCGCGGCGCGCCTCCAGCCGGGCGCGGTGCAACGGCGCCATCAGGTCCAGCCAGCGCGCCGTGCGATCGGGCGAATGCCAGACGACCGCCGCGTCGTCCTCCAGCACCGAGGCCAGGTCGCGGTTGCGCGCCGGCGGGGCGTCTAGCGCCCACCGAATCCAGCGCCTCGCCAGGTCCGGCGGCAGACGGCCGGCGGCGACCTTCACGGCGCGGGTCTGATAGCGGCTCTCGCCGGTCAGTTGCCGCGGCGGCGGCTCCAGCGTGGCGATCACGAACACCCTCGGCCGCGACTGGGGCAGGAAGTCGGCAGCGTCCACCTCCAGCGCGCCAAAACTGTAGCCCTGGTCCGCCAGCACCTGGGCGAGCGCGGTGAAGTCGGCCCCGCCCTTTGAGGTCAACAGGCCGCTGACATTCTCGACCACCAGCACCTTGGGCGCGCGGCCCAAAGCCCCCAGGGCCTCGATCAGCCGCCAGAACCCGAAAAAGGCCGAGGACCGCCCGCCGGCCAGGCCCGCCCGCGCGCCGGCCAGGCTGAAGTCCTGGCAGGGGCTGGAGGCCCAGGCGAGATCGGCACGACCCGGGAGGTCGCCGGCCTCAAGCCGGAAGACGTCACCCTCCTCGAAGTGTTCGGCCGCGTCGGAGAAATTGGCGCGATAGGTGGCGGCTTTCACCGGGTCGAAGTCGTTGGCGAAGGCGCAGGTCCAGCCATCGCCGAGGCCCAGCCGCGCCATGCCGCCGCCCGCGAAGAATTCGTAGAAGGTGGGGGGCGCACGAGTCACGACAGGTTTCGTACCCGGATTCTCGCCATATCGCTCATGCCCGCGGTCAAGCCGCGGTTCGGACGCAAACGGGGCTATAGTGGGCGCGATCTGGAGTCCGGCTTTCGCCGGGACGGGCTGATTGGTGAATGACGTGCGCGCTTTGATGATGCTGGCGCTGCTCGCGCTCACCGCCTGCGGCCCGAAGCCAGAACCCGCGCCGGCGCCGGCCGCGCCCAGGGTCGCCGTCAGCGACTTCTCCCAGCCCATGGACGCCCGCGGGACGGAGCCGTTTTGGAGCTTGGCCGTTCGCGGGACGACGCTGACCCTGACCCGGCCAGATCACCCCACGCTGACGGCCACGGCGCCGGGCGCGGCGATCCAGCCCAACCAGGCTTCGTGGACCGGCAAGACCCCGGCCGGCGGCGAACTGAAGGTCACCCTCTACGCCAGCACCTGCTCGGACGGCATGAGCAACCACATCTACCCATACGCGGCGGAAGTCGATGCGCCCGGCGAAAGTCCCATGAGCGGCTGCGCGGACAAGACCTCGGCGCTGGCCGCGGGACCCAGACCCTAGGGGCGCAGCTCGATCTGGGCGATCTGCGACGGCGGATTCGATGGGTGGTGGTGCGGTGCGGGCAGGATGAATCCTACGCCGACCGCGGCCGCTGTGATCGCGGCGAGTAGGGCCTTGAGCGCCATGACGGGTCCCTCAACCGATCCTGAGCCAGCCTATGGTCTAGCTTGGCGGCCTTAAGACACCGGGAAGAAACAGGCTGAATCGTTTGTGACCGGACGGGCCGCGAGCGCACGGCGCTTGACCGCACCCCCTCGGCAGGCGGCAAAATGGCCGCAACGAAGAGCGCCCACGCTGCGCCCGCAGGGAGACGACGATGGAAAAGGCCTATGACCTGGTGATCCGGGGCGGGACCGTCGTGGATGGGACCGGCGGCGCGCCCTTCGAGGCCGACGTCGGCGTCAAGGCTGGGCGGATAGCCTCGGTCGGCCGGATCGCCGGCTCCGGCGCGGAGGAGATCGACGCCCGCGGCCAGATCGTCACGCCGGGCTTCGTTGATATCCACACCCACTATGACGGCCAGGCGACCTGGGACCAGCGCATGCAGCCCTCATCGTGGCACGGGGTCACCACCGTGGTCATGGGCAACTGCGGCGTCGGCTTCGCGCCCTGCAAGCCGGCCGACCACGACCGGCTCATCCAGTTGATGGAAGGGGTCGAGGACATCCCTTTCCCGGTGCTGGCCGAGGGCCTTCCGTGGAACTGGGAGAGCTATCCCGAATACCTGGAGAGCCTCTCCAGGCGCCGGTTCGACGTGGATATCGCCAGCCAGCTGCCGCACGCGGCGCTGCGCGTGTTCGTGATGGGCGAGCGCGGGGTCAACCGCGAGCCGGCCACCGAGGCGGATATCCAGGCCATGTCTTCCATTGCAAAACGCGCCATGGAAGCTGGGGCCATCGGCTTCGGCACCTCGCGTACCCTCAATCACCGGTCCTCGGACGGATCGCCGATCGCCACCCTGACAGCAGGCGAGGACGAGCTGACCGGCATCGCCATGGGCATGGCGGCCGCCGGCAGGGGCGTGATGCAGGTGGTCTCCGACTTCAACGACCCGGCGGAGGAGTTCGCCATGCTTCGCCGGATCGTGGCGAAGTCCGGCCGGCCGCTCTCGTTCTCGCTGCTGCAGAGCCCGCGCGATCCCGAGCAGTGGCGCTTCATGCTGGAGCAGATGACCGAGGCCAAGGCCGCCGGCCTGCAGATCCGCGCCCAGGTGGCGACCCGGCCGGTGGGTGTGCTGTTCGGCCTGGAGCTGACGGTGAACCCGTTCAGCACCCACCCGAGCTATCGCGCCATCGCCAAGCTGTCCCTCGCCGAGCGGGTCGCCCGCCTGCGCGATCCCGGGTTCCGCGCCCAGCTTCTCGGCGAGGAGGCCGATTCGCCTCGCGCGCCGGGCTTGTCGCCCATGCGCTCTTGGGAGCGGATGTACCTGATGGGCAAAGAGCCCGACTATGAGCCGACGCCCGACCGGTCACTGGCGGCCATTGCCGCCGAGCGGGGCGTCGACCCCTACGTCCTGGCTCTGGATCATATGCTGCAGAACGACGGGCGCGGCATGATCTATCTGCCGCTGCTGAATTATGCTCAGAACACGCTCGATCCGGCCTACCAGATGCTGCAGCACGACTGCGTCGTGCCAGGCCTTTCCGACGGCGGGGCGCATGTGGGGATGATCTGCGACGGCAGCTTCCCGACCACCAACATCGTCCACTGGACGCGGGACCGCACGCGGGGACCGAAGCTGCCCCTCGAACACATGGTCAAGGCCCAGTGCCGCGACACCGCAGAGACGGTGGGCCTCTATGATCGCGGCCTGATCGCGCCCGGCTATCGCGCGGACCTCAATATCATCGACTATGGCCGGTTGAAGCTGCTGGCGCCGCAGGTGGCCTACGACCTGCCGACCGGCGGGCGGCGGCTGATCCAGCGGGCCCAGGGCTACACCGCCACTGTCGTCGCCGGCGCGGTCACCTATCGCGACGGCGAGCCTACAGACGCGCTGCCCGGCCGCCTGCTGCGCGGGGCGCAGGGCGCGCCCGCCGCCATGGCAGCGGAATAGGAGCCGGACCATGAACGACATCGCCGCCATCGCGCCCCAGGTCCTGGAGAGCGCCTGCGAGTGGACCGCCCGGGATGTCGCCGACCCGGGCCGGTGGACCGAGCATCTTTCGCCCGCCGAGGTCGACGAGCTGGAGGAGGCGGTGCAGCACGCCTTTTCGATCTCCGACGACTTCCTGCGGATCGGCAAAGCGGAGTTCCCGCTGCCGACGCTTGGCCCGCGCCTGAAGGAGATCGAGCGGGAGCTGATGGACGGGCGCGGCTTCGTGCTCATCCGGGGACTTCCTCGCGACCGCTGGTCCAACGACGAGATGAGCCTGGCCTACTGGGGGATTGGCGCGCACCTGGGCCGGCCCTGGCCGCAGAACGCCAAGGGCCATGTGCTGGGCGACGTCACCGACCACGGCAAGCCGCTGGACGACCCGACGATCCGCGGCAACGAGATCGGCCAGGTCGGGCTCGATTTCCACTGCGACGGTTCGGACCTGGTGGGGCTGATGTGCCTGCAGACCGGCGTTTCCGGCGGGCTCTCGGCGGTGGCCAATTCGGTGGCCCTGCACAACCGGTTGGTCCGCGAACGGCCGGACCTGGCGGCCGAGCTCTATAAGCCGCAGCCCTACGACTACCGGGGCGAACAGGCGCCCGGAAAGCCCGGCTGGTACCTGATGCCGGTATTTACGCGGCACGGGGACCGCCTGTTCGTGCGGCTGATCCGGCCCTACATCCTGGCCTCGCAGAAGCACGCCGACGCCCCGCGTCTGACCGACAGGGCCCGCGAGGCGCTCGCCTGGATGCAGGAGATGGCCGAGGGCGGCGACTATTCCGTGATCATGGATTTCCAGCCCGGGGACATGCAGTTCATCAACAATTTCCACGTCCTGCACGGCCGCACCGCCTATGTGGACGACCCGGTGGCGGGCAAGGTGCGCCACCTGAAGCGCCTGTGGCTGGAGACCGAGGTCCTGGGCGACCGCCCCGCCCAGTTCGTCAACCGAATGGGAACGCACTGGGCCCGCAAGCTGACCATCAGCCGGATGGATGCGGCCGATTAGGGCCAAGTGGACTATCCCGTCGTCAACAGATTGAAATATCCCATGTTCTCCGACGTTCAGAGCGGCGCCTTGAGGGGGAGTTCGACACCCCGACTGTTGCGCCGACTGATCGGTTGGAGCGACTTTTGCGGGACCGCCGCCTAGGTTCGAACGCGAACAGGCCGCATAAGGGCGGCATGACCGCAGCCGCCGCAAAGCTCGATTCGCAGCCTCTAGACCACGCGCGCGAGATCCTGCGGCGGACCTTCGGCCATGCCGAGTTCCGCGGGATGCAGGCCGCGGTGATCTCCGAGGTGCTGGCCGGGCGCAGCGCCATGGCGGTGCTGCCCACCGGCGGCGGCAAGAGCCTCTGCTACCAGATCCCCAGCATGATCCGACCGGGCCTGGGGCTTGTCGTCTCGCCGCTGATCGCGCTGATGACCGACCAGGTGGCGGCGATGCAGCAGTCGGGCGTGGCGGCTGAGCGCCTCGATTCCAATATCGACCCGGCGACCAAGGACGGCATCTGGCACAAGATCGAGGCGGGCGAACTGGACCTGCTCTACGTCTCACCGGAAGGGCTGATGCAGCCCTGGATGCTGGAGCGGCTGTCCCGCGTGCCGCTGGCGCTGATCGCCATCGACGAGGCGCACTGCGTCAGCCAGTGGGGCCACGATTTCCGCCCCGACTACCGGATGCTGGGCCGGCTGGCCGAGATCTTCCCGGGCGTGCCGCGCCTGGCGGTGACCGCCACCGCCGACGACCGGACCCGCCACGACATCCGCGCCGAGCTGAAGCTGGAGGACTCGGCCGAGTTCGTGGCGAGCTTCGCCCGGCCCGAACTGATCCTGTCGGCCGAGCGCAAGCGCGGGACGGCGCACAAGCGGGTGGTAGAGCTGGTGACCGCGCGGTCGGGCAAGGCGGGCGTGGTCTATGCGGGCTCGCGCGACGGGACCGAGAAGCTGGCGCAGGCGCTGCGCGACGCCGGGATCCCGGCGTTGGCCTATCACGCCGGTCTGGAGCGCAACCTGCGCACCGAGCGGCTGGAGCAGTTCCTGGCGGACGACGCCGGGGTGATGGTGGCGACCATCGCCTTCGGCATGGGCGTGGACAAGCCCGACGTCCGCTTCGTGATCCACGCCGATCCGCCCTCGTCCATCGAGGCCTACTGGCAGGAGATCGGCCGGGCGGGGCGCGACGGCGATCCGGCCGAGGGGATCACCCTCTATGGCGCCGCCGACATGGCCTGGGCGCTGCGCCGCACCGCCGAGCGCGACGTCGAGGACGCCGTCAAGCAGGTGCAGGTCCGCAAGGTCCGCCAGCTCTACACACTGCTGGACGGCACCGGCTGCCGCGCTGCCGCGGTGCGCCGGTACTTCGGCGAAGAGGGCGTGGAGGCCTGCGGCCAGTGCGATCTCTGCACCGGCAAGGTGGAGATGACCGACGCCACGCTGTCGGCCCAGAAGGCGCTGTCAGCGGCGCACCGGCTGGCCGGGCGCTATGGCCGCGGGCGGCTGATCGACCACCTGATGGGCAAGACCAAGGACGTCAGCGACCACGAGGCCGCGCTTTCCACCTGGGGCATCGGCCAGGAGCTCTCCCAGTCCCAGTGGCGCGACCTGACCGACCAGCTGCTGTTCGAGGGCCTGCTGCGCGAGGACCCCAACGATGGGCGCCCGCTGGTGGGGGTCGGCGACGCCGAGCAGGTCAAGGCGGTGTTCCGGGGCGAACGCAAGGTGATGATCCAGACCCGCGCCGACGAGCCGGTCGAGAAGGCGCCGCGGCGCGGCCGCAAGGCCGGCGCGCGCGAGACGACGGCGGTGTCCCCGTCGAACCAGCCGCTGTTCGAGGCGCTCAGGACCTGGCGCAGCAGCGAGGCCAAGGGCCAGCACGTGCCGCCCTACGTGATCTTCCACGACCGCACGCTGGCCGAGATCGCCGCCGTCCGCCCGGCCTCCCGCGCCGCGCTGGCCCAGGTCAACGGCGTCGGCGAGGGCAAGCTGGCCCGCTACGGCGAGGCGGTGATGGACGTGGTGCGGGCCTTCGACAGCTAGCGCGCCAGCGCCCCTCCCCGCATGCGGGGAGGGGCTGAGGCTTTTCCGCCGCCTAGAGCGTTCGGCCCTCGAGTTGAATCGATTGTGATGTCGTGTGGGATTCCGCGTGTTGGCGAATTGTGAGTCCATGGCTTTCTTGATTGGGGAGGCGGACATGGGTGCGGCGCATTCGGAAGATCTTCGGTCGCGGGTG
>JBBREC010000081.1:0-16013 GCA_038203295.1 Caulobacterales bacterium
CTGGTGCGCCGGTCGATACGATCTCGTTCCTCATGGGCGCGGGTATCGCAGGTTCGTCCACGAACTATCTCGAGACCTCTGCTGCTGATTATGCCTCGGCGAAGATTTTCGCTGATGCTCAAATCGGCGCGGGCACGGTCAACTACGTTGCTGTGCAGATTGGTACGGACGTGGTGGTCTTCGCTGACAGCGCCGATGACAACGGTGCCGTTACCGGTGCCGATGATGCGGTAGTCTTGGTGGGCCGCACGCTCGCCGACATCGACTACACCAACATCGTCGCCTAACTTCGGCTTCGATCTCTGAGTTGAGGGCCGCCCTTCGGGGCGGCCCTTTTCTTTTGGGGGTTTGCCCCGGCGATCCCCTCGCGTAAGCGCATCTGCGATGCAGAACGCCGCGCTCCACTTTCACCCCGACGCGCTCGACACCTCTCGCGGTCGCCTCCTGGGGCGGCACTCGGCGGGCGAGAGCTTCCTGCGCGGGATGCTGCGCCATGCCGAGGTCGACGAATTCCACTTCTGGAACGCCGCCGCACGCCCCCAGACTGAACTGGACGCCCTGCTCGACCAACTCGGCCGCCCGTCGAAACCGGTGCGCTGGATCGCCGGCTCCGACCGCCCTGGGCTTGGCGCGTCAGGCGTTCTCAGCATGCCGAGCCCCGAGATCAATCGGGAGGTCTGGCATCGCCGCGCCGTCGGCGCGCGCACCTACGCAATCTGCGGCGTTACCCACACGACGGCCAGCGCCACCGTCATGCGCACCGTCGGCGACCTGCTGGTGGCGCCGGTCGAGGACTATGACGCGCTGATCTGCACCTCCTCGGCCGTGCGCGCGAGCGTCGAGACCCAGCTGGACGGCGTGCGGGAGTACCTCACCCACGAGTTCGGCCCGCGTCGCCGCAAGGAACTGCAGCGCGTCACGATCCCGCTGGGCATCAACACCGAGGAATTCGCGGTGACCCCGGAGCGCCGGGCCGCCTGGCGGGAGCGGCTGGGCATCCCCGATGACGCCGCCGTCGCCCTCTACGTCGGGCGCTTCAACATCCGGGAGAAGATGAACCCCTCCCTGATGGCGCTCGCGCTGGAGAAGGCCGCCATCGCCACCGGCCGGCCGATCTACTGGGTCAACTCCGGCTGGGCGGAGAGCGAGGCCGAGGCGGCGACCTTCCACGAGCAGACCCGAGCGCTCTGCCCCTCCGTCACCTATCTCAGCGTCGATGGCCGCCAGCCCGACGTGCGCTACACGATCTGGTCGGTCGCAGACTTCTTCATCAGCTTTTCGGACAACATCCAGGAGACCTATGGCCTGACCCCGGTGGAGGCGATGGCCGCGGGCCTGCCCTGCGTCGTCACCGACTGGAATGGCTACAAGGACACCGTGCGCCACGGCGAGGACGGCTTCCGTATCCCCACCACCACGCCTGGACCCGGCTTCGGCCGGGACCTCGCCCTGTGGTTCGCCAACGACTGGGCGTTCTATGCCAACTACGTCGGCGCCGCGGCGCAGTTCACGGCCATCGACTATGCCGAGGCCGTGGCGGCGATTTCAATCCTGGTGCTCAACGCCGACGTGCGCCGACGGCTCGGCGAACAGGCCCGCGCACGGGCGCGCGCGGTCTTCGACTGGTCGGCGATCATCCCCCAGTACCAGGCGCTGTGGGCCGAGCAGGACGCGCGGCGCCGCGCCGCCCCGCCCGAGGCGCCCGTCGCCGACAACCCCTTCCGCCCGGATCCTTTCCGACTGTTCGCCGGCTATCCGACCCGGCACATTGGTCCTGAGGACCTGCTGGCGCTTTCGCCGGGCATCACCTGGGACGCCGCCCAGGCGTTGCTGACCTCGCCGATCGCCAGCTACAGCCGGCTGAACCGTCCCAGCGACGCCGAGGTGGCCGCGATCTTCCAGTGGTTGTCGGAGCGGCCCGACGGCCGCCTTGCCGATCTGCTGGAGGCCTTCCCCCGGGGGCGGCGACCCTACATCTCGCGTGGTGTGCTGTGGATCGCCCGCTACGGCGTCATCACGATCCGCGCGGCCACCTGAGGTCCTCGCCGACGAGGCTCAGAGCGTCGTCTGGATCCGCCGCTCGAGCACGACGGCGCCGGCGCGAAACACCCGGACCTGCGCCGTATAGACCCCCGCCGGCCAGCCTCCGGCCGGGCGCTTCTTGCCCACCAGGTTGATGTATTGCGCCTTGTCGTGATCGAGCGGCGGGGCCGTGGCGCTGGCCAGGCTCGCGCCACCCGGGCCGGTCAGGACGATCTCGACCCGGTCGCCGGCCTCGAGCTCGATGGCGCGCACATAGGCCACGACGTAGGGCGCCGCCAACGTGGGCCCCGCGAGTCCGCCCGCCTCCACGGCCTCCATGGTGACGGGCCCGGCCGCGAAGCCGGCGTTGAGGATCGCGCCCGCCTTGTAGGGCATCTGGCGCAGGGCGGCGGCCGTCCAGAGTGTCGGCTGGGCGGCGCAGGCGGCGGGCTTGCTCATATCGGGCGCGAAGGGGTCGACGACCTCGCCGCCGTGGCGGACGGTGAAGTGCATGTGCGGGAACTCGGTGTCGCCGGAGAGACCGACCGTGGCCAGGGGCGCGCCGGCCACGACCATCTCTCCCACCTTCACCCGCACGCTGCCGCGAGCGACATGGCAGTACTGAGTTTCCCAGCCGTTTCCGTGATCGATGACCACACCGTTGCCGCACTGCTGGCCGGCGACCGAGGGTGCGCCGGGCGTGCGGATGGAGATGTCCTGTACGCCGTCGCGCAGGCGTGCGACCCGGCCGGGCGCGGCGGCCAGTACGTCGACGCCGGCCCGCTGGGCCGCCATGTCCAGCAGGCGGATATCGACGCCGTTGTGCTTGTCATAGGTCCGCGGACCGCACCGGTAATCGCGCACCCCCGGCCCAGGGTCCCGGTCCACATAGTGCTGGATCTCGCAGGTCCGGCCGATCTTGCAGGCTAGGGGGAAGGCCAGGGCAGGCGCCTGAGGCGCCGCGCGCGCGACCCCTAGGCTTGCGGCCAGGGCCAGCCCGGCCAGCAGCACGGTTCTCATCGCGGTCCTCCGATCCCACCCTCCGATGACGCCTGAAAACGGCGCATTGAGGACGCTCAGGCGACGAACTCGATCCCGGTCAGCGCCTTCAGGCGCGCCTGGTCGGTGGTATAGAGGGCCCGCAGATAGGCCGCGTCCTGCTGGGTCAGGTCCACGCCATAGTCCATTTCGCGCCCCACATGGACCTGCCGCGGCGAGGGGGCGGCGCCGGGGGGTAGGCCAAGGAACTTCCGCACCCGGGCAAGGGTGGCGGCGGGGTCGCGGTTCAGGTCCTCCGCTCGCAGCACCAGCGCCTGCTCCCGTGGGAAGAGGCTATAGAGGCGCTCCAGCTGTTCGCCGTAGAAGCCGCGCTCGACATAGGAGAACTCCCGGTGATGGCCCCAGGGCTCGGCGTCGAGCAGCCGCCGCCGGCCGTCGCGGATGCACCAGGCGAAGGCCTGCGTCTCGGCGCCGCGGGCGTATTCCATCTTCCAGTGCGACCAGGCCCGCGCCACGGGATCGCGCAGCATGACGATCAGGCGCATGGCGGGATTGTAGGCCGCGATCCGCTCAAGGCTGCCTGGCCAGTAGACGTAGATGGGCGTCGCCTCACCGCGCAGGCGGCCGTCCGCCGCGTCGAAGTTCGCGTGATAAACGGCATAGTCGGGCGCGCGCCAGTCCTGCGCCTCGTCGTCGAAGAAGTGGACTTCCTTGACCTTCGACAGCGCCACGCCGGGCTCTTCCGACAGATAGTCGAAGAGGGCCGTGGTGCCGGCCTTCTGCACGCCGGCGACGATGAAGGCGACTTGCTCGTCCACCTGCGTCACATGTCGCGGTTGCGGCGCGACGGCAAGCCCAGCCATTGGCGCTTCATGGAACTGGAAGCACGCGATAAGAGGGAATCATGAAGACCGTGATCCTCGCCGGCGGCCTCGGCACCCGCATCTCGGAAGAGAGCCATCTGAAGCCCAAGCCGATGATCGAGATCGGCGGGCGGCCGATCCTGTGGCACATCATGAAGCTGTTCTCGCACTACGGGTTCAACGACTTCATCATCTGCCTCGGCTACAAGGGCTATGTGGTGAAGGAGTATTTCTCCAACTACGTGCTCCACAACGCCGACCTGACCGTCGACCTTGGCAAGGGGTCGATCGAGTATCACGCCACCAAGCACGAGCCCTGGAAGGTCACCCTGGTCGATACCGGCGAAGAGACCATGACCGGCGGGCGGGTAAAGCGGATCGCCAAATACCTCGACGCGGACGAGCCCTTCTTCCTGACCTATGGCGACGGCGTGGCCGATGTCGACCTGGCCGCACTGGCCGCCTTCCACAAGGCCCACGGTAAGGACGCCACCGTGACGGCTGTGGCCCCGCCCGGGCGCTATGGCGCCCTGGAAATCCATGACGACACCGTGCAGCGCTTCATCGAAAAGCCGCCCGGCGACAACGGCCTGATCAACGGCGGCTTCTTCGTGCTGGACCCCAAGGTGGTCAGCCGCATTTCGGGCGATGACACGATCTGGGAGCAGGGGCCGCTGATGGGCCTGGCGGCCGACGGCCAGCTGGGCGCCTATCGCCACGAAGGCTTCTGGGCGGCCATGGACACCCTGCGCGACAAGAACGTGCTGGAAGCGATGTGGGCGTCGGGCGAGGCCCCGTGGCGGCGGTAGAGGGGGCGGCGCCAGACCCGCCCTTCTGGCGTGGCAAGCGGGTCCTGCTCACCGGCCACACCGGCTTCAAGGGCTCCTGGGCGGCGATCTGGCTGGCCCGCATGGGGGCGAAGGTCACCGGCCTGGCGCTGAACCCGGATCAGCAGCCCAGCCTGTTCGAGCTTGCGGGAATCGGGTCGGTTGTCGAGTCCGTCATCGTCGACCTGCGCGACACCGCCGCCGTCGAGGCGGCGCTGACGGGCAGGACCTTCGACCTCGTGCTGCATATGGCCGCCCAGCCGATCGTGCGGACCTCGATCGAGGATCCTATCGGCACCTTCGCCTCGAACATCATGGGTACGGCCCACCTGCTGCAGACGCTGCGATCCCAGACGGCGTTGAAGGCCGTGCTCGTGGTGACCTACGACAAGGTCTACGCCAATGCCGAGACCGGCCGGGCCTTTGCCGAGGGTGACGCGCTGGGCGGCAAGGATCCCTATTCTGCGTCCAAGGCCGCGGCGGAGATCGTTACCCAGAGTTTCGCCAGAACCTACTTCGAGCAGGCCGGCGTGCGCGTCGCCACCGCCCGGGGCGGCAACGTCATCGGCGGCGGCGATTTCTCCCGCGACCGGATTGTCGCCGACATCGTGCGCGCCGCGCGCGGCCAGGACGCTGTCGTGCTGCGGCATCCAGAGGCGACGCGGCCCTGGCAGCATGTTCTCGACTGTGTGGCGGGCTATCTCGTCTATCTGCAGGCGCTGGCGGGCGATACGACGACGCCGCGGGCCATGAATTTCGGACCGAAGCCAGGCGGGCCCGAGGTGACGGTGGGCGAACTCGCCACGCTCGGCGTCGAGGCGCTGGGCGCGCGGCCGTGGCGCCACGAGCCCGACCCGGCGTCCATCGAGGCGAAGTCGCTGGCCATCGACGCCAGCCAGGCGCGCCAGGTCCTGGGCTTTGAAAGCCGGCTGGACGCGCCGCGCGCGGTGCGCCTGACCATGGACTGGTATCGACGCCAGGCGAACGGCGAGGCGGCGATCGACTTGTGCCGGGAGCAGATCACGGACTACGAAGGCGCCCCATGACCGCGCCTACCTGCCGCTTCTGCAAGACCCCGCTGATCCACACCTTCGTGGACCTCGGCCTCCAGCCCCTGTCCAACAGCTACCTGACGCCAGCGCAACTCGCGGCGGGGACGGAGCAGAGCTATCCGCTGCACGCACGGGTCTGCCACAACTGCTTCCTGGTGCAGGTGGACGATGTGGTCCCGGCCGACGCCATCTTCGACGAGGCCTACGCCTACTTCTCCGCCTATTCGACAAGCTGGGTTGAGCACGCGCGGCGTTACGCCGAGGCCATGCAGGACCGCTTCGGCCTGGGCCCCGAATCCCTGGTCATCGAGGTCGCCAGCAACGACGGCTACCTGCTGCAGCATTTCGTGGCCATGGATGTGCCGGTGCTGGGGATCGAGCCCACCGCCAATACCGCCGAGGCCGCCGTGGCGCGGGGCGTGCCCACCGAGGTGAGGTTCTTCAGCGTGGCGACCGGCGAGGACCTGGCTCAGCGTGGCCTGCGCGCCGACCTGATGGCCGCCAACAACGTGCTCGCCCACGTGCCCGACATCAACGACTTCGTGGGCGGCTTCACCCGCGCCCTGAAGGACGAGGGCGTGCTGACGTTCGAGTTCCCGCACCTGCTGAAGCTGATCGAGCTGGTGCAGTTCGATACGATCTATCACGAGCACTATTCCTACCTGTCGCTGGTGGCGGTGGAACAGGTGCTGGCCGCCAACGGCCTGCGGCCCTTCGATGTGGAGCGCCTGGCCACCCACGGCGGGTCGCTGAGGCTGTTCTGCTGCCACCTGGGCGCGGGCCATGAGGAGACCCAAGGCTTGCGCGCCCTGCGCGCCGCCGAGCATGCGGCGAAGCTGGACCGGCTCGAAGGCTATGCGGGCTTCACGCCCCGGTGCGAGGCCGTGCGCGACGGCTTCCGCGCCTATCTGGCCGACGCCAAGGCGCAGGGCCGCAAAGTGGCGGCCTATGGCGCGGCGGCCAAAGGCAACACCTTCCTCAACTACTGCGGGACGACGGCGGCCGACATCGTGGCCTCCTTCGACGCCAATCCGGCCAAGCAGGGCAAGTACCTGCCAGGCGCCCACGTGCCGATCCTGGCGCCGTCGGCGATCGCCGAGGTGAAGCCCGACGACCTGGTGATCATGCCCTGGAACCTGAAGGACGAGATCATCGGCCAGATGGCGCTGATCCGGGACTGGGGCGGCCGCTTCGTGATCGCCTCGCCAGAGGTGCAGATCCTCCGCTGATGCGCTTCACGCCCACAAAGATCGCGGGCGTGACGGTCGTGGATATCGAGCCACGCATCGATGAGCGCGGGGCCTTCGCGCGGCTGCAGTGCCCGGATGACTTCGCCGCCGCGGGCCACCCCTTCGCGCCGGCCCAGACCAGCCTCTCCCGCAATCCGCGCGCCCTGACCCTGCGCGGGATGCACTATCAGTCGGCGCCGCATGCGGAGGCCAAGCTGGTCCGGGCCGTCCGGGGGCGGATGTTCGATGTTGCGGTGGACCTGAGGCCTGACAGCCCGACCTGGCGGCAATGGACTGGAACGGAGCTGTCGGCCGAGAACGGCCGGGCGTTGCTGATCGGCGGTGGCATCGCCCACGGGTTCCTGACGCTGGAACCGGACACCGATATCCTCTACCAGATTGCCCCAGCGTTCGAGCCGGGCCACGGGGCTGGCGTGCGCTGGGACGACCCGGCGTTCGGCATTGTGTGGCCGGCGGCGCCTGCGTTGATATCGCCCCGCGACGCGGCCTATCCTGACCAGGGGTGAGGCGCTGATGCTGAAGATCGATCCGACTGCGAAGATTTCGCCCCTGGCCGACATCGAGGATTCGACCCGCGGCACCCTGATCCAGGTCGGGGCGCGCACGATGATCGACAGCTTCGTGAAGATCAAACCGGCCGGCGGCATGGGTGACGTGGTGATCGGCGAGGACTGCTCGATCAACTCCGGGACCGTCATTTACACCGGCAACGGGGTGAGGATGGGTAACGGCGTGGCGGTGGCGGCCAACTGCACCTTCGCCCCCACCAATCACGCCATCGCCGACCGCGACACACCTATCCGCCTACAGGGCTTCCAGCCTTCCAAGGGCGGCATCGTAGTGGAAGACGACGTCTGGCTGGGCGCGGGCGTGGTGCTACTGGACGGCGTAGTCCTGCGGCATGGCTGCGTGATCGCGGCGGGGTCGGTCGTTCGTGGGGAGGTCGAGACCTATGCGATCTACGCCGGGGCGCCCGCCCGGCGCATCGGGGAGCGGGGACGCTGAGCGGCGGCCTCGCCACGGTCATTGGCGCCGGCGGCTTTGTCGGCAGCCGGCTGGCGTCGCGGTTGGCGGCGACGGGCTGGGAGGTCTACGCGCCGGCCAGGGGGGACGGCGAGCTCCTGCGGCGCGACCTGGGCGCGGTCTTCTACTGCGCCGGTCTCACCGCCGACTACGACAAGCGACCGTTCGACGCCGTGGAGGCCCACGCCAGCCTGCTGAGCGAGGTCCTGCGGGCCGATCGCTTTAAGCGGCTCGTCTACACCTCGTCGACGCGTCTGTACGACGGACTTCCCGGCCCTACCGTGAGCGAGACCGAGCCCCTGGTGTTCGACGTCGCCGATCCGCGGCGTGTCTACGACCTCTCCAAAGCGCTTGGTGAGAACCTGACGATCGCCAGGTCACTTGAACGCGGCTCCGTGGCAAGGCTCGCCAATGTCTACGACTGGTCGGACGGCGCGCCGGGGTTCCTGTCGGAGTGGCTGATCCAGGCCCGCGCGACCCGGGAGATCACCCTGCAGTCCAGCCCACACGTGGCGCGGGACTACATCCACCTGGACGACGTGGTCGAGGCGATGATCGCCATCGCAACGCGGCGTGGCCCGATTTTCAACGTCGCCAGCGGGGAGCTGGTGACCAACGCCGCCATCGCCGAAATCTTCGCGGCGGCGGGCTGGAAGGTGAGCTTCACCGGTGACGCCCGCCCACCCCCCCCGCCCAACGCCCAGGTCTCCCCCCGCGCCAAAAACGGCGTCACCGTGCGTCCGGTGAAGGAAGTTATCCGCGCCTATCTGGAGAGCCTCGCGTGAAACTCGTCGACCACACCCGCGAGAGCCTGCTCGCCTACACGGTCGCCCAATGCGCCCACATCGTGCCGGACGGGCGCGAGGCGGCGTTTCGCGGACTGGTCGACGCGCACCTCGACGAGACGCTGGAGCGCCTGCACCGCTGCATCAACGCCTGCGCGCCCTGGCGGCCGGATCAGTTCAACGTGCTGCAGTCCTCACAGCACTGCATCTATCTGTATTATCTTAGCAATACCATCTGGACCCGGTCGGGTGATACCGGCGCGCCGACGCGGCTGTTCCTGATGAACAAGGCCTTCAACGGCATCGACCTCTTCTATGAGATCGTCATGCCCGACGTGTTCTACATCGGCCACAGCGTCGGCATCGTGCTGGCCAAGGCAGCGTACGGGAACCACCTGGTGCTCTACCAGGGGGTCAACGTTGGCCGGCACAAGACCGACATCCCGGTCATCGGCGATCGGGTCATCCTCTATCCAGGCAGCGCCGTGGTCGGCCGGGCTGTCGTCGAGGCGGGCGCGGTGCTGAGCCAGGGCGCGAGGGCGATCAACCAGCGGGTTCCGGCTGGCCAGATGGCCTTCCAGGACACGGGCGGCAAGCTCAGCTTCCGTCCGACACCGGACGACCTGCTGCAGGAATACTTCCGCCTCTAGGCGGGCTGCACCGTACGCGCGACCATGTCGTAGAAGTCTTTGGCGAACTGCTCGGTCTGGCCCAGGGGACCCGCCTTGATCATGTCGCGCAGGCTCTCGCGCAGCTCCAGCCGCCGCGCGCGGTCGGCGGCGAGTTCGGTGGCGATCTGGACATAGCGGTCCTTGTCCTCGGTGGCGTGGTCGCCCACGCCGGCATTATGGAGGATCGAGGCGCTCAGCCGCTCGAAGAACGCCTCGCCGATGAGGCTGACCACCGGTACGCCCATCCACAAGGCTTCGGTCGTCGTGGTGCCGCCGGTGAGCGGGAAGGTGTCCAGCGTGATGTCGACCTTGTTGTACTCCGGCATGTGCCGGCCCCGGATGGTGTTGAACGCGATGCGTTCCGGGTCGACGCCATGGGCCTCAAACTGCGCCCGGATGTTGCGCCGGAAGCTCTCCGTGCCGCCTTCGGGCCGGATGAACATGAACCGGGAGTTCGGCGTGGCCAACAGCACCCTGGCCCACACCTCGAACATGTCTGGATTGTATTTGTGCGGATTGTTGGCCGTGCCGAAGGTGATCGCGCCGCCCTGGCGGTCCTGCGGCACGCCTTCGGTGATCGGGTGAGCGTCGGAGAACACCATGCGGCCTAGCGCGATCCAGCTCTTCGGCATCATCAGCGGCTCTTCCACCAGGAGCTCGCGATGCGGCGGGGCGGTGTATTCGTCGCACACCAGGTAGTCGATGGTCGAAAGGCCCGCGGAGTGCGGGTAGCCCAGCCAGCTCGCCTGAAGCGGCGCGGGCCGGTAGGCCATTACCTCAAGCTTGTTCATGTGGGTCGAGCCGCCGAGCTCGATCAGCATGTCGAGCTGGTCGTCGGCGATGATCTGCGCGGCGTCGGGCGCGCTGACGTCCGGATTCCAGCGGTAGGCCGTCACCTGCTGGGTGATGAATTCCTGGAAGGGGTCAATCTGACCCTGGTAGTACGAGTAGCAGTAGACGTCGAACCGCTCCTTATCGATGTGCTCGAACAGTGGCAGGGCGAAGTAGCCGACCGGGTGCCGGCGGAGGTCGGACGACATCAGCCCGAGCCGGATGCGGCCGTCGCGCGCCCGCGGCGGGAGCCTCTTGATCGGCCGACTGGCGGCCCGCGCCTCCTGCGCCCGACCCCAGATGCGGTGGTCTTCCAGGAGCTCGAGCCGGTCCTGATGGGTGCGCACCTGGCCGAGCAGCTTGAGCAGCGCGGTGTGCTTGCCGCTTTCGGCCCACATGCGGCCCAGCTCGCCGATCGTGCCGAGCCGCGGGATCTCGTCGAAGGCGGCGACCCGGATCAGCACCTCGAAGGCGACCTTACGATGCGACGCGGTGAAGGCCTCGGCGCTGTCCGCCATAGCCAGCCGGACGAGTTGGTAAGCCTCCTCGATATTGGCGCCCTCGTCGCCGGTGCGCGTGCGCTCCAGGCTCTCGATCAGCGCCATCTTGTAGTCGAGGGCGCCCGGATCGAGTTCGACGGCCTTGCGCATGTGCACGTTGCCGCGGTCCCGGTCGTAGTCGCTGATCACTGATCCCAGCTGGTAGTGTAACCAGGGGGCGGCGTCGTGCTGCGGCAAGAGGCTGAGCAGATAGGCTTCGGCGCGGCGCAGCTGGCCGGATCGCCGGATCACCGTGACCTTGGCTTCCAGCAGCCGTGAATTGTCCGGATTGGCTGCCAGCGCCTTTTCGACCAGCTCCTCGGCTTCCTGACTCATCAGGTCGTCATTCAGCGTGCCGATCATGTCGAGCCAGGCGTCGATCGCGTCCTTCTTGATCGCTACGGCCTGCCGCAGGCGCACGAAGGCCGCGTCGCGCTTGCGCTGACCCAGCAGCGAGCGGCCGAGCTGGCGCTGATAGTCCCAGTTGCGCGGATCCTGGCGTGCGAGCTTGCCGAACACCTGCTCGGCGCGCACGAAATCCCCGGTGTCCAGCAGGATGTTGCCGCGGTTGCTGTAGGCGGCCTGGGTGGCTGGCTGGAGCTTGATGGCCTGGTCGAGCGCCTTCAGCGCCTCAGGGTAGCGCTTCATCCGGCGCCGCACGACGCCAAGGGTGTTCCAGAGGTCGTAGTCGCGCGGGAAGCGCGCCACCGCCGCGGTGCCCCAGCGGTCGCCCTCTTCGTACCTGCCGGTCTGATAGAGTTGAATGAGAAGCGCGCGATAGACCTGCACGGTCCGCGCGGGGTCGGCCTCGATCGCGGCCACCAGATTCTCGATCGCGTCGGCGGCCCGACCCGAATTCAGCGCCGCCTGGGCCGCGGCCAACCGCTCGTTCATGCTTCCATCCGCAACCACCGCCCCAGGGGCGGTGAACCGGGACGAGCCATAAGGCGGTCAGCGGGTGCTGGCTAGGTCAGGCGTGACGCCTGAAGCTCCATTTCAGCGCCAGGACCGCGGCCGACATCGCCAGATAGACGATGAATGAAGCCGCGACCGGCCAGCTTCCGGTGAGCACCCCGTACACGATCCACAGCACGAAGCCGCTGACTGTGACGAGGTATATGCGCAGGGGGACGGAGGAGGGGGCGCGCTCCCTGGAGATCTTCACAATCTGCGGAACGAAGCTGGTCATCGAGCAGGGCGCCGCGGCTGTCCCGCCGATGTTGGCGATCTAGGACAAGGTCTAGGCCTGAGTGGTCGGCACGCGGACTACGACGCGGACGCCAGGCTCAGCGGACGTGATCTCGAGACTGGCGCGAAGCTGCTGGCAGAGCAGCCCCACGATGGTCAGGCCGAAGGCCTTTGGCGCGCCGCCCATCCCGCGACCGGCGTCAGAGACGGTGAGGACACACAGGCCGTCGATCCTGGCGACGCTGATGGCGATCACGCCCCCCTCGCCCTCAGCGAAGGCGTGTTTCAGCGCGTTGCCCACCAGTTCGTTCAGCACCAGGGCGAAGGGCGCTGCAGCCGAGGCGGGGATAGTGACGGGCTCGAGATCCAGGTGAATCTCGACGTCGTCGCGCCCGGCGGCCAACGCCAGGTCGCCCACAAGATCGCGGACGAAGTCTGCGACCTCGAACTGATGGGTGTTCTCGCCCTGGAACATGCGGCGGTGGACCATACCCACCGCGCCCACGCGCTCCAGCATGGTCTTGAGCGCCCGACGGGCCGTCTCGTCGGTCATGCGACGGCTCTGCAGCAGCATCAGCGATGAGATGAGCTGCAGGTTGTTCTTTACCCGATGGTCGACTTCACGCAGCTGCGCGGTCCGGCTGGCGAGCGCCGTCTCGAGCTCGCGTATGCGCGCGTCCTGATGGCTTTCCATGCTGCGGCTACGCCCCGGGTGACCTCAAACAACGAATATGGCCAAGGTAGAGTTCCACAACCAGATGGGGTGACCGCTGTCATCTGCGCGTCACATCCGTGCGGATGCTAGGCTGCAACCAACGGAGAATCGCAACTGTCGCTTCCGCAACCCCTGGCAAGCACCCCCCGGCCGACGTGGTCGTTCGCAGCGCTGGCCGCCGCCGTGGGCGGTCTGTTCGCCCGGCGCAGGGTGCGCAAGGCCGTCGAGGCGGCCGCCGATCCCTCGGAATCGGCGATCTCCCCCGACTACGCGGGCCTTGTGAACAGCCTGCCAGACCCGATCCTTGTGGTGTGCGGCGGCGACCCCGATGACTTCACCGGCCGGCGCTACATCTTCGCCAACACCGCGGCGCGCGAGCTGCTGCGGATGGATCAGGCGCAGGGGCTGCTGGTCTCCGCCATCCGCGACCCGCAGGTGCTGGAGGCGGCCGATGAGGCCCTGTTCGGCGGCATCCCGGCGGAGTGCCTCTACGAAATCGCCGGCGCCCAGGCCCGTGTCATGCGCGTACAGGCCCGTCCCCTGGCCGAGGCGTCGGACGGCGTGCGGATGGCGCTGCTCGCCTTTCGCGACGAGACCGAGTTGCGGCGGGTCGAGCGGACGCGCGTCGACTTCCTGGCCAACGCCAGCCATGAGCTGCGCACCCCGCTGGCCTCGCTGTCAGGCTTCATCGAGACCTTGCGCGGCCATGCCCGCCAGGACGAAGGCGCGCGCGAGAAGTTCCTCGGCATCATGCAGACCCAGGCCGAACGGATGCGCCGGCTGATCGACGACCTGATGTCGCTGAGCCGTATCGAGCTGAACGAGCATGTTGCGCCGGAGCACGAGGTCGACCTGGCGCTGGCGGTGATGGACGCGGTGGACGCCGCCGTCCCCATGGCTAAGGCGCGGGGCGTGACCCTCGCGCCGGTGATGGCCGCCAGGGGCCTGGCGGTTATCACGGGCGACCGCGACCAGATCGTGCAGGTGGCGCAGAATCTGATCGACAACGCGCTGAAGTATTCCCGGCAGGGCGGGGTGATCCGGGTCACGCTGGAGGTGGGCCTGACGGCGTTGCAGGCCGCGACGGCAGAGCGGACAGAAGCGGCGCGCCTGTCGCTGCTGACGCCGGATCACGCCGAGGGGACCTATGCGGTCCTGCGGGTCAGCGACGAGGGCGCGGGCATGGCCCGCGAGCACCTGCCCAGGCTCACCGAGCGATTCTATCGGGTCGAGGGCCAGAAGAGCGGCGAGCGGGAAGGGACGGGCCTGGGCCTGGCCATCGTCAAGCACATCGCCAACCGCCACCGCGGCGGCCTGATGGTGGAGAGCGCCGCCGGACAGGGCACCACCTTCACGGTCTATTTCCCTTTACGGGCCGGCCCTGTCGCGAAACTGTCATAAGACCGTTGCATAGGGGCTGCATCCGGCGGGCAGGGTCTCCGGGCTCCGCCGGGCGCTCAAGCCCTGCCTGTCGTTTCGAGACCATCGTATGCTGACCTGGGTCGCGCTCGTCGCGCTCGCGCTCTTCTCGGCAGGGACCTTCGTCCTTGGCCGTCGCCGGCTGGCGCGGAGCGTGACGGCCCATTCGCGCCCCGGCTACCATGGCGCCTATGTGATGCTGTGGACGGCGGTCCCGGCCGCCCTCCTGATCGTCCTGCACGTGGGCTTCTCGAGCCGCATCGAGGGGGCGCTGTTGCGCGCCGACGCGCCGGCCGCTGTCGGCGCCATGACCGCCCAGGACCGCAACGTTTTCTACGACGACGCCCGCGCCCTGGCGCACGGCAATCAGCGCAGCGAAACGCTCTATGCCCCGCCGCTGGACGCCGCGCTCAAGGCCAAGGCGGCCGAGGCCGGGCGGTTGCAGCTCGCCTTCACCTACGGCGCCCTGGCCCTGGCCGCGGTGCTGTCCATCGGCGGCTTCCTGATCTCCTATCGCCGCCTCGTCCCTGACTTCCGCGCCCGTAACCGGGTCGAGGGATGGACGGCGGCGCTGTTCATCGCCTGCTCGGTGGTGGCCGTGCTGACCACCCTAGGCATCGTCGCCTCGCTGGCCTACGAGAGCTGGCGCTTTTTCCAGGTCATTCCGCCGATCGACTTCCTGTTCGGGACCGAATGGGATCCGCAGATCGCGATGCGCGCCGACCAGATCGCCTCGAAGGGCGCGTTCGGCGCTGTGCCGCTGTTCGCCGGTACTTTCCTGGTCATGCTGATCGCCATGGCGGTGGCCGCGCCAATCGGCCTCTACTCGGCGATCTACCTCTCGGAATACGCCAGCGGTTGGACGCGGGCGGTGGTCAAGCCGCTGCTGGAGATTCTCGCCGGGGTGCCGACCGTGGTTTATGGCTTCTTCGCCGCCCTGACCGTCGGGCCGCTGTTCCGCAGCGGCTTCAACGCGCTGGGCGCGACGATGGTCGGCGGACCGCTGGACGGTCTGGGGCAATACCTCCTGCATGTGCAGAACCAGATGGCGCTGGTGGCCGGGGCGGTGATGGGGATCATGCTGATCCCGTTCGTCTCCTCGCTCTCTGACGACATTCTGAATTCGGTGCCCCAGTCGTTGCGCGACGGCAGCCTGGCGATGGGGGCGACCAAGTCTGAGACTGTGAAGCGGGTGGTGCTGCCCGCCGCGCTCCCGGGGATCATGGCTGCCCTGCTGCTGGCGGTGTCGCGGGCGGTGGGCGAGACCATGATTGTCACCATGGCGGCCGGCCTCCAGGCCAAGACCACGCTCAACCCTCTGGACACCGTAACCACGGTCACCGTGCAGATCGTCACCCTGCTGACCGGCGACCAGGAGTTCGACAGTCCCAAGACCCTCTCGGCTTTCGGCCTCGGGCTGACGCTGTTCGCCGTCACACTGGCGCTGAACATCATCGCCCTGCGGATCGTGCAGAAATACCGGGAAGCCTATGACTGATCAGGTCCTCCCCACAGTCGGCTCCAAGCCAGCGCTTCGTGACGCCGTTCAGGCGCGCCTCAAGGCGCGCCATGCGCAGGAAGGCCGCTTCAAGCTCTATGGGCGTCTCGCTATCGTGCTGCCGCTGAGCATTCTGGCCATCCTGCTCGGCCGGATAGTGCTGCAGGGCTACACCACCTTCATCGACTACCAGATGAGCGTGCCGGTCTACGTGGACCCGGCCAAGGTCGATCGCGCGGACCTCGCGGGCGCCAACTTCGACCTGCTGGTCGCCCAGGCAGTCCTGGCCAAGCTGGGCGAGAAGGATGATGACGTCGGCGAGACCTCCGGC
>JBBREC010000082.1:0-15671 GCA_038203295.1 Caulobacterales bacterium
TGTCGCCAGCGCTCGGCCTCATCGAGGTCACCCAGACGCCGCGCGGCAAGACGATCCATCTCACCGAGGCCGGCCGCAAGCTTCGCGCGCAGCTAGAAGAGATCATCGCCGAGGGCGCGCCGATCCAGCCGTCGTCCTCCCGGGCCGCCTAAGCGCCGGCCCAGCCACATACCCTGCATCCGCCGAGAGAATTCCTGGGGGCGCCGCGCCTTGCCCGGGCGCCGCACGCTCTCTAGGTAACGCCCATGGGCCGACAGGCCGCCGCGCGCCGCGGCGGGGCTGTTTTTCGCCTGTTTGCTGTAAGGTTCGCTCATGGACGCCGCCGTTGCGCCCTCCTCCGTCACGAACAAGGCTGGCGTCCCACCTTCCATGCTCACCCATCTGCAGCGCCTGGAGGCCGAGAGCATCCACATCTTCCGCGAGGTCGTGGCGGAGTGTGAGAACCCGGTGATGCTCTATTCCATCGGCAAGGACTCGGCCGTGATGCTGCGTCTGGCGCAGAAGGCGTTCTACCCGTCCAAGCCGCCCTTCCCGCTGCTCCACGTCGACACGACCTGGAAATTCCGCGCCATGTACGAGATGCGCGAGCGGATGGCGCGCGAGAGCGGCATGGAGCTGATTGTCCACAAGAACCCTGAGGCGCAGGCGCGCGGCATCAACCCCTTCGACCACGGCTCGCTGCACACCGACATGTGGAAGACCGAAGGGCTTAAGCAGGCCATCGACAAACACGGCTTCGACGCGGCCTTCGGCGGCGGTCGGCGCGACGAGGAGAAATCCCGCGCCAAGGAACGGATCCTTTCGTTCCGCTCGGCCCAGCACCGCTGGGACCCCAAGCTGCAGCGCCCGGAACTCTGGCGGCTCTACAACACCCGCAAAGGTCCCGGGGAGAACTTCCGCGCCTTCCCGATCTCCAACTGGACCGAGCTCGACATCTGGCAATACATCTACCTGGAAGACATCCCCATCGTGCCGCTCTACTTCGCGGCGGAACGACCGGTGGTTGAGCGGGACGGCAACCTGATCATGGTCGATGACGACCGGATGCGGCTGTTGCCCGGCGAAAAACCCCAGATGCGCTCCATCCGGTTCCGCACCCAGGGATGCTACCCCCTCACCGGGGCCGTCGAGAGCACGGCCGCTACCCTGCCCGAGATCATCCAGGAGATGCTTCTGGCCACGACATCGGAGCGTCAGGGGCGGGTCATCGACCACGATCAGGGCGCGTCGATGGAAAAGAAAAAGCAGGAGGGCTACTTCTAGTGGCCGCCGCCAAATTCGAAATGAACGTCTCGGACCTGATCTCCGAGGACATCGAGGCCTATCTCGAGCAGCACCAGAACAAGTCGCTGCTGCGGTTCCTGACCTGCGGCTCGGTGGACGACGGGAAATCGACCCTGATCGGCCGCCTGCTCTACGATTCGAAGATGATCTTCGAGGACCAGTTGGCCGCGCTGGAAGCCGATTCGAAGAAGGTCGGCACGCAGGGCGGCGACATCGACTTCGCCCTGCTGGTGGACGGCCTTGCCGCCGAGCGCGAGCAGGGCATCACCATCGATGTCGCCTACCGCTTCTTCTCCACCGACAAGCGCAAATTCATCGTCGCCGACACGCCCGGCCACGAGCAGTACACCCGTAACATGGTGACCGGCGCCTCGACCGCCGACGCCGCCGTGATCCTGATCGACGCGCGCAAGGGCGTCCTGACCCAGACCCGCCGCCACAGCTATCTCGTGAAGCTGCTGGGCATCCGCCACGTCGTGCTGGCGATCAACAAGATGGACCTGGTGGACTGGAGCCAGGCGCGGTTCGCCGAGATCCTTGCCGAGTACCGCGCCTTCGCAACCCAGATCGGAATCACCGAGTTCACGGCCATCCCGATGTCGGCGCTGAAGGGTGAGAACATCACCGAGACCTCGGAAAAATCACCTTGGTACGATGGCCCGGCGCTGTTGCGCTGGCTGGAGGAAGCGCCGGTCGAGGATGACCTGCGGGGCAAGCCGTTCCGGATGCCGGTCCAGTGGGTGAACCGTCCAAATCTCGACTTCCGGGGCTTTTCCGGACTCATCGCATCCGGTGTCGTGCGGCCCGGGGACAGGCTGAAGGTCCTGCCCTCCAGCCGCGAGAGCACGGTCGGCCGCATCGTCACCCTCACCGGCGACCTCGACGAGGCTGTCGCCGGCCAGTCCGTGACGCTGACCCTGAAGGATGAGATCGACGTCAGCCGCGGCGACATCCTGGCCGCCGCAGCCAACCCGCCCGCCGTCGCCGACCAGTTCGAGGCGACGCTGGTGTGGTTCGATGACGAGCCGATGCTGCCTGGCCGACCCTATCTGATGAAAATCGGCGCGCGCGTTGTCGCGGCCCAGATCAGCGAGCCCAAGTACAAGGTCAATGTGAACTCGCTGGAACGACTGGCCGCCACGCGGCTGGAGCTCAACGAGATCGGCGTCTGCAACCTCTCGACCGACGCCCCGCTCGCCTTCGATCCCTACGCCGAGAACAAGGACCTTGGCGGCTTCATTCTGATCGACCGGATCACCAACCGCACCGTGGGCGCGGGCATGCTGCACTTCGCGCTCCGACGCAGCCAGAACATCCACTGGCAGGCGATGGACGTGGACAAGCAGACCCGCGCCGCGGCCAAGGGCCAGAAGGCCCGAGTGGTCTGGCTGACCGGGCTTTCGGGCTCCGGAAAGTCCACCATCGCCAACCTCGTGGAAAAGCGGCTGCATGTGGAAGGCCGCCACACCTACCTGCTGGACGGCGACAACGTCCGCCACGGCCTGAACAAGGACCTGGGCTTCACCGAGGAAGACCGCGTGGAGAACATCCGCCGGGTCGCCGAGGTGGCAAAGCTGATGGTCGACGCCGGGCTGATCGTGCTGGTCTCGTTCATCTCGCCCTTCCGCGCTGAACGGCGGATGGCCCGTGAGCTGCTTGGCGAGCGGGAATTCGTCGAGGTGTTCGTCGACACACCGCTGGCCGAAGCCGAACGGCGCGACGTGAAGGGCCTCTACGCCAAGGCCCGCGCCGGCGAACTCAAGAACTTCACCGGCATCTCGTCGCCCTACGAGGCGCCCGAAGACCCCGAGATCCGCATCGACACCACCGCCATGTCCGCTGACGAGGCCGCCGAGCACATCTTCGCCTGGCTGGAAGGCGGCGCGTTCGACCCGGTAATCTAGGCGTCCGCGCGCTCGACCGCGCGGGCGGGCTGGTGGGCGACGTCATCGGGCCGGAAGTCCCGCAGCACGGCGGCGTATTCCAGCATGATGCCGTTGGGATCGCGGAAGTAGACCGAGCGCACCCAGACGCCGTCGTGCATGGCCTGCGCCACGCCCATCGGGCTGTCGTCGTGGTTCACCACCACCGGCACCGACACCTGCACGCCGGCGGCCTGAAGGCGGGTGATAGACCCCTCCAGCTCGCTCTCGTCCAGGTCGAACGCTACGTGGTTCATCGAGCCGACGGCTGTCTTGGGCTCCATCGGGAAGGCCTTGACCGAGGCGATGCCAGGGGCTGCTGGGGGCGCGTCTGGCCACCAGAAGAAGGCCAACAGCGAGCCGCCGCCGCAGTCGAAGAAGAAATGCTGACCGCCGTCCGGCAGTCCGACGGTCTTCACCAGCGGCATGCCCAGCGCCTGGGTGTAGAATTTCACCGTCTCGGCCATGTCGCGGCAGACAAGCGCCAGATGGTTGATGCCGTTGGTCTTCATGGCGATCCTCGCTGTTTTGGCCATCCTACGCCGATCAGAACTGCAACACGATCTTCCCGAAATGCTGTCCGCCCTGCATGGCGGCGAAGGCCGAAGCGACTTCGGTCCAGGGGAAGACCTTGTCCACGACGGGCTGGATGCGGTGCAGATCAATCGCCCGGCACATGGCCTCGAACATCTCGCGCGAACCCACCGAGAGGCCCTGCAGCTTGGCCGAGTTGCCGATCAGCGAGGCTGGGTTGAAGTTCCCACCCATCCCCGCGACGACCCCAACGATAGCAATGTGGCCGCCGATCTTGATCGCCCGCATCGACTGCTCGATGGTTCCGCCGCCGCCGACCTCGATGATCAGGTCCGCGCCGACGCCACCGGTGGCGTCGCGGACCGCCTTCCCCCACTCCGGGACTTCGCGGTAGTTGACGCTCACGTCCGCGCCCAGGGTTTTGGCTCTGGCCAGCTTGTCGTCCGACGACGAGGTGATCACGGTGCGATAGCCCGCGGCGTGGGCGAACTGCAGGCCAAAGATCGAGACCCCGCCGGTCCCCTGCAGCACCACAGTTTCGCCAGGCTGGAGGTTCCCGTCCTCGAACAGCGCCCGCCAGGCGGTCAGCGCCGCGCAGGGCAAGGTCGCCACCTGCTGATCGGTCAGGAACTCAGGGACCCTGGAGACGCCGTACTGGCTGAAGACGCCCAGTTCCGTACCCGCGCCGGGAATCGGGAAGCCCAGCGCCGAGGACAGCTTCTCCAGGGTCGGCGGGCCGGCGCCCCAGGCCTGGAAGAACAGCGTCGCCACCCGATCGCCCGGCTTCACCCGTGTCACGCCCGGGCCCACCGCCTCGACAATGCCGCAACCGTCGGAGAAGGGGGTGATCGGCCCGCCCGACTGCGCGGGGCCACGGGCGTACATGCCCATAACCATCAGCATATCGCGGTAGTTCAGCGAGACCGCGCGCATCCGCACCAGCACCTCGCCGGGGCCCGGCACAGGGTCTGGCGCCTCGACCACCTTGATCTGATCGAAGCCCCAGGGCTCGGAAACGCTAAGCGTGCGCATGGCTGTCTTCCCGTATTTTGAGGACCACTAAGGCAGGGCGCCGTTGCGTCCGCCAAGCGCCATGCTCAGGCGTCGAGACGGCCCGTGGCGTAGAGCCTGACGGCGCCAGCCAAGCCAGCCGCCGACATGAGCGACATCAGCAGGTAGCCGTGCGGACCTGTGTTGTCGAAGAGCCAGCCCGCCGCCATGGTCGCCAGGCCGCTCAGCACCCCGCCGGAGAGCGCCGAATTCAGCGCCTGGGCGCTCGAGGCGTTGCGCGAGGTCGACAACCCCTCCACCAACTGCAGCGAAGCCAGGAATGTGGCCGCGTAGCTCAGGGCGTGCAGCGCCTGTAGCGGGAACAGCATCCAGAGCGGCGGCGAGAACGCCATGGCGGTCCAGCGCACCACCGAGGCCGCACCGCCCAGAACCAGCAGGTTGCGCGGCCCGACTCGGCGCCGCCAAGGCTCCATGAACCACATGAACGCGACCTCAACCGTGACCCCCACGGCCCAGAGGACGCCGGTCATGGAGGCCGGGATGCCCTGCTGTTTCCAGGCCAGGGTCGAAAAGCCGTAGTAGAAGGCGTGCGCCGACTGGATGAGGCCAGCCGAAACCACGGCGGTCATGAACACCGGGTCGCGCAACAGGCCGCCAAGCCCCGCCACCCGGTCCGACAGCGGGGCGGCGTCGGCCTCGTCGTGCACGGGATCGGGCGGCAGCAGGAAACGTGCGGCGAGCGCTGTCGCCGCCACCGCCGCCCCCATCCAGACCAGCACCAGGTCGGACGAATTCCGGGTCAGCAGCGCGCCCATGCCCAGATTGCCGACGATGAACGCCGCCGACCCGATTCCGCGGGGCCAGCCGAAATTGAACCCATCCAGGCGCGCGCGCCGGAGCACGATGACGTCGTGCAGCGGCGAGAGTGTCGAGAACATCGAGGACGCCGCGAACCAGGTCACCATCCACCAGGTGAAACCGCCCGGCAGCGCCATCAGGGCGTAGGCGACCGTCACCGCCACGGCGAGGAAGGCCAGGGCGGTTCGGCGGAGTCTGAAGCTGTCGGCCCAGATCGCCAGCAGCGGCGCGGTGAAGGCGCGCGCCAGCATGGGCAGAGAGAGAATCAATCCGATCTGAGCGCCCGACATCCCGTGGTCGGCGAACCACACCGGCAGGTAGGGCGAACTCACCCCCGTCCCGATGAAGATCGCCGCGTAAAACAGACCGAGGCGGACGGGCAGGCTCATGATCGGCGAGCCTTACACGGAGTCGCGGTTGCCCGGGCGGCGCGTGCGCGTAATGTCTGATCAGCGATAAGGGAGGGCCGGACGATGGACCGCACCACTAACAGTCGAGACCGCGAGCTGCGCGCCCGCGCCGAGGCGGTGATCCCCGGCGGCATGTACGGCCACCAGTCCACAGGCCTGCTGCCCGACGACTATCCGCAGTTCTTCGAGCGCGGCGAAGGCGCCCACATCTGGGACGTCGACGGCCGGCGCTATCTCGACCTGATGTGCGCCTACGGGCCGAACCTGTTCGGCTACGCCAACCCGCAGATCGACGCGGCCTACGTGCGCCAGCTGGGCCTGGGCGACACGCTCACCGGCCCGACAGCCCTGATCGTGGAGCTGGCCGAGGCGTTCGTGGGCATGGTCACCCACGCCGACTGGGCGATCTTCTGCAAGAACGGCACGGACGCCACCACCATGGCGTTGACCGCCGCGCGCGCCCACACCCGCAAGCGGATCGTCGTGCGGGCCAAGGGCGCCTATCACGGCGCGGCCCCCTGGTGCGTGCCGCGGCCTGCTGGCACCATCGACAGCGACCGCGCGAACCAGATTTTCTGCGACTACAACGACGTCGCCAGCCTGGAAGCCGCGGTAGCCGAGGCCGGCGACGACCTCGCCTGCATCTTCGCCGCTCCGATCAAGCACGACGCCTTCATCGACCAGGCCGAGCCGGAGCTCGCCTACGCGCGGCGCGCCCGCGAGCTTTGCGACGCCACCGGCGCCCTGCTGGTGGTCGACGACGTGCGCGCTGGGCTGCGCCTCGCCCGCGACTGCTCCTGGACAAAGATCGGCGTTCAGCCGGACCTCTCTACCTGGGGCAAGTGCATCGCCAACGGCCACGGGCTCTCGGCTCTGCTGGGCAATGACAAGGCCAGGAAGGCCGCCTCGGCGATCTATGTCACCGGCTCCTTCTGGTATCAGGCCGCGCCGATGGCCGCGGCGCTGGAGACGCTCTGCCTGGTGCGCGATACCGACTACCTGGAGCGGATCACCGCCATGGGCGATCGCCTGCGCGCGGGCCTCGACGAGCGCGCCCGGGCCGCCGGGTTCTCGCTGCGCCAGACCGGCCCGGTGACCATGCCGCTCTTCCTGTTCGACGACGACCCGGACCTGCGGAAGGGCTTCTGCTTCGCCAGCGGCATGCTGGAGCGCGGGATCTATGTGCACCCCTGGCACAACATGTTCCTCTGCGCGGCCATGACCGATGGCGACATCACCGATGCATTGAACGCCGCCGAAGGCGCGTTCGGAGCGCTGAAGCGGCAATCCCCTACCCTGGGGCCGGTCCCGAAACTGGCCTTCCTCACATCTGGCGGAACACGATAAACATCATGGGAATGCCCGACTACGCGGACTACGACGGCCTTGGCCTGGCGGAGCTGGTGGCCAAGCGCGCCGTCACGCCCTCTGAACTCGTGGAAGCTGCAATCGCGCGGATCGAGCGACACAACCCGATCCTCAACGCGGTGGTCTACAAGGGTTACGACGACGCCCGCCGCCGGGCTGCCGGGGACCTGCCGGAAGGCCCCTTCCGCGGCGTGCCATTCCTGATCAAGGACCTGGCAATGCCCGTCGCCGGCTGGCCGCGGACGTCAGGCAGCCGGTTCGCCCGCAATATCGTCGACACCGAGGACGGCGGCCTAACGCGCCGGTACCGCGAGGCGGGCGTGGTGCCACTCGGCAAGACCAACACCCCGGAATACGGTATCACCGGCACGACGGAGAGCGCCCAGCTTGGCCCCTGCCGCAACCCGTGGAACCCCAACCATATCGCCGGCGGTTCATCGGGCGGCTCGGCTTCGGCGGTGGCGGCGGGCATCGTGCCGATGGCGCACGCCTCGGACGGCCTGGGCTCGATCCGCATCCCGGCCGCCTGCTGCGGCCTGGTCGGCCTCAAGGTCACCCGCGATCGAGTGACCAACCTGCCGGACGGTTATGATTACGCCATGGGCAATGTGGTCGACCATGTGGTCACCCGCACGGTGCGCGACTCGGCGGCCATGCTGGACGCCACCGGCCGCCCGGAGCCGGGCGCGCCCTACCCTGCCCCGCCGCAGGCCGGACCGTATCTGGACGAGGTTTCTCGCTCGCCCGGACGCCTGCGCATCGCGTGGTCTTCGGAAACCCCGTCGGGCCGGCCGATCGAGCCGGAGATCCAGGCCGCGCTGGAACGCACCGCTGCGCTGCTGAAGGGCCTGGGCCACGAGGTCTTCGAGAAAGGCATGGGGATCGACTATCGCGCCCTCTTCGCCGCGCGGGGCCCCTCGGCCGCCGCCAACTTCGCCGCCGGCATGGCGCGCCTGATCGACCAGGTCGGCCGCGAACCGGAACCCGACGAGCTGGAGCCCCTGACCTGGGCCTCGCTGAAAGCAGGCCGACGCCAGACCGGCGCCGATGTCATGCGGTCCATGCAGGAAATCCGCATGCTGAACCGCGGCACGCTCGCCTTCTTCGAGGACATCGACGTCTACCTGACGCCGGTGCTGGGCACGCCGGTGCCGCAGATCGGTTTCATCGATCCGGTGAATCTTGAGCCGAAGGAAGTGAACCGCCGGCAGGGACGCACCTTCCCCTTCACGCCGCCCTTCAATTTCTCCGGCCAGCCGTCGCTGTCGCTGCCGCTGGAGACGGACGCCGCCGGCCTGCCGATCGGCATGATGTTCACGTCGAAGTTTGCGGACGAGGCCACCCTCTTCCGCCTGGCCGGGCAGCTGGAGAAGGAAGCGCCCTGGGCGGCGCGGAGGCCGCAGGTATGGGGCTGAACCCGATGCGACCGTGGCTGATCGCCGCCGCTGTCGGCGGTTTTCTCTGCGTGGCCTTCGGCGCTTTCGGCGCTCATGGCGTCACCGATCCCAAGGCACAGGAGTGGCTTCGCACCGGCGCCCTCTACGGCTTCGTCCATGTGCTGGCTGTGTTCGCCGCGGCCAGCCTGCCCAGCCGCCGCGCGCGGTTCGCAGCCCCTGTGCTGCTGGCGGGCGTCGCCCTCTTTTCAGGCTCGCTTTGGGCCATGGCTCTTGGTGCGCCGCACATCCTGGGCGCAATCACCCCGATTGGCGGGCTATGCTTTCTTACGGGCTGGGCCGTGCTAGCTTGGGCGGCAGCGGGTGTGGACGGGGGTTAGCGCATGTTCCGCATGCAAACGACGCTGCCGAGGGACGAGGGTGTCCGTTACCAGCGCTGGATCATGGTTCGGGGCGTGCTTTTTGCACTGCCGCTGGCCGGCCTGATCTGGGGTGGAATCTACTGGCTGGTCCCGCCCATGGCCAATCTCGAGGAGGCCGCCGCCCGCAATGCGTTCGCGTGGCGCTGTGTCTGCGTCGTGGTCATGCTCTGCTTTCTGCCCGCCATCGAGGCTGTGGCCCACAAGCGCTTTGGTGCGTCGGACGTGGATCTGGTGACCGGCCATTCCAGCCGCCGCTTCGAGGTCAGGTTCCTGCAGCACACCATGGAACAGTTGCTGCTGTTCATCCCAAGTCTCCTGGGCCTCGCCACCTATTGCGCCGACGGCGGCCAGATGCGCGCTGTGCTGGCCGCGACCGCCGTGTGGATCGTGTCGCGGTGGATGTTCCGCATTGGCTACGAGCGCGGCGCCAGGGTCCGCGGCGCTGGCCTGATCGGCATGGTCCAGAGCGTGGTGGTGCTGATGTATGTCAGCGCACGGTTCGGCTATGACATCGCCGGCTGGCTGGGCGCGCTCGCGCCGCTGGTGCTGGTCTTCGGCATCGAGGGCTACATCATCGCATCCCGCCGCAAGCGCTGAGGCAGCGCCAGGAACCGCAGCGCCAGCGCTGAGCCCACCAGCGCGACGAGCATCACCAGGGCCATCGGCCGCGGCGTGCCGTCGTGCAGCACGCCCGCCAGCGCCGAGGCCACGGCCCCCATCACGAATGAAACCCCGCCCAGCAGGGCCGAAATCGAGCCCGCCCGGCGCGGATCGACATTGAGTGCGCCGGCCATGGTGTTGCCCTGGATGAACCCCAGCGAGGTGAACACCAAGAACAGCAGCGGCAGGACGGTCCAGCGCTCTCCGAACCCGGTCACGGCGGCCAGGCTCATCAGGGCGGCGAAGATCACGGCGATCACGCTGGAGCGCGCCAGGATCTGTTCCGGCAGCCAGCGACGCAGGAGGTAGCGGTTCACCTGGCCGCCGCCGATGATCCCGACCGCGTTGATTCCGAAGACCAGTCCGAAGGACGCGGGCGAGATGCCGTAGGTCTTGATCAGCAGTTCCGGCGATGAGGCGATGTAGGTGAAAAGCGTCGCGCCATTCAGGGCGCCGGCCAGGGCGTAGCCCATCAGCTGCGGCTCGCGCACCAGCGCGGCGTAGGCCTGCAGCGGGTTCTCGGTGCGCGCGTGGGCGGTGGTCTCCGCCGAGCGGGATTCCCGCAGGCGGACAAGGGCGGCCAGGCCCACCGCGACGCCAAAGGCGGTCATGAACCAGAAATTCAGCCGCCAGCCTCCGAAGCCCAGCAGCGTTCCGCCGAGCAGCGGAGCGAGAATAGGCGCCAGGCCCATGATCAGCATGAGCAGGCTGAGCATCCGGGCCGTGTCGGTATGGCCGAACCTGTCGCGCACGACGGCCCGGGACACCACGCCGCCGGCGCAGGCGCCGAGCGCCTGGACGAACCGGCTTCCGATCAGCATTTCCGGCGACACCGCGAGCGCGCACGCGATCGAAGCGGCGACATAGACCCCGATCCCGAACAGGATCGGCATCCGACGTCCCAGCCGGTCGGAGGCCGGACCATAGAAGAACTGGCCGAGGCCCATGCCGGCGAGGAAGGCCGAAACTGTAGCCTGGGTCTGGCCGGCAGATGCATGCAGGTCGGTCCCGATGGCCGGCAGGCTCGGCAGATACATGTCGATGGCCAGCGGGCCCATGGCGGTAAGCGAACCCAGCAGCACCACAAAGCCCCAGGGCGTGCGTTCGGACGGCGGCGCGGTGGACATGCGCCCTTCTTAACGGCTCAACCGCCGCTGTCTTCCTCGTTCCAGCGCGCGACGATTTGCTGCAATGCTCGTGGGGATGAGGGAGAACCACATGTCCGCGCTTGAAACCCAGATGCCGCCAGTGCAACGCGCCAAGGTGAACGGCATCGAGATGGCCTATTACGAGGCCGGGCCTCGCGGTCAGGGCGTACCCATCATCCTGTGCCACGGCTTCCCGGAACTGGCCTTTTCATGGCGCCACCAGATCAAGGCGTTGGGCGAGGCCGGGCGCTGGGTGATCGCGCCGGACCAGCGCGGCTATGGCCTGACCTCCCGGCCCGAGGCCGTGACCGACTATGACATCGACCACCTCACCGGCGATCTGGTCGGCCTGCTGGATCACCTGGGCGTCGAAAAGGCGATCTTCTGCGGCCACGACTGGGGCGGCATCATCGTGTGGCAGATGCCGCTGCTGCATCCGGACCGGGTGGCTGGCGTCATCGGCCTGAATACGCCCTTCATGGTGCGCGCGTCGGCCGATCCCATCGCCATCATGCGCCACCGCTTCGGCGACGACATGTACATCGTACACTTCCAGAAACCGGGCGAGGCCGACAAGGTGCTGGACGGCGACGTCGCCAAGGCGATGGCCTTTTTCATGCGCCGTCCGATGCCGGAGACCCCGGCGGCCAGCGGCGGCCTTTCCGGCAATTTCTCGGGCAAGCCGGAAGACGCGCCGCCGGAGGCTACCTTCGCCCTGATCAAGATGCTGCAGATGTACGACCCTGCGGTCGATCCGCGCCCGGACCTGCTGACCAAGGACGAGATGGCCGCGTTCGTGGAGACCTTCGAGCGAACGGGCTTCACCGGCGGCATCAACTGGTACCGCAACTTCACCCGCAACTGGCAGCGGTCCGCGGGCGTCGAGCAGCAGGTGCGGGTACCGGGCCTGATGGTCATGGCAGAGAAGGACGCGGTGCTGCCGCCTTCGGCCGCCGACGGGATGGAAAACTTCGTTCCCGACCTGGAAAGGGCGCTGATCCTGGATTCCGGCCACTGGACGCAGCAGGAAAAACCCGAAGAGGTGAACCGGGTGATCCTGGACTGGCTGGACCGGCGCTTCCCGACGTAGACTGGTCCCATGGAACGCAACATGCCTCCGCCTACCGTCTCGACCTCGGCCAACCGTCGCGGCCTCTATGCCGACAACGAGCCATTCGCATCCGGCTGGCTGGCCACCGGCGGTCCGCACGAGATCTATTACGAGGAGTGCGGCACCCCGAAGGGCAAGCCCTGCCTGATCCTTCACGGCGGCCCCGGGGGCGCGATCAACCCCACCATGCGGCGGTTCTTCGATCCCGCGCGCTGGCGGATGGCGCTGTTCGACCAGCGCGGCTGCGGCAAGAGCCGGCCCAACGCCTCGCTCGACGACAACACGACCTGGACCCTGATCGAGGACATCGAGCGCCTGCGGGTCCAGCTGGGCGTCGAGACGTGGTGCGTGTTCGGCGGCTCATGGGGCTCGACGCTCGCGCTCGCCTACGCGATCGTACATCCGGAGCGGGTGGAGAGCCTGGTCCTGCGCGGTGTCTTCCTGCTGACCGAGCGTGAGCTGGGCTGGTTCTACCAGCAGGGCGCATCGATGATGTTCCCCGACGCCTGGGCCCGGTTCTGCGCGCCGATCCCCGAGGCCGAACGCGGCGATATGATCAGCGCCTACCACAAGCGCCTGACCCATCCCGAGCGCCGCGTGCAGGCCGAGGCGGCCGCGGCCTGGAGCCAGTGGGAAGGCGACACCATCTCGATCCGCGGCCCGGAAGCCCGGCCGTCGAAATTCAACGAGATCGATTTCGCCATCGCCTTCGCCCGGATCGAGTGTCACTTTTTCGCCAATCACGGTTTCTTCCCCGAGGAAGGCTGGATCCTGAACAATGCCGACAAGCTGCGGAACATTCCCGGATGGATCGTCCAGGGCCGCTTCGACGTGGTGACGCCGATGGACGCTGCCTGGCGGCTGAAGACCGCCTGGCCGGAAGCCCGCTTCGAAGTGGTCTGGGACGCCGGCCATGCCTCGACCGAGCCCGGTATCGTCGACGCCCTGGTGCGCGCCACTGACCAGGCGCTCAGCGTCTAAGGCGTTGCGGCGGCGCGCGCCTCGGCGCAACCTGCCAGGAAGGCGGGGCTGCAACCTGTTCCTTGGGAGACTATTCGATGCGTAACACCCTCTATGCCGCGGTCGCGGCCGTGACCCTGCTGGCCGCAGGCGCCGCCTCGGCCCAGATGGCCCACTATTCCGCCACCCTGAAGGGTGCCGACGGCGTGAAGGGGACGGGCGACGTCCAGGCCATGCTTATGGACAAGACCTTCACCTACACCGCGACCTATTCCGGCCTGACCGGTCCGGCCGTGGCGGCCCACTTCCACCTCGCCGCCACGCCGGGCGGCAACGGCCCGCCGGTGGTTCCCGCCGTGGTGACGGCGAGCCCGATCAAGGGCACGGCCACCCTGACCGACGCCCAGATCGCCGACCTCAATGCCGGCAAGTGGTATTTCAACGTCCACACCGCGGCGAACCCCGGCGGCGAGATCCGCGGCACGGTCACCGCCGCGCACTGATCCCTGGCGGGAGGGCTCGTTCGCCTAGAGCAGCGAGCCCTTGCCGCTGGTGACTTCCGAATAGCGGTGGACGCGGACGGCCATGACCAGGCCGAAGCCAACCATCACGGTCAGCATCACGGTGCCACCGTAGGACAAGAGCGGCATGGGCACGCCCACGACCGGCGCCAGGCCCATCACCATCGAGCCGTTGATCAGCACGTAGAGGGCGAAGGTCGCGGTGACGCCCGCCGAGGCCAGCCGGCCGAAGTGGCTGTGGCTGAGGTAGGAGGTCCGCAGCGCCATGAAGATCACCGCCGCATAAAGCAGCAGGATCGAGATGCAGCCGACAAACCCGAACTCTTCGGCCAGTGTCGCGAAAATGAAGTCGGTCTGCTTTTCTGGCAGGAAGTTCAGCTGGCTCTGTGAACCGAGGCCATAGCCCTTGCCGAGCAGGCCGCCGGACCCCAGCGCGATCTTGGACTGCAGGATGTGGTAGCCGGATCCCGACGGGTCACCCTCGGGGTTGATGAAGGTGAAGAGCCGTTTGCGCTGGTAGTCGTGCAGACCGAACATGAACACCGGAGGCAGCAGCAGCGCCAGCCCCGCGAAGCCTGCCGCGATCAGCCGCCAGGACAACCCCGCCAGCACCACCATGATCCCCCCGGTCATCATGATCAGCATCGCGGTGCCAAGGTCGGGCTGCTTGGCCACCAGGGCCACGGGCATCAGGATCAGGATCGCCGGGATCAGCAGCCACCAGGAGAGCTGGGCGCTCTTGCCGGAGACCGAGTGATAGAAGCGCGCCAGGGCCAGCACGAGGCCGATCTTCATGATCTCCGACGGCTGGATCTGGATCGGACCCAGCTGCAGCCATCGCTGGGCGCCCATGGTGGTGTGTCCGACGAGGTCCACCGCCACCAGCAACAGCAGCCCGGCGGCATAGACCGGATAGGCCAGCGCGAACCAGACCCTCAGGTCGACGAGCGACAGCACGATCATGATCGCGAAGAACAGACCGAAGCGCATCAGGTGCGGCAGCGCCCAGGGCTCCCACGAGGAGCCCGCGATGGAGAACAGCATCACCGAACCCGCACCGGCGATCAGGCACAGCGTCAGGCAGAAGATCCAGTCGATCTCGCCGAACTTGTTGATCACCCGGTCGCGCTCGCCGGGACGGGTGAGGGCCGAGACGGTCATGTGGGCGTCACTTGCGCGGGGTTGGGGCCGATCGGCGTTGGCGGCTCCGGCACGCCGAGGTCATCCGCCGTGTCGGGGAGCGCCGGCATGGGCATGGGCTTTTCGATCCGCGCGCGCAGCTCCGGATCCTTGAGCAGGGCGGTGCGCATGATCTCGCGGGCGCGGGGCGCCGCGGCGCCAGCGCCGAACCCGCCATGCTCGACGAGGACACTGAGCGCGTACCTGGGGTCGTCATAGGGCGCGAAGCAGATAAACCAGGCGTGGTCGCGCAGCTTCCACTCCCCCACTGCCCCGTGCGCGCCCGTGCCGCCCTTGTAGGTGTAGGCCTGGGCCGTGCCGGTCTTGCCGGCCATGCGGATATCGCCGAGGCCGAGGTCGCCGTAGGCGGCGCCCGTGGCGCCCGCGATCTTGACGCCCGCCGCCCCGGTCACCGCCGCCATGCCTTCGCGCACGAACTGGACGTGGGCGGGATCGACGGGCAGGTCCGGGACAGCCGCGCCCGAGGGCTGGAGCACGCCGCCCACCGAGCGGATCAGTCGCGGGTTCAGCGCCTTCTTGCCATTGGCGAGCCGCGCGGCCTGGACGCAGAGTTGCAACGGGTTGAGGTGGGTGTAGCCCTGGCCGATGCCCATGCTGGGCGTCTCACCGGGATGCCAGACGGGATCCTTGGGAAACTGGCGCTTCTTGTAAGCCCGGTCAGGCACCAGGCCGGGTTTCTGACCGGGAATGCCGATGTCGAAGATCTCGCCCAGGCCAAACTTGCGCGCGGTCTCGGCGATCTTGTCAGGCCCGACCGCCAGGGCGCACTGGTAGAAATAAATGTCGCAGGAGGTTGCGATGGCGCTGTGCAGGTCCTGAGTGCCGTGCGCCTGGTCGCAGTGCCAGACCCGGCCGCCCCACGGCCAGG
>JBBREC010000083.1:0-15582 GCA_038203295.1 Caulobacterales bacterium
CGGTTCGACCCAGATCGCTTCTCGACGGCGAGCAGTGAGGGTCGGGCGCGGTTCGCCTACATGCCGTTCGGCGCGGGCCCACGGATCTGTATCGGCATGGCGCTGGCGATGACTGAGGCGACCCTGATCCTGGCCGCACTAGCGCAGGGTCACCAGCCGCGCCTGACGACGCCGCAGGACGTGAAGCTGAGCGCTCGCATTACCCTCGCGCCCGAAGGCGGCCTGAAGATGCGCCTCGATCGCCGGACGCACACCGCGGCTTGACCGCCGCTACGGCAAGACCTTGAAGTCGCTCGTCCCGCGGGAGGCCGATCATGTCGCAGATCAAACCGTTCGAAGTGAACTGGACCTCAAGCGAGGTCGAGGCGGTCATGGACCGCATCCGCGCCTATCCCTGGCCGCCCCAGCCGGCGGTTCCAGATGGCTGGGCCTATGGCTGCGACGGGGCCTGGCTGCGCGAGCTCTGCGCCCACTGGACCAACCGCTACAACTGGCGCGCGGCCATGTCGGACCTGAACCGCTTCGACCAGTTCACCGCCCGGGTCGAGGACTACGACATCCACTTCCTGCACGTGGTCGGCGAGGGCGGCGGCAAGCGGCCGCTGATCCTAACCCATGGCTGGCCGGGCTCGCACTACGAGTTCTGGCAGGTGATCGAGAAGCTGGCCTGGCCCTCGCGGTTCGGCGGCGACGCGGCCAACGCCTTCGATCTGGTCATCCCATCCCTGCCCGGCTTCGGCTTCTCCTCGAAGCCCACCCGGCCGATCGGCCAGCGGACGACGGCGCGGCTGTTCAACACCCTGATGACGGAGGTGCTGGGCTATGACAGCTATCTGGCGCAGGGCGGCGACTGGGGGGCGATGGTGACCTCGTGGCTGGGCCGCGACCATGGCTCCCACGCCCGCGCCATCCACCTCAACATGCTGGGCTTCCGCCCGCACGGCGGCCCGGAGGGCGAGGCCGAGGTCGCCTGGGCGACACGGCAGGCCGGGGCCATGGAGATAATGGGCGCCTATTTCCGCCTGCAGGTCTCCAAGCCGCAGTCCCTGGCCTGGATGGGGGCCGGTAACCCCGTGGGCCAGGCCGCCTGGATCGCGGAGCGTTTTCACGACTGGTCGGACCTGTCGGTGAAGACCCTGGACGAGGCCTATCCGAAGGACCGGCTGATCACCAACATCATGCTCTACGTGATGACCGACAGCTTCGCGACGGGAGCCTGGTACTACCGCGGCCTCATCGAGGAAGGCGGCCTGGCCTTCGCCCCCGGCGAGCGACTGGAAGTCCCCACCGCCTTCGCCAACTTCCCGGGCGAGCCGCTCTATTCCGCTCCGCCCCGCAGCTTCGCCGAGCGCGCCTACAACATCACCCGATGGACCGACATGCCGAGCGGGGGCCACTTCGCGGCGATGGAGGAACCCGATCTCTTCGTGGACGAGGTGAGGGCCTGGGCTAAAACCGCCTGATGGCCCGATACGACTTCGCATCCGACAACACCGCCCCCGCAGCGCCGGAGGCCATGGAGGCGTTGGTCGCGGCCAACACCGGCTTCACCTCCGGCTATGGGACCGACACGGTCAGCGCCAGAGGGGCGGACGCCATCCGCGCCCTGCTGGACGCGGACGCCGAGGTGCGGTTCGTGACCTCGGGCACCGCGGCCAACGCCATCTGCCTGGCGACCCTCTGCCGGCCCTTCGAGGCGGTGTTGGCTCACGAACACGCCCACGTGGCCACCGACGAGACCGGAGCTCCTGGATTCTTCGGGCACGGGCTCGGGATCATCGGACTGGCCGGAGCCTCCGGGAAGATCGACCCCGCCACGCTGGAAAAGCCGCTGGGCGCGCCGGACCAGGCGCACTGGCAGGCGCCGGCAGCGCTGTCGCTGACCAACGCCACAGAATACGGCACGGTCTATACGGCCCAGGCGCTGAAGTCCCTGATCGACCCGGTGAAGGCCAAGGGATACGGCGTCCACCTGGACGGCGCGCGCCTCGCCAACGCCGCGGCGGCCGGCTTCGACCTGAAGGCCATTAAAGGCCTTGGCGTCGACATGCTGGTGATCGGCGGGACCAAGGCGGGCATGACGCCCACCGAGGCCATCGTGCTGTTCGACCGATCGCTGGCCCGGCGGTTCGACGCGCGGCTGAAACAGGGCGGCCAGCTGCCGTCCAAGGGGCGCTTCTATGCCGCGCCCTTCATCGGCATGCTGGAGAGCGGCGCCTTCGTGCGCCACGCCGCCCATGCCAACGCCATGGCCACACGGCTGGCCGACGCCATGCCGTTCCGGGTGACCCATCCCGTCGAAGCCAACGGGGTCTTCATTGAGATGGACGAGCCGACGCTGGGCCGCCTCCACGCCGCCGGGTGGTTCGTCTACCGGTTTCTGGATGGCAGTGTGCGCTTCATGTGCTCCTGGGCGACGACGCCGGACGCGGTGGACGAGCTTGCCGCCTGCCTGAAGACCCTAGCCTGATCCCCTGGACGAGCCCTTACGCCAGGCAACAGGAACAAGGGTCAAGTTTGCCTGTGGTTGCAGCAGTGTGTGGCGCCAACAACGCACTTTCGGCAAAACCTGAGTTGCCTGCACCCTTCGACGGGGCATTGTGGCTTCTTCGTGTTGCTCGCGTGACGCGTGCGTGACAGCCTAGCTGCTCGCCGCTCATACGTGTGACCCTGTCGCCTTCCGCCGGATTCTGGCGTGGACGCTTGGTGACCCGTCCAGCGGTCGGGCGTCGGAGGATGTACTCCGCCGGCCCGCTAACAGTCTGATCAGGCCGGGGGCCCCAAAGAATGAATTCGATGAAGACTATGTTGCGCACCGCGCTGCTGGGTTCGGTAGCCAGCGCAGCCTGCCTCACGATCCCGACGTTCGCCAACGCAGCCGAAGCCGGCGCGGGCGTCGACGTTTCCGAGATCGTGGTCACGGGTTCGCGCATCCGGCGCGATACCTTCTCCTCGCCGCAGCCGATTTCGGTCATCAGCGCCGAAGCCATCCGCGAATCGGGTAACACCTCGATCGGCGAAGTCCTGCTTGAGCAACCCAACATAAACCCGTCCACGAACGGTCAGAACTCGTCCTCGACCCTGTTCCTCGCCGGCCAGACCCGCGCCGACATCCGTGGACTTGGCGCCGTGCGAACCCTGGTGCTGATGGACGGTCGCCGCCTGCCGTTCTCCGACGCGTCCTCGCCGGCCGTCGACCTGAACACCATTCCCTCGCTGATGGTCGATCGTATCGAAACCATCGCTGGCGGCGCTTCGGCGGTCTACGGCTCCGAAGCCATCTCGGGCGTCGTCAACTTTATCATGAAGAAGTCCCAGGATGGCCTTGAGGCCGATATCCAGGGCGGCATCACTGCTGACGGCGACGGCGAGGAATTCCGCTCGGGCTTCAACTATGGCCACAGGTTCCTCAACGGTAAGCTGAACGTCCTGATCGGCGGCGAATACGCCAAGCAGGACAAGATCATGCAGAAAGACCGCGACTGGGCGTTCCCCGGGATACGCCGCGACACCCGCGTGACCCCGCAGCCGATCCTCGACCCCACCTCGCGCTCCAACACCTCGCCGTTCGCGACCTTCCAGGTGATCGGTGGCGCGCTTGGGACGGCGCAGTCCTATACCCTCGATGTGCGCGACCGGACCCAACTGGTGAAGCTGTCGGCGGCCTGCTCCACCGCGACGGTGCAACCGGACTGCCAGGACCCCTCGCTGTTCTACGGGGCCGTCTTTAACGCCCTGCAGGCCAAGAGCGACCGTGCGGTGGTGCGGACCTACATCGACTACGCCCTGACCGAGGATTTCGACCTTTTCCTCGATGCCTCCTACGTGAAGGCTGACGGTTACGGCATCTTCCAGCCGGCATTCGCGAGCGCCGCCGGCGGCGGCACCCTGCCGCTCGTGCTGCGGGGCGACAACGCCTTCCTGAACGGCGCAGGCAATGCGGCCTCGCAACTGCGCGCCGCCTTCCTGGCCAACGGCAAGACGCTGACCCAGACCTCGACGGCGCAAGTCGGCAAGTTCTTCCAGGAATTCGGCGGCCGCAATGTGAAGGCCGAACGTGAGCAGTCCCGCGTCGCCGTCGGTTTCAACGGCAAGTTCACGGTCGCGGACCGGATCGTCCACACTGACGGCTACGCCCAGTATTCGAAGCTGACCGGCTCGACCACGTCTTTTGGCGTGCCGAACCTCGTGAAGCTCACGAACGCGGTTGACTCGGTCTTGGTCAACGGCGCCGCCGTCTGCCGCGACCTGACGGCCCGCGCCGCGGGCTGCGTGCCCTTCGATCTGATCAACGGGGCGTCAGCAGCGGCGATCCAGTACGCCAACGCTCAGTCGACCACTGACCAGACGGTCAAGCAGACGGTCGCCGGGATCAACTTTTCGGCCGACGTCTACAACCTGCCGGCCGGCCCCATCGGCGTCGCCTTTGGCGCCGAGTACCGCAAGGAAGAAAGCCTCTTCGTCCAGGACGCCATCGGCGCTACGGGACAGCTCTTCTTCAACTCCATCGGCACCCGCGGCGGCCAGTACAGCGTCAAGGACGCCTACGGGGAAATCCGCATCCCCATCCTGAAGGACCTGCCATTCGCGAACGAGCTGACGTTCGAGTTGGCCGGCCGCGTGTCCGACTACAGCACGATCGGCAACACCTCGCAGTACCGGGCGCACATCGAATGGGCGCCGGTCAAGGACGTGCGCTTCCGCATCACCCAGTCGACGGCCGTCCGTGCTCCGAACATCGTGGAACTGTTCGCGCCGCAGAGCCGGAACTTCACCACCGCAGCCCTCGACCCCTGCGACAAGGACGTCTTCCGCGGGGCCAACGCCGGCCAGCAGGCTGCCCGTCGGATCACCTGCGCCGCCGCCATTCCGGGCTACAATCCGCTGACGTTCGCCTCGAACATCGGAACCGGCCGTCCGTCGCTGGCCCTGCTGCAGGGCGGCAACCCGGACCTCGGCCCGGAAAAGGCGCACACCTACGAATACGGCGTCGTCATCCAGCCTCACTGGATCCCGGGCCTGTCCATGTCGCTGGACTACTTCAAGTACAATCTGCGTGACGCCGTCGGTACGGTTCCGATCAACACCCTGTTCCAGAACCTCTGCTATGACTCCGCCCAGGCCTACGCCTCCAACCCGTTCTGCGCGCAGATCCAGCGCGACCCGACCGGGACCAATGGCGGCGCCGTCGCCGGTGGCGTCGTTCAGGTCCTGCTGGTCAACCAGAACGTCGCCTCGACCAAGGTCGAGGGCTGGGATGGTTCGATCGCCTACGGCTTCCACACCGAAGACCTGATGCACAAGGATTGGGGCGACATCGCCATGCGCGTTGACGCCACCTGGATGTATCAGTTCGCCAGCCAGGGCCTGCCGGGCCAGACCTACACGCAGTTCGCAAACACGATCAACAATGCGACGCCTGAGTGGAAAGCCAACGGATCGATCCGTTGGTCCAAGGACAAGTACTCGCTCACCTGGAGCACGATCTACATCGGCTCCATGATCTCGAACAACGCAGTCTTGCCGACGGTGCTCGAACACTACTACACCGGCGCCTACTATCGGAATGACGTTCGCGGAACCTACAAGTTCAACGACGACATCTCCTTCCGCGCTGGCCTGATCAATGTGTTCGACAAGAACCCGCCGCGCATCCCGGAAACCTTCACAGGGACAGGCACGGGTTCGTCGCAGTATGACAACCGCGGCCGCTTCTTCTTTGTCGGCGCGAACCTGAATTTCTAGAACGCGAACGCCCGCCGGTCTGACCGGCGGGCGCATCGGAATGATTTCTGAGAGCCGCCGACCCCGCGAAGGGTCGGCGGCTTTTTTCGTCTAGTGCAGGCCGCTGCGGCCGATGGCGTAGAACCGCTCGGCGCGGGCCTTGCGGATTTCATCGGGGGTCAGGCCTTCGAGCGCCTTCAACTCCTCCTCGATGGCGTCACCCACCGACGTCATGGCGGCCTCGGGATCGGAGTGCGCCCCGCCGGCCGGCTCCGGGATGATCCGGTCGACGATCTTCATCTTCAGCAAGTCCTGGGCGGTGATCTTCAGCGCCCGGGCGGCTTCCGCCGGCGTGCGCGAACCGCGCCACAGGATCGAATTGGCGCCTTCCGGCGGGATCACCGAATAGACGGCGTGCTCCAGAATCAGCACGCGGGAGCCGCAGGCGATGCCCAGCGCGCCGCCCGAGCCGCCCTCGCCCGTCACCACCGCCACCATCGGAACGCCCAGCATCAGGCTCATCTCGGTCGAGCGCGCGATCGCTTCTGCCACGCCGCGCTCCTCCGACGCCACGCCGGGGTAGGCGGCCGTGGTGTCCACGAAGCTGATCACCGGCAGGTTGAAACGCTCGGCCATCTCCATCAGCCGGATCGCCTTGCGGTAGCCCTCGGGCCGCGCATAGCCGAAATTGTGCTTCACCCGGGTGACCGTGTCGCGGCCCTTTTCGTTGCCCATGACCACCACCGCGCGCCCGCGGAAGCGGCCGAGGCCGCCCATGATCGCCTGGTCGTCAGCGAACTTGCGGTCGCCACGCAGCTCCACGAATTCCTCGATCAGGCCCGCGGCGTAGTCGACGAAGTGCGGCCGGTCGGGGTGGCGCGAGACCAGCGTCTTCTGCCAGGCGTCGAGCTTGGAATAGGCGTCCTTGCGCATCTCCTGGGCGCGCGCGCGCAGGGCCTCGATCTCGGTGTCGAAGGACCCGGACCCTTCGGTCTCGCTGAGCTTCGACAGCTCTTCGATCTTGGCTTCGAGGTCGGCGATCGGTCGCTCGAACTCGAGGTAATGCACGGCCATCTAGGAGAAGCTTTCCTGTGTCGGAAGGGGCGGAAACTAGGCGCGATGGGGCCCTGTCACAAGAGCGTCGCGGCATGCCTAAGGTTGCGCATGCAACCGCTCTGGATTTCGCGGGTTTCTGGAGCGGGACAATAGATGCGCGCTGGCGCCGGACACCCGGCCCCTGGCGCAAGGAGAACGGAAACCCCTATGAATACCGCCTTGAAGATCGGGCTGGCCTCGGTGCTGGCCCTGGCCACGATTACCCCGGCGCTCGCCCAGGATTATCGTCCGACCGACCAGTACCAGCGTGACATGGATCGCTACCGGTCCGACCGCGCCGCCTATGACGCCAACAAGGGCGACTATCAGGCCGCCCGCCGCGACTACGAGCGCCGCCGCGCCGACTGGGAGCGCGCCCGCACCGACTACGACGCGCGCTATGGCTACGGCACCTATTCCCGCATCTACGGCGCCGAACCCATGTGGGACGACGACCAGTGGGACAGCGCCTCGCGAAGCGCCCCCAGCTACGGTCGCGACACCGGCTACACCTCCAACGCGGGCTGCCGTTCGAACAACAACGGATCGATCGCCGGCGGCCTCATCGGCGCTCTGGCCGGCGCGGCGCTGGGGTCGAACCTCGCGGCCAACGGCCGTGGCACGGAGGGCGCGGTGCTCGGCGCCGTGGTCGGCGGTGGCCTCGGCGTGGCCGTTGGCCGCGCCAATGACAAGTACAAGTGCGACTCCTACGGGCCGTACTACAGCTACAACGACACCATGCCCTATCGCGAGGCGTCGAACTTCCGCAGCGGCCGTTACGATCGCTCGTACTATGCGAACCAGCGGTGCCGCCTGGTCACCGCGCCGATCGACAGCGACGCGCGCGACTATCGATACGTCAGGGTCTGCCCCGACCGTCAGGGCCGCTACCGGATCACCGGCTAAGGCGCCGACCTGATCTGATGAGACCGGAAGGCCGTCCCGAAAGGGGCGGCCTTTTCTCTACCCTCAGGTCTTGCGTGACAGCGGGTGCTTGGTCGCCACCACTTCGCGCAGTCGGTCGCCGGCGACGTGGGTGTAGATCTGGGTGGTGCCAATATCGGCATGGCCCAACAGGGTCTGCACGACCCTCAGGTCCGCCCCGCCCTCCAGCAGGTGGGTGGCGAAGGCGTGACGCAGAACGTGCGGGCTCACCCGCGCCGGGTCGATGCCGGCAAGCGTTGCGGACTCGTCCAGCATCTGGGCGAAGCGGCGCGGCGTCAGGCGCCCCTCCTTGCCGCGCGACGGGAACAGCCAGGGGTTGGCCTTGTCGCCCTTGGGCAGGTGTTCCTTGCGGACCTCGAGGTAGGCCTTCACCGCCGTCCGCGCGGCGTCATTCAGCGGGGCCAGCCGTTCCTTGCCGCCCTTGCCCCTGACGATCAGGTAAGCCGGGTCGCGCGCCAGGGCAGCCAGGGTCAAGCCGGTGAGCTCCGAAATCCGCAGGCCCGAGGCGTAGGCCAGCTCGACCATGCAGCCGAGCCGCAGCCCTTGCGCCCCGTCTCGCGCGCCGGACGCCGCGATCAGCCGGTCGATCTCGTCGCGGCTCAGCACCCTGGGGAGCGATCGGCCCCTGCGCGGCGCCTCGACCCGCCGCGCGGGGTCGTCGGCCCGCCAGGTCTCGCCTAGTACGAAGCGGTAGAACTGCCGCACAGCGGCGCGCCGCCGGGCCGCGGTCGCAGGCGCCAGCCCGCGTGCGCCCAGGGCCGTGAAATAGGCCTCCACGTCCTCGGTCGAGGCGTCGGACAGGTCGACCCCACGCCCGGACAGAAATCCCGCGGCGTCCGTCAGGTCGCGGGTGTAGGCCGTGAGCGTGTTCTTCGCGGCCGCGCGTTCGACCGCCATCATCTCCAGGAAGGCTTCGGCCCAGGCGGCGCCCTTCCCGCTCATTTAAGGGCCAGCAGGCCTTCGACCGCCAAGGCCCGGGCCTCGATGAGCAGGCCGGCCTGCGCCAGGGCGCGGACGATCCGCACTCGGTCGGCGACCGATGGGCCGGCAGGGCCGGCGTCCGACAGGGTCCAGAGCGAGAGCAGCGCCGCCTCGCCCATGAGCCTGCGCTGCGCGGCGTCTTCCAGCGCCAGGTTGCGGCCGGCAGGCGCCTTGCCCTCACCGACGCCGAAGGTCGCCAGGCGGGCGCGATCCTCCGGCGCAAGGTCGACGGCCAGGGCCGCGACCAGCAGGGCCGCGCCCTGCAACTTGCCGCGGGTCTTAACGTCGGCCTCAGTGGCCGCTCCGATCAGCGCCGAAACGCCGCCGGACGGCAGGGGCTGCGCCGCCACCATGGCGCCGGCCAGTCCGCCCAGCGCCGGCTCCAGCAAGGTCAGGTCCCAGACGGGCGGACCGGGGTCGCCGCCGGCCAGCGCCGCGGCCACCGCCGGCGCGGGTTTGGCCCCCGCCAGATCGAGTGCAAGGCCGCGGGAAAGCGCGAAATCAAGACCGTTGCGCAGAGACGCCGGTCCGGGATCGCCCGTCCCGGCCAGCTTCACGGCCATCAGCCGTCCGTATATCCCGTCGCGCACCTGGGCCTGGGCGAGGTCGAAGGTCAGCTGCGCCTGGGCGATCTTGCCCTGCAGAACCTGGCAGTAGGCGCGCAGCCTGAGCCAGTAAATGTCGTCGCGCCCGGAACTCAGGTCCTGGGCGACCGAGCAGGCGCGAGGGTCGTCGCTGGCCAGCAGCGCGCTTTCGGCGGCGGCGCGGGCCAGGTCCGGACTGCGGTCCATTCCGGGCGCGCGGGCGAGCAGCAAAGCTGCGGCCTTCGGATCGCCAACGGCGGACAACGCGCTGGCCCGCGCCGCCACCAGCACGGGATCGGCGCCCACCCCTGCGGGGCCCGGCGCGCCGGTCGCCAGCACTCGCCGGGCCAGCTGCTGTCCGGCCGGCGTCAGCGGTTTCACGGCCAGCAACGGCAGGACAATACGCGCGGTCGTCGCCGAGGCGCCGCGCCAGAGCGTCGACGGCAGACCGGTCTCGCGGCCCGAGGTCGTGAAGGCGTCGGGCGCGGCGAGCGTCGCTACGTCCACGGCCTGGGCGCGCGTCGCGCCGGCGGCTCCGGTCAGCAGCAACAGGGCGGTCAAGAAGGTGGCGATTCGCATGGCTTGGATCATCTCGCGGATCATATGCTGCGAGCTTAAAGGCGGAAGTTGGCGCGCGGATGCGGGCTCGTGTAAGCCTTGGCCATTCATGGACCGTTTTGCACCGCTGCGACACCGCACCATCGCCCTCGTGGGACTGATGGGCGTCGGAAAATCGAGCGTGGGCCGCAGGCTCGCCAACGCCCTGGAGCTGCCGTTCAGGGACGCCGACGCCGAGGTCGAGGCCGCGGCGGGTCGCTCGATCTCCGACATCTTCGCCGACCTGGGCGAGCCGGCCTTTCGTGAAGGCGAGCGCCGGGTGATTGCGCGACTGCTGGACCAGCCGCCCCACGTGCTCGCGACCGGCGGCGGCGCTTTCATGAGCCCGGAGACTCGCGCGCTGGTCAAGTCCAAGGCGATCTCGGTCTGGCTGAAGGCCGACCTGGAGGTTCTGGCGCGCCGCGTGAGCCGCAAGGACAGCCGCCCGCTGCTTAAGGGTAAGGATCCGCTGGCCGTGCTGCAGGAGCTCGCCGAGGTGCGCTACCCCGCCTACGCCGAGGCCGACGTGGTCGTCGAGACCGGCGACGCCGCCCATCACGTCACCGTCGATCAGGTGATCCGCGCCCTTTCGGCCTATCTCGAGGAGCAGGCGCAATGACCCGCCGTGTGGCCGTGGGCCTGGGCGCGCGAAGCTATGAGGTGCTGGTGGGCCCGGGCCTGCTGGACCTCGCCGGCGAGCGGATCGCGCCCTTCCTGAAACGAAAGCAGGTGGCCGTTGTCAGCGACACCACAGTGTGGGCCCTGCACGGCCCCCGCCTGACGGCGTCGCTGGAACGCACGGGCGTTTCCGTGACCCCGGTGGTGGTGGCGCCGGGCGAACAGACCAAAAGCTTTGAGGGGCTGGCCGATGTCATCGACCGCCTGCTGGCGCTGGAGCTCGACCGCGGCGACGTGGTCGTGGCGTTCGGCGGCGGCGTGGTCGGCGACCTGACCGGGTTCGCCGCGGCCATCTACAAGCGAGGCGTCGATTTCATTCAGATTCCCACCACCCTGCTGGCCCAGGTGGATTCCTCGGTCGGCGGCAAGACCGCCATCGACACCGCGCGCGGCAAGAATCTGGTGGGAGCCTTCCATCAACCGAGACTGGTGCTGGCCGATCTGGATGTGCTGGGCACTCTGTCGGACCGCGAGATGCGCGCCGGCTACGCCGAGGTGATCAAGTACGGCCTGCTGGGTGACTTGAGCTTCTTCGAATGGCTCGAGGCGCATGGCGATCAGGTGCTGTCGCGGCAGCCCGCGGCCCTCACCCAGGCCGTCGCGCGTTCGGTAGAGATGAAAGCCGAGATTGTGGCCGAGGATGAGACCGAACAGGGCCGCCGCGCCCTCCTGAACCTTGGCCATACTTTCGGTCACGCGCTGGAGGCCGAGATGGGCTTCGGCGCGAGCCTGCTGCATGGCGAGGCTGTGGCGGCCGGCCAGGCGCTCGCCTTCCGCTTCTCGGCCGCCCAGGGCCTCTGCCCGTCCCAGGACGCGGCCCGCGCCGCCTCCGCGATCGCCGTCGCCGGCCTGCCGACGACTCTCGCCGACATCGCCTTGGCGCCGTTCGACGCCGCACGTCTTGTCGGTCACATGGCTCAGGACAAGAAGGCCGAGGGCGGCCGCCTGACGTTCATTCTGACCCGCGGCATCGGCGACGCCTTCGTGGCCAAGGACGTGGACGCGGGCGCGGTGCTCGAGTTTCTCATCCAAGAAGGAGCGCGCTGATGGGCGCCCTGCTCGCTCTGGCGCCGATCGTCTTCGGCCTGCTGGCGATTTCCGCCCTGTTCTCAGCGGCCGAGACGTCCCTGACCGGTGCGAGCCGGTCACGCATGCATCAACTTGAACGGGAGGGCGACCGCGCCGCGCGCCGGGTGAACCGGCTGCTTTCCGACCAGGAGACGATGATCGGGGCGGTCCTGCTGGGCAACAACCTGATCAATATCCTGGCCTCGGCGCTGACGACGCAGGTGATTACCCACGCCATCCCCGGCGCCTGGGGCGTAGCTGCCGCCACCGCCCTGATGACCGTCCTGGTGCTGGTGTTCGCCGAGGTGCTGCCGAAAACGCTGGCCATCCTGCGCTCGGACGACGTGGCGCGGTTCCTGTCGGGGCCAACCCTGATCGTGGTGAAGGTCTTCGGGCCGATCATCTACACGATCCAGTACATCGTGCGGAAAACGCTTGGCCTGTTCGGCGTGCGCCTGGGGATGGAGATGGATGTTCTGGCCGCCCACGAGGAGATCCGCGGCGCGGTCGAGTACCATCACTCCGAAGGCCTGGTGGAGAGCCAGGACCGCTGGATGCTGGGCGGGGTTCTCGACCTGGCCGAAATGGACGTCAGCGAGGTGATGGTCCATCGCATGGCCATCACTCTGATCGACGCCGGCCTGCCACCGCGCGAACTGCTCGCCGAGGCGCTGGAGAGCGGCCACAGCCGCATGCCGCTCTATCGCGGCGAGGCGGAAAACATCGTGGGCGTGTTGCACGCCAAGGACCTGCTGCAGGCGCTTGCCGACGCGGACGGCAAGATCGAGTCCCTGAACGTCGCCGCCATCATGCGCGAGCCCTGGTTCATACCTGAGACCACCAGCCTGAAGGACCAGCTCGCGGCCTTCCTCAAGCGCCAGTCGCACTTTGCCCTGGTGGTGGACGAATACGGCGCCCTGCAGGGGCTGGTGACCCTTGAGGACATTCTCGAGGAGATCGTCGGCGAGATCGAGGACGAGCACGACGTAGTGGTCGCCGGCGTCCAGCCGGGCCTCGACGGCTGGGTCACAGTCGACGGCGCGGTGACCATCCGCGACCTGAACCGGGCCATGAACTGGGACCTGCCCGACGAGGAGGCCGTCACCATCGCCGGCCTGCTGATCCACGAGGCGCGGCGTATTCCCGAGCGCGGCCAGGCCTTCGCCTTCCACCGCCACCAGTTCCGCGTCATGGACCGCAAGGGTAACCAGGTCACCCGCCTCCAGATTTCGCCAGCCGCCCCACCCGAAGACGGATTTTGAACCGGGAACCACCGCACGCCGGACCGCGTTTGGTGGCCCTGGCGACGCTCGGAGGATCGTCCGTCCAATGAACCTGGGAGCAAGCGCTGCTGTGGTTCATCCCGCAGTCAGGGCGTTACGGTCACAGTGCGGTCCGAACTCGCCGAACCCACCCACCTGGACTACCGTCGCGATCGAACTGACCCTGGAGTCCATGCAATGACAGACGCAGCCCTACTCGCCGGCCTCCGCGTCCTGGTGGTCGAAGACGAGATGATGGTCTCGATGCTGATCGAAGACATGCTCACCGACCTTGGCTGTATCGTCGTCGGCCCGGCTGCACGCCTGGACGAGGCGCTGGAGCTGGCCGCCAAGGGCGGCATCGACTGCGCGGTGCTGGACGTGAACCTGGGCGGCCAGCCGATCTTTCCACTAGCCGACTATCTGCGCGAGCAAGGCGCGCCGTTCGCGTTCGCGACCGGCTATGGCGATGCGGGTTTGAGGGATGTGGATCGAGGCTCGCCCGTCTTGCAGAAGCCATTCCGAGAGGGCGATCTGGCGCGCGTGCTCGGGGAGCTCCGCGCAGCCGTCGGCTAGAGCGCGTTCCGTCGAAGTGGCCGTCGGTTCGGCGCCAGAAAGTGCGACCAGGCAAGAATCTGAAGCGAAAATCGCACCTAGGGTCGACTAGAGATAGCCAAGTGCGCTGGACGAAAAGGTGGTCAGGAAGAGAGCCATCGATCCGGCGAACGCCGCCAGGGGAAATATAAGTTTCATCTCTCGTCTCCGTTTGCTGGAGACTAGATAGGGGTGTTCAGAGAACGTCGATACGGCGACTTCCGCAGACCCGCTCTGCACAAAAATCGAAAGGTTCTGCCCGCCTCCGCGGCGGCCCGGCGCAGGGCCGCCGCGTGCGGTCGGTCAGAACGTCGCTTCCAGGGTGACGAAGGCCATCCGGGGCGGGATCGGGAAGGCCTGATAGCCTCCGGAATTCCCAGTCACGACAGCCGTCGAGACGCCCTTGATGTTGTTGAGGTTGGTAACGTTGACGCTGACCTTCGCCGCCTGGAGGCGGCCGCCTTCCGGCAGGGTGAAGCGGTAGCTGGCCTGGAGGCCCAGCATGAAGGTCGACTTCACGGACAGGTCGTTCAGGTAGGTCACGAAGCGCTTGCCGGTGTACTCGCCGGTGAGTTGGCCGGAGAACGGCCCGAAGTCCGTGCCGAAAATGAACTTGTTCTGCCAGTCCGGCGTCAGCGGTACGTGCTTGTCAGCCGTCCTGACCACCACGGGCTGGGGCACGCCGCCCACAACAGTGGTCCCGCTCTGGTAGTCAGAATCGTAGGTCGCCTTGTTGTAGGAGAGCGCATCGTAGAAGTGGAAATGCTCGCCGAAGGTCAAGGTCGCGGCCAGGTCGACGCCGTTGGTGGTCACCCCGCCGACATTGGCCAGGATGGCCGGACCCGGGTTGATGAAGTTGAACGGCGCGATATTCAGCAGCCGGTTCGAGAATTTCACGTGGTAAGCGCTGATCTGGCCTTCGATCGCCGTCAGCGGGCCGGCGTTGACTTCGCGGCGGGTCCGCGCGCCGAGTTTGTAGGTCCACGAGGTTTCCGGATTGACGGTGGATTTGAAGAGCTCGAAGGCGCCCTGGGTCCCAAGGCTCCAGGGCGAGAAGCCGTAGAAATTGCTGCCGGCGCCGTAGGGAATGAACTGGCGCAGGTTCTTCTGGATGTTGGCGAAGACCTGCTCGTGTTCCGTCGGTTCCCAGAGCATCCCGACCTGCGGCAGGAACCACTCGTTCGAGGTGATCGAGCCTGAGGGGAATTGCACCGGCACAGCAACGGTCGGCAGGTTCTTCTGATTGATCCGGAACTTGCCGGTGGCGTCCTGCAGGCTCGCCTTGACGCCGGCCTGGAGCAGGAGGTTCGGCAGGACCCGCCACTGGTCCTGGATGTGCAACTGGATGTCGTTGACGAAGAACTGCGCGTAATACTGGGTAAAGACCTTCGCGCCTCGCGGTTCATCGTAGGGCGTCAGGTCGTTGTTCGCCTCGGCGAAGGGATACCAGGCACGATGCTGGGCCGGCTCGTTGTGCTCGATCCAGCCGCCCGCCTCGATCTTGTGGTCGCCGAACTCCCAGACAAGGGTCGAGATCACGCCGCCCCGATTGATCCGGTACTCTGTGGTGCGCACCTCGTTGCCCGTGCCGCCGAACAGGTTGCTGATGTTCTGCAGGGTCGCCTGACTGGTCGGCGTGCCAACAACCAGGCTGGGGAAATAGGTCGCGAACAGGCCCGGCAGGCCCGCCTGGTTGATGGGACCGGCGACGATGCCGCGACCGTAATCATAGTGATAGTAAATCTGGTTCGACCAGTTGAGGCCGTCGGCGACCTTAAGGTCGTATCTCACATAGGCCAGGATGTCCTGGCGCTGGGCGGCGCTGAAACAGTTCGAGAAATTGTTGCCCTGCGCCACCGGCGGCGTGCCGACCCCGCCCGTCAGGCTGGTCGTGCAGGCGGCGCGATCGGGATAGTAGAACGGCCGGGTGTAGGGGGTGAAACCCGCGGCGGCCGCGGTCTGCTGGCTCCCGAAGGCGGTGGCGTCCTCGTTCGGCTCGAACTTCGACTGCCAGTCGATATAGGCGGTGAGTTTGCCCCGGCTGTCGTCATGCA
>JBBREC010000084.1:0-15477 GCA_038203295.1 Caulobacterales bacterium
TCATCGCCTCCTCCAGCAGGCCCATGCGGAGGTTCTTCTCCTGGGTCTCGGCGACGACGCTTTCCTGGCTGGGCGTGACGTCGTCCACCAGCCAGTCCTGCCACTCGCTTTCCGAGTCGGCGCGCATCGGCGAGTTCAGCGAGGCGTCGCCGCCGGACAGACGGCGGTTCATCGAGATGACCTCCTCGTCCAGCACGCCGAGCCGGGTGGCGATGGTCTTCACATGCTCGGGATGCAGGTCGCCTTCCTCGAAGGCGCTGATTTCGGCCTTGGCCTTGCGCAGGTTGAAGAACAGCTTCTTCTGCGCCGCCGTGGTGCCCATCTTCACCAAGCTCCACGAGCGCAGGATGTATTCCTGGATCGAGGCGCGGATCCACCACATGGCGTAGGTCGCCAGGCGGAAGCCCTTCTCCGGTTCGAACTTCTTCACCGCCTGCATCAGGCCGACGTTGCCTTCGGAGATCACTTCCCCGATCGGCAGGCCGTAGCCGCGGTAGCCCATGGCGATCTTGGCCACGAGACGCAGGTGGCTGGTGACCAGACGGTGGGCGGCCTGGGGATCCTCGTGTTCCTGCCAGGCCTTGGCGAGCATGAACTCCTCGTCCTTGGCCAGCATCGGAAACTTGCGGATCTCGGAAAGATATCGGCTGAGGCCGCCATCCGGCGACATTACAGCTAGGGCGCTTGCGGCCATTCTTATTCCCCTCAAATTCCTGGACGTCCGGACCGGCGCGCCTTCCGCGCGCATGGCCTTCCCGCCCCCCTCAACCCCTAGATAAGGACGAGGCTACGGCGGCGAAAGGTCGCTGGGAGTACGACCGGAATGTCCCACTGCTCTAGTGGGGCTTTCTACGGCTGGATGTGGGCGTCTTCAAGGCGATGATATCTTACAACGCTACGAGCAAAGCTTGGCGCCAGAGTCCGTCTAGAGCTGCGCCAGCCGCCGCTCCAGCGCCGCCATGTCGCGGGGCAGCGGGCTTTCGAAGCGCAGGGTCTCGCCGGTTATCGGGTGGACGAACCCAAGGACGGCGGCGTGCAGGGCCTGGCGCACGAGGCCGGCCTCGGCGATGGCCCGGCGCACCGGCTCGGCGGGCGGGCCGGAGCCGTAGGTCTGGTCGCCAAGGCAGGGGCATCCCCGGGACGCCAGGTGGACGCGGATCTGGTGGGTGCGCCCTGTCTCGAGCCGGCAGGAGACGTGGGCGGCCAGCGGCTTCAGCGGCGGGCCGAAGGTGCGTTCGGTCCTATAGTGGGTGACGGCGTGACGGCCCCCGGTCTTCACCAGCGCCATCTTCTTCCGGTCGTGAGGGGAACGGGCGATGTTGCCCTCGATCTTGCCCCAGGCCGGGTTAGGCGCGCCGCGGGTTAGCGCCACATAGACCCGGTCGATGTCATGCGCCTCGAAGAGCGCGGAGAGGCCGTGGTGGGCGGCGTCGGTCTTGGCGACCACGACGACACCGGAGGTGTCCTTGTCGATGCGATGCACGATACCCGGCCGGGCGACGCCGCCGATGCCGGAGAGGCTGGCGCCGCAGTGGTGCAGCAGGGCGTTGACCAGCGTACCGCTCTCGCTACCGGGCGCCGGGTGGACGGCCATGCCCGGCGGCTTGTCGACCACGATCAGGTACTGGTCCTCGTAGAGCACGTTGAGCGGGATGGCCTCCGGTTCGGGCTCGGCGGACCGGGGCGCGGGGATCTCCAGGCGGTATTCGCCCGGCAGGGCCTTTGCGGACGCGTCGGTGAGCGGCGTCCCGTCGCGGCTGATCCGACCCTCGGCCATCAGCGCCTGGATGCGGCCGCGCGACATCTCCGGCAGGCGGATGGCCAGAACCTTGTCGATCCGGCCCTGGGCCTCGTCCGGCGGGATAACGACGGTGCGAACCTCCAGGGGCCCGACGCCGGTCTCCGTATCGACGTCCTCTATGTCCGGGTCGCCGCTCATGGCGTGACGGCGGCTATTTGGTCGCCTCCTCTTCGTGGCCGGTGATCGAGCCCTTCTTGAACAGATATTCGGTGAGCTGCTCGTTCACTTCTCCGTCGTTGCGGCGCAGCCATTCCAGGACCATCGCCGCGTGCTCCAACTCCTCGCGGGCGTTGTGGCGCAGGATCGCCTCGAGGGCCGGATCATCGCAATCGTCGGCCCGCTGTCGGTACCAGTCGACGGCCTCCAGCTCCTCGATCAGCGAGGTGATGGCGTAGTGCTTGTTGAGCGTGCCCGGCTTGAGCTTCTCGCGGGGTACGTGGAGACCTTCACTCGACATCGACCGTCATGCTCCTGTGGTGCAAGCTTCCTAATACGTCGTGGAAGCGGCAAGGGCGAGCGGGGCTGGCATGAAGATCGACAGACGACAGGCGTTGGCGTTCCTGGGACTGGGCGCGGCGGGGCCCGCGGCGGCGCAGGGCGCCTCCAGAACCGGCAAGGTCAGCTTCGATCATGGCGTGGCCTCCGGCGACCCCACCCAGGACCGGGTGATCCTGTGGACCCGAATCACCAGCGATGCGGCGGGCGACATCGCTTACCGCTGGCGGCTCAATCCTGTCGACCGGCAAGCCGGGGGCGCCAGGAGCGGCGAAGGCGTGACCGGTCCCGCGCGCGACTACACGGTCAAAGTGGATGTGGGCGGCCTCGTTCCCGGCCGGGCCTATAGCTTTGAGTTCGAGGCGGGCGGGGTGACATCGCCGCCAGGCCGCACCGGGACACTGCCCAAGGGTCCCACTCGGGACGTAGTGCTGGCTGTGGCGAGTTGCAGCCTGTTCCCCAACGGCCTGTTCAACGCCTACGGCGCGATCGCCGCTCTGCCGCGCGTCGATGCGGTGCTGCATCTGGGCGATTACATTTACGAGTACGGCGGCGACGGATCCTACGGAATGGGCTCGCCGGTAGCCCAGAGCCGAAAGCATGAGCCTTACCGCGAGTGTGTCACCCTGGCGGATTACCGGACACGCCACGCCCAGTACAAGCGCGACCCCCATACCCAGGCGGCGCATGCCCGCGCGCCCTGGATCGTGGTGTGGGACGATCACGAGACGGCCAACGACAGTTACGTCGGCGGCGCCGAGAACCACCAGTCGGAAGCCGAGGGCGACTGGAATGCCCGCAAGGCCGCCGCGGTGAAGGCCTACTTCGAGTGGATGCCGATCCGCGAGCCGGCGGATGGCGGCTTCGCGATCAACCGCAGCTTCGACTTCGGCGACGTGGCCAGCCTGTTCATGCTTGAGACCCGGCTTACGGCGCGTGACCAGCAGCTGACCTACCAGCGCGACCTGCCGAAGGACGCCACCGAAGCCCAGCTCGCGGCTTTCACGAAGAAGCTCGATGATCCGGCCCGCAAGATGATGTCGGCCGGACAGGAAGCATGGCTCAAGCAGGGGCTCGCCGCCTCGGTGACGTCCGGCCGCGCCTGGCAGGTCCTGGGCAACGAGGTGATCATGGCCCGCGTCTTCACGCCCTCGGTCGCGAAGACCATGGGCGCCGCAGCCTTCGCGAAGGCTACGGCGGGCCTGCCGCAAACGGCCCTCGAGCGGCTGTCCAACTTCGACAAGGCCGAGGCCCGGAAACTGCCCTATGGCCTGGACATGTGGGACGGCTACCCCGCCGATCGCCAGCGACTCTACGGCATACTCAAAGCCACGAAGGCCAATTGCGTGGTGGTTTCCGGCGACAGCCACGCTTTCTGGGCGAACGAGCTCTATGACGCCAATGCGGGCGGCAATCTGGTGGCTGTGGAGTTCGGGACGACCGGTATCACCAGCCCAGGCGGCGGCGACGCGATGCCGACGCTGCCGCTGGGCGAGGTCTTCGCGAAGCATAACCGCGAAGTGGTCTGGGGCGATCAGGCGGCCAAGGGCTTCGTGCTGCTGACGCTCACCCACAGCGAGGCGAAGGCGGAGATGATGAAGGTCTCGACGATCAACGCCCCGGCCTACACGACCTCGGTGCTGGCGACCTTCACCGCGGCCCGCGGCCCGGACGGCGTCTCGGCGCTGAAGAAGGTCTAGCGGCGCTCCAGCGCCAGCCGGACGCCGAAGGCCAGGAAGACGCCGCCGGTGGCGCGGTCCAGCCAGCGTACGACGCTGGCCTTTTGCAGCGCGCTCGTCAGTGGCCGGGTGGCTGCGATCAGGCAGACCGCCCAGGCGATCCCAATTACGACGTGGATCACCGCCAGCAGGAAGATGAATGGCCCGGCCGGCGCGCCCTGCGGCAGAAACTGCGGCAGGAATGAAATGTAGAAGACGCCGACCTTGGGGTTCAGGAGGTTGGTCAGCACGCCGCGGCGCATCCAGGTCAGGTCGCCGCCGCTGGCCGGCGCGCCGCCTGAGATCTCGAACCGTTCGCGGGGCTTGAGGATCAGGTTCAGACCCAGCCAGACCAGGTAGGCCGCGCCCGCCCACCTCAGCACCGTGAACGCCAGCGTCGAGGCCTGCAAAATGGCGCCAAGGCCGAGCGCCACCGCCGCGCCCCAGACCAGGCAGCCGGCGCTGATGCCGATGGCCGCCAGCATGGCTCGCCTGGGACCCTCGACCGCGGCGGTGCGCAGGATCATCGCGGTGTCGAGCCCGGGAGTGAGGGTCAGCAGGGTGGCGGCGACCAGATAGGCGGCCAGGGCCTGGGCGACCGTCACGGGCGAGGTGTCAGTTTGCCGCCCTCAATGGCGCGGTAGAAGCAGGTGGGCGCGCCGGTGTGGCAGGCCCCGCCGTCGCCTTCCGGGGTCACCTTGAGCAGGAGGGCATCCTGGTCGCAGTCGATCAGGATTTCCTCGACCAGCTGGATCTGGCCGCTGGTGGCGCCCTTGTGCCAGAGCTCGTTGCGCGACCGACTGAAGTAGTGGGCCTCGCCGGTCGCGAGCGTGCGCTCCAGCGCCTCTGCGTTCATGTAGGCCAGCATCAGCACCTCGCCGGTTTCGGCGTGGGTGGCGATGGCCGGGATCAGGCCGGCGGCGTCGAACCGCGGCGCCAGCAGCTGGCCGCGCTCGAGGATGTCCTTGGACGGGGCGGTGGGAAATTTCATGGCCATGCCCTCCATATGGCGCCTGCCCCCACGGTCGCGCTAGCCTTCGGCCCCCGCACCCATCATTTCGCCGCTTCCTTTTCCTCTAGTCGGGCGCCGGCCAGGACGTTTGGCAGCGAATAATTCCCCTCGTGGCAGGCGTATTCATAGATCGGGCCCTTGGCGGCCCGCATGGGCATCTGGGCGCGCCAGGTCTGCTTGAAGTTCACGGGATCCTCGACAGTGAACTCGTAGAGGATCAGGTCCCTGGCCGTCCGGGTGAACCGCTCGATGAGCTTGCCTTGCGCGGAATAGGCGAAGCTGCCCGTCAGGCTGCTGACCGACACGTTCGTCGGGAAGTTGGTGGTCTCAACCACCAGGGTCTCGCCCTCCCACCAGCCGACGGAATCCCCCATCCAGGGCCGGACTTCCTGCGCCAGGTGCGTGCGGTCGCCCATGCGGATGATCCGCACGTCGTGGTTCATCTCGATGTTGATGACCACATAGTCGCGGGTCTGGACGATCTGGTAGTGGGCGTTGAAGCCGGTGTTCATCATCGGCGGGCCTTCCGGCGAGCCGATAGCGACCAGGCAGCGCTCCTCCTTGGGTCGGCTGTCAGGACCGTCGTAGCTGGTCTTGTCGGCCGCCTTCACCGCGGCCCTGCCGGCGTCGGTGAAGGGAATTTGTCCATTCGCCGGCTCGACAACCCACGACGAGCGCATCTGGCCGTCGATGCGGGCCATGTGCAGGTCCATCTCCAGGACATCGGCCTGCGGAGCCTGCTTGACCACTGGCGGGGCCGGCAGGTTCGGGTCGATGGGCGCGTCTGAGGTCAGCGAACCGGTAAGCTGCTTGAATCCGGCGAGCATCATCGCGGCCTCCTTGTCCGTGGCGATCAGGCTTTTGAAGATCGGCGGCCGTTCCAGGAAGGTGAGCGACGAATTGGTCCAGAGCCCCTCGAGATCGGGGGTTCCGGCGCGGGTGCGCGGCGCGTGATAGGGGCGGGTCCTGGCGTCGGCGTCGCCGCCCGCCAGCACCGCGCCGGCGCCCACGAAGAGGCAGAGGACCGTCGCCATGGCCTGGGGGGGGAAAGCGCGGCTGAGCCGCACGCGGAACATCCAGAAGACCAGCAGGCCGAGAACCGCGAACACCGGCAGGGCCGGCAGCAGGGTGCCCTGTACCGCCTGGGGCAGAAACGTCTGCTGACCAAGGAAGAAGGAGCCGGTGGCGACGAACAGCGAGGCGGTCATGCGCCACAGGTGCCGCGCGATACGGGCCGGGCCGACCAGCCCGCCCCGGCGGATCATGAGGAGGTCGCAGGCGAGCGCGAGCGCCGAAATCCCGGCGAAGGCGTAGACGGTGGCGAAGTCTTCCGGCGGCTTGCCGGCCGCGTAGCGGATCGCCAGGCCCGCGGCCATGACAACGATGCCGAACGGCATGAGCGCGGCCAGGGCCTCGAAGCGTCCCACCTGGCCCGGCCGGCGGCGCACGGCCATCCAGGCGGTGGCCAGCAGGTAGAGGGTGAAGGCTCCCGCCGTTGTGTTGGTCCATGGGTCCTTGTCGAGGACCGGCGACACCGCCGTGGCGATGGTCGCCATGGTCAGCATGGCCACGAAGAAGACGGTCCCAGCCACGGCGTGCAGCCGTCCGCCCTTGCGGGCCAGGATCGCGGTGAAGCCGGAGGCGATGCCCGTGGCCCCACCCGCGATGTGCAGGACCAAGATGGCGTCGGCGGCGAAACGGAGCGCCAGGGGCGCGTCCGGACTGGCGTGCAGGTTCATGCGACGAGCTCCTTTGGGGCTTCGCGGGTGGAAAAGTACGGGGGGAATTTTGGGCGCGAATCCTCGCGCGGCGGCGGCCGCGGTCGGAGAACGGGCGTTCAGGTCAGCGTCGGGTCAGATCGGCTCGCGTCGTCGCCGGAGCCAGATCGCGGCGGCCAGCAGGGCCGCGGTCACGGCCAGTCCGCCCCAAAGCCCCGGCGTCACGAGCACCCGGAGCGGGTCGATGTCGCTCAGGCTGTGGATGGCGGACTTGCCGCGGCCGCCCAGGCTGAACGCCTCTTCGAACCCGCCGAAGAAGCGCCGGCCCAGGAAGCCCGCTATGTACGACGTGCCGAAGGCCGCTCGCTCGAACATCGCCGGCACGACGAAGGGGACCATGGCCCACATGATCGGCATGCGCTTCGCCCAGCCGGACACCAGGATGAACCAGGCGAAGATCGGCGCGCTCCACAGCGCATCCACCACCAGGCCATAGGGCAGGACGATCCACATCACGCTGAGGTCGACGTGCCGCCACAGCAGCATCGGGTCGAGGCCGTTCAGCAGGGCGACGATGGTGCTCCACAGGAGGATCAGGAGCTGGCTCGCCAGGATGATCGCGAAGCTGACGACCGGGATCACCGCGATCGGGATCGCGGCTTTGGACAACACCGTCGTGGCGTCCGAGACCGGCAGCGACTTCCAGAACAGCATGCTGCGGTCGCGCCGTTCGCCGTGCAGGGCTCCCAGGCTGTAGAACACCGCCACGAAGAATTCCGTCATCATCACCGACAGGGCGACGAAGCTGTAGGGCCCCATCAAAGTCCGGGCCCGGGCGAGGTCGCCGGCCTCGATAGCGCGCAGTGCGCGGGGCAGGCCGATGGTGCTGAGCATCACCCCCACCAGGGCGACGGCCGCGATCGCCAGCGGAGCGAGGTACACCGCGCGGTTCTCCCAGAGCTCGCGCCGCACCGACCAGTAGAAGACGCGCTTCCACGGCAGAACGGCGGGCTCCACAGGGTTCATGGACTTGCTCATGCGGCGATCCCCTGCGGACGGGCGCCCATCACAGCGACGAAGAGGTCGGCGAGGCTGGGCGTGCGTACCTCGCCAAGGAAGGCCAGCCGCTCGCGCGCGACGTTGTCGAACAGCAGGTGGCTGCGGCCGATCCCCTGGCGCTCGTTGATCGGCCGCAGCGCGCGCGCGGCGGCGAGATGTTCGGGGCCTGTCACCAGCTCCAGATAGCGGGCCTCGACATCCTCCATGCTGGCCTGCAGCACGATACGGCCGCGGTCGATGAAGGCCACATCGGTGAGGATGTCCTGGATCTCCTCGACCTGGTGGGTGGTGACAACGATGGTCCGGCTGTGGTCGAAATAGTCGTTGAGCAGGGTGTCGTAGAACTGCTTGCGGTAGAGCAGGTCGAGTCCGAGAGTCGGCTCATCCAGCACCAGCAGCTTCGCGTCGATAGCCATGACCAGGGCCAGGTGGAGCTGGGTGACCATTCCCTTGGAGAGTTCACGCACCCGGCTCGTGCGCTTGATCGTGGTCCGGTCCAGGAAGGCTTCAGCCTTGGCGCGGTCGAACCGCGGATGCACACCCGCGACATAGTCGATGGCCTGGCTGACCCTGATCCAGCGCGGCAGGACCGCCACGTCGGCGATGAAGCAGACGTCGCGCATCAGCTGGTCGCGCTCGGTCCAGGGGTTCCGGCCCAGGACCTTGAGCTCACCCTGGAACTCGGTGAGGCCGAGCATGGCGCCCAGCGCGGTGCTTTTTCCGGCGCCGTTGGGGCCGATTAGCCCGAGGATGCGGCCTTCCTCGACCCGCAGGTCGACGCCGTCGAGCGCGACGGAGGATCCGAACGATTTCCGCAGGCCGCGGGCTTCAATGCACGACATGGGCTCAGCCCTCTCCGTCAGGACGCAGCAGGTCATCGGGCGTCAGCCCGAGGCGCTGGATGGTGGCGTGGATTTCGGGCCACTGCTCGTTGAGGAATTTCTGGCGCTCGCCCTGCAGGAGCAGGCTCATAGCGCCAAGGTTGATGAACATGCCGATGCCGCGCTTCTTGTCGACGAGGCCCTCGTCCACCAGTTGCTGGTAGGCTTTCAGCACCGTCAGCGGATTGATCCGGTATTCGGTGGCGACGTTGCGCACCGACGGCAGCGGATCGCCTTCCTTCAGGACGCCGTCGAGCATCATCGCCACCACGCGGTCGCGCAGCTGGCGGTAGATCGGCTGACTGTCGTTCCACTCTCGGTCCATGGTCCGTTCCGGATAACATGCGCGTGCGTTGACATGCCCAGCCTGATGGTTCTGACAGCCGTCCCCGCTGCCTACTGATGTGGTGTTATACTTGACTATAACACCTAGTCAAGCGCCGGCCGTGGCGGGTCTTGGTGCGGACGGGATGTCTGAGGGCTTCAGCGCAAAATAAATCGTCATCCTCCGGTCGCGTGGAGACGCGATCCGGGGACCCAAGCAGTGTGGCAAATCCTGGAACTCAGCCTTGGCCCCCGGGATCAGCCTTCAGCTGACCGGAGGATCACGAAGTCGGGCGTCTTAGCGCGAGGGCTTGTTAGCGAAGTCGAGGAAGCGCTGGCGCAGCGTCGGGTCGGTCTTGAAGACGCCCGTGAACTGGGTGGTGATGGTGGTAACGTGGCGGTGGTGGACGCCGCGGGTGGTCATGCACTGGTGGGCCGCGTCGATCAGCACGGCGACGCCGGCGGGACGCAGGCTGTCGGTGATGGCATCGCAGATCTGCTGGGTCATGGTCTCCTGGGTCTGGAGACGGCGGGCGAAGATCTCGACCACCTTCGCCAGTTTGGAGATGCCCACGACGCGGTTGGTCGGCATGTAGGCGACGAACGCCTTGCCAAGGAACGGCGCCATGTGGTGCTCGCAATGGCTCTCCACCTCGATGTCCCGCAGCATGACGATGTCGTCGTAGCCCTGGACGTCCTCGAAGGTGCGCGAGAGTTCCTTTGCCGGATCGAGGCCGTAGCCCTCGAACCATTCGCCATAGGCGTCGACGACGCGCTTGGGGGTGTCGATCACACCTTCGCGGCGGGGATCGTCGCCGGCCCAGGCGATCAAGGTCCGTACGGCTTCCATCGCTTCCTCTCGGGAGGGGCGCTTTACGGCTTCAAGAGCGTCGGCTTTGCCGACCAGGTTTCGGTCGCGAATTGCGTCCATGTTCGGGAGCGGTCTTTCCAGGGCTGAGTTGCGCCGGGACGAAGGTCCAGGAGATTACGCGTGGCCACCCTTAGCTGGACGAGATTGGCCAAGGGTTCTTCCCGTGGCTTCCAGTCCTGCCCATCTGTATATGGGCCGAATGCCGCACCCGGCAACCGTAACGCAGCGTCAGACTGAGCTATGAGCCTTCGCCTCTACGACACCATGACCCGCAGGAAGCGAGACTTCACGCCCCATGATCCGAGGCGGGTGACGATGTATGTCTGCGGTCCGACCGTCTACAACTACAGCCACGTGGGCAATTTCCGGCCGGTCGTGGTGTTCGACGTGTTGTTCCGCCTGCTGCGCCGGCTCTATGGCGATGACGCCGTGCTCTACGCCGCCAACGTCACCGACGTGGACGACAAGATCAACGCCAAGGCCGCCGAGGAAGGCGTGGGCATCGAGGTCGTCACCGAGCGCTACCTCTCCGCCTACAACGCTGACATGGCGGCGCTGGGCGCGCTTGCGCCCACCTTCCAGCCCCGCGCCACCCAGACCATGGACGCGATCATCGCCATGATCGGCGAACTGGTGACGAACAACTCCGCCTATGCCGCCGAGGGCCATGTGCTGTTCAACACCCAGGCCTATTCCGGCTACGGCAAGCTTTCGGGTCGGGCGCTGGACGAGATGATTGCCGGCGCGCGCGTGGACGTGGCCCCTTACAAACAGCATCCCGCCGACTTCGTGCTGTGGAAGCCGTCCAAGGTCGGCGAACCGGTCTGGGACAGCCCCTGGGGATCTGGCCGGCCGGGCTGGCACATCGAGTGCACGGCGATGATCGAACAGACGCTGGGCCTGCCCATCGACATCCACGGCGGCGGCATCGACCTCGTCTTCCCGCACCATGAGAACGAGCGGGCCCAGGGCGTCTGCGCGACCCACGACCAGGAGTATTCGGCCTTCTGGCTGCACAACGGATTCCTCAATTTCGGCGACGAGAAGATGTCGAAGTCCCTGGGCAACGTGGCCCTGGCGCACGACCTGCTGGAAAAAGTCCCCGGCGAGGCGATCCGCTGGGCCCTGCTGGCGGCGCATTACCGCCAGCCGCTGGCTTGGACCGAAGAAGGCCTGTCCCAGGCGCGGGCCGCGCTTGATCACATCTACGGCGTGCTCGGGCGGGCGAAGAACGTGCAGGTCGGGGGCAGCGCCTCGCTGGGCGAGGACCAGGTCGCGCCGCTGCTGGACGACCTCAACACGCCGCTCGCCATGTCGGTGCTGAAGAAGCTTGCGACCGATCTCGACGCGGCGGTGCGCAAGGGCCTGCCGACCGCGGGCGCACTGAAGCAGGACCTGATGGCGCTGGCCGACGTGATGGGCGTCCTGCAGGCCGATCCGCAGACCTGGTTCCAGGGTGGGGCGGACGAGGACCTGAGCGGCCGCATCGACGCTCTGGTCGTTGCGCGAGACGCCGCGCGCGGCGCCAAGGACTGGCCGGAGGCCGATCGCATCCGCGCAGAGCTCACCGCGTTGAATGTGGAAGTCATGGATGGTCCCGCCGGCGCGACCTGGCGGATCAAGGAGCAGGCCTGATGCCCATCGCCCCCGCCCCGCAGCTCAAGGCCGGCCTGTTCGCGCGCGGCTCGGGCGCGCCGAAAGCCCCGAAGGCCACCTCCACCGGCGCGCCGCCCGCCAAGCCGCCGAGCGGCATCCCCATCGAGCATCGAATCGGCATCCAGGCGCCGGCAGAGTTCATCTGGGAGGCGCTCTACGACCTGGCGTCGTGGGCGGAGTGGAACCCGACCTACACCCGAGCCTCGGGCGACATCCGCATCGGCTCCACCCTGGAGATGACGCTGGAACTGCCCGGCCAGGCGGTCCAGCAGATCCGCCCGGTGGTGCTGGAGTGGGTGCCGAACGAGCAGCTGCACTGGAAGCTCTCGATGATGGGCGGACTGGTGAAGACCACCCGCTACATCGAGATCGAGCAGCTGGCGCAGGCGAGCTGCATCGTCTCGAACGGCGAATTCTTTGCGGGGTTGATGGGGGCGACCGTGGTGCGCCGCGCCGGCGGCTCGGTCCGCCGCGGCTTCCTGGCCATGAACGAGGCGCTGAAGGTCCGGGCCGAAGAGCGCTGGGCGGCGTCCAAGGCCTGATTGCGGGCGCGTGGAAGACGCCTCGCCGATCGGCGTCTCCGTCCTGACGATGCGGGCCGTTGCGGGCCCCGCGAACGCGCAGCCAGACGGCCGGCGCTACACCATCCTGGTCTTCGCCCGCGGCGAGACCGAGGCGGCCGCGACCGAAGCCGCGTTCCTTGGGCTGGACGCCCGGGGCTGGATCGAGGGCGAGGTGTTGCGCTGTGGCGAGATCGTCGATGCCGGGGCGGTGCCAGAGGACCTCAAGCCCGCGATGCGCAATGCCCTGTCGGGCGGCTGCGCGCTGGTGGTCTATGACGAGGATTAGGCGGGCGGGCTGAGGCCCAGGGCGGCCATGGTCTCGTCGCGCAGGCGCTGGCGTTCGACTTTGCCCATGGCGTTGCGCGGTATCGCATCGGTGAAAGCGAAACGGACCGGGGGCAGCGCGGGCCGATGCTGTTGCAGCTGCTGCAGCAGCATCGCGCGGTCGAACCCCTCTCCCTGCACCACGGCCAGCCAGCAATGGTCGATGCCGGCGGCGTCGGGGACGGCGAAAGCCGCGGCGTCGGCGACGCCCGGGCAGTCGAGGGCGACGTCGTCCATGGTGGTGGGCTGGAACTTGTGGCCGCCGAGGTTCATCCGGTCGTCGAGCCGGCCGTCGATCACCAGCAGCCCATCGGCGGTCATCCGCCCAAGGTCGCCAGGATAGAAGCCGCCATTTCGGAACGCCGCCGCTGTCTCGACCGGGTCGTCGATGTAGCTGCAAGCCGCCCGCTCGGCTTCGATCCTGACCTCGCCCTGGACGCCCGCGGGGAGCGGCGCGCCGTCGGCGTCGACCACCAGCACCCGCACCCCTGGCGCGGCGTAGCCGGCGATCCCCGGCGTGGTTTCCAGCAGGGTGGCGTCGGCGGAGGCCGCACCACTGCACTCGGTGGCGCCGTAGATGATTTTCAGGTCGGGGGAGAGTCGAAGGCGGGCCTCGCGCGCCACGCTCTGGGGCAAGGCGCCACCGCCCACCACCAGGCGCAGGCCCGGCTGGACCACGAAGTCGGGCGGCAGGTCCCTGAGGAGGGTGCGCAGGAAGGTGGGGGTGAAGCCGAGAAGGCCGGGCTGCAGCGTTTCCAGCGCCTTTGGCAGGTCGGGCCCTTCGACGCCCACGACCAGTGTCCCGCCCGCCGCCCAGCAGGCCAGCGAGATGTGGAAGCCCATGATCGATTCGATGCCGGTAAACGGAATCCAGCGGCCCGCCCTGCCGGCGCCATAGGTGGCGGCGACGCTGCGAACGCCGGCGTCGACCATCCGCCAGCTGAGGCCCACGCGACGCGGTGTCTTCGTTGTGCCGGACGACAGCATCACGCGGCCCAGCATGTCCGGAGCTTTAGGCGGCGCGGTGAAGCGCTGGGCGTCCGAGGCCAGGGTCGCGGCGACCCACTCGTCGGTCAGCCACAGGCCGCGCGGCGGGCCCGGCCGGTCGCGGTCCGAGATGAGGATGTCGGCAGCCTCGTCATTGCCGGGCGAGGAGGCGATACCCATGCGCGCCAGCGCGAGCACGATGACGCACTTGAGGTAGTTCCCCTCGTCGATGGAGATCACGCCGTCGGCCGGCGTAACGCCCAGTGCCGTGAGGCCGTTGGCGAAGCGGTTCACATCGGCGTCGAGCTCGGCGTAGGTCGACTGGCGCTCGGGGCTCAGAATGGCCATCGCCCGTGGCTGCATCCGAGCCTGGAAGGCGACAAAGGCGTCGAACATCGGCGGCTCAGAGCAGCCTGGCGGCGGCCAGGCGCGCGACCGCCTGGGCCCGGTTGACCGCGCCAAGCTTCTTGCGGCCGTTGTCGACGTGGAACCGCACGGTGGATTCCGCGACGCCGAGGATCATTGCGATCTCCCAGTCCGATTTGCCCTCGGCGACCCAGGCCAGGCTGTCGCGTTCGCGGTCGGTCAGGTGAACGTCATCTGCCGCGGCGGGTTCGGCCAGCGTCATCAGCCGTTCGGTGAGCATCAGGCCGGCCATGTGTACCGACAGCGCCTCGTTGGGGCTGAAATCGCGCCGCTCGAAGCCCAGGTGCAGGGAGGCGATGGCTCGGTTGGGCCCATAGGAGGTCGCACAGAGCGCGTCGTCGATCCGGGCCTCGCCGAGCGCCTCCCAGTAGGTCTGGTAGCGCGGCTCGTCGCGGGGTGCGAAGTCACTGAACCGGTAGCGCGTGAGGCCAACGCGGATCGCGGCCAGCAGCGGATTACAGTCGAAACAGATGTAGTTGAACGCCGGGCTGCCAGGCCATCCGGTCGGCGAGATGCGGCTGATCACCCCGCCGGCGGCGAAATGGGCGGCTGAGGTCAGGGGCACGATGGGCCTACGGTAGACGCGGGTTTGGAGGTAGGAGGCTCCGAGCTTGGTCATGGCTTCATAGAACGCTGCGCTCGCGCCCTCGGCCGTCTCGGCCAGGAACGAACTTTCCGCCAGATCGAGCGCACGCATCAACATGGACGTCGGTCCCCGATCCCCCAACAGACCTACGTTTAACCCTAGCGTCTGGTTGCGGCTTTGTAAGCCGCTCACCGTAAAACTCCCGGTCTAGGTGCATGCCTGCCGGTTTCTTGCGCTAGGTCTGCCGGCCGAGCAGGGGATCGCTGATGCTGGGGCGGCCATCCTCGCCGTGCCCGGCGAAGCGGCGCTGAAAACCGCGCCTGTCAGGGCTCGTGACGGTGAAATCGTACCAGTTTCGGGTTTCGCGGAGATCCCGGGTCTCGACCACCCGGGCGCCCGGCGCCAGTACACGGCGGCTGGGGGGCGCCTTCGCGTAGACGTTGGCCGACACTTCCACGGCCAGCGGCGCGACCGTCGGGTTGTGCAAGGTGATCCGCAGCTGACCACGGGCCGGATCGAACCGCGCGTCGGCTTCCGGGCCGGCCTGTGTCCCGACCGCGCCGAAACTGCGCAGGTAGCCGTTCGGGCCATGAAGATTGAGCGACCAGGCGCCGTCGCTGAGGGGCTGCAGGTCCTGCACGCTCTGGGTCGCGTCGACCGTGTAGAATCGCGGCTCTCCGCCACCCGCGGCGTAGAGGTTGAGCGCCACGCCGGCCGTTCCACTGTTCGCGATGGTCAGCCCCAGGCCGTTCGGCGTCACCTTGGCTTCCACCTGGATGTCATAGGGCAGGGCCCGCGCAGGCCGGCCGCCAGGTTCCTGTCGCGGCAGGGGCGGTGCGCTGGCCGGGGCCTTGGGCATGGGCAGGGCCTTGGCCTTCTCGGCACGGGCCGGCAGGGTGGAGGCGTCGGGCAGCGCCACCAGTTTCCGGTTCGGCGTCTTGAAGTCGAAGACGCTGGTCAGGTCACCGCAGACCGTGCGGCGCCACGCGCTGATCTGCGGCTCGGCGACCCCGAATCGGGCCTCCAGGAACCGGATCACCGAGGTGTGGTCGAACA
>JBBREC010000085.1:0-15261 GCA_038203295.1 Caulobacterales bacterium
GCCCGCTCGAGTCGACAGGCGGCGCCATCGCGACCGCTTTCGCCCGGGCCCTGGCCATCGATCTGCCGCCTGGAGAGGCGACCTTCGCCAGTCTCGGTGGAGACTCGCTCTCCTACCTGAACGCCGCGATGGGGATCGAGACGGCCCTGGGAGTAGCGCCTTTAGGCTGGGAGAGCATGACCGTCGCCAGTCTCGAGGCCATGACGCCCATCAAACGGGACCCGTCCGTCTGGCCCAAAATCAGCAGCGAAGTCCTTGTCAGGGTCGCCGCGATGACCAGCGTTATCGTCGTTCACACCCGCGAAACAGACTTTCTGCATGGCGGCTCCCTCGTCCTGCTGGTGCTCGCCGGCTACAACCTCGCGCGCTTCCAGAGGGAGCATCTGCTCGCCGGGAGAGTCTGGGCTGTCCTCGCGGGCTCAATTCTCCGGATGGTGATCCCGTACTTCGTGGTGCTGGCTATTCTGTTGCCCATGACAAGCGCCGAACGAAGCTTCAGCTGGCCGCTTCTGCTGAGCGGATACTTCGTCATTCATGTAAGCGTCTTCGGAGTTTTCTGGTTCATCGAGACACTTTTCCACGCCATACTTCTCAGCTGTGCGCTGTTCTTGATTCCCGCTGTTCGGCGTTTCGCCATGGACCGCCCATTTGGGTCGGCGCTCGGCTGGCTCGTCGCAGCGCTGGTCCTGAAGACGGTCGCCGGGCAGACTTGGACAGGTGGCGACCCAGTTCCGCACTCGGTGGCGGCGCTGCTTTACCTGTTCGTCCTGGGCTGGGCCGCCCGTATCGCGGACGGTTCGTGGCGCAAGGCGCTAGTTCTCGCACTGGCCTCGGGGCTTGTCGTCTTGGACTACGGGCTGCAGCCCCGTTGCGCAGTGATCGTCGCGGCCATTGCCGCCATCTTGTTTGCGCCGGACATCCGACTGCCGCAGCCCCTCGTCAGGTCGCTTATATCGATCGCGTCGGCCAGCTATTTCATTTATCTTGTCCACATCTTACCGTTGCAGGCTTTCAGGTACACTGAGCCCCTCGCAAGTCTCCCTTACGTCATCAAGATTCCGGCGGTGCTGCTCGTTGCGATCGGACTGGGTCTTGCGTACGAACAGGCGTGGACGCGGGTCACCCGGGCCCTCCGGCAAGCGATACGGCGCACCAACTTGCTCCGGTTGAGGTTCGCCTGAGTTCCCTGTCACTCTTCCGCCCGCGCAGCCGATCGCGCATATGGGGCGAATGAATGAGGCTACCGGCGCACTGGTGCTGTTTTCGGGCGGGCAGGACTCCACCGCCTGCCTGGCGTGGGCGCTCGACTGCTATGCCCGCGTGGAGACCGTCGGGTTCGACTATGGCCAGCGCCACGCCGTCGAGCTGGAGGCCCGCGCCGCCGTGCGCGCCAGCGTCGCGTCGCAGTTCCCGGACTGGGCGGTTCGGCTTGGTCCCGACCACATGCTTGAAATCCGCGGGTTTGGCGTGGTGGCCGAGTCCGCGCTCACCGCCGACCGCGCGATCGAGATGACGGAAAAGGGCCTGCCGTCGACCTTCGTGCCTGGCCGCAACCTGGTGTTCTTCGTCTATGCCGCGGCCCTCGCCGACCGTCGGGGCCTGAAGGCCCTGGTGGGCGGCATGTGCGAGACGGACTTCTCCGGCTATCCCGACTGCCGGCGCGACACCCTGGACGCTGTTCAGACCTCGCTCAACCTTGGCATGGCGCAGGAGTTCGTCATCGAGACGCCGCTGATGTGGCTGACCAAGACCGACACCTGGGCCCTGGCCAAGGGGCTGGGCGGCGAGGAACTGGTCGAGATCACCGTGGAGGACAGCCACACCTGCTATCTCGGCGACCGAGAGCATCGCCACCCCTGGGGCTATGGTTGCGGGACCTGCCCGGCCTGCGAGCTGCGGGCGCGGGGCTACAAAGGCTGGGTCGAGCAGGGCCGTCCGGCGCTGCGCCCGTGAGCTATGCGGTCAAGGAAATCTTCCTCACCCTGCAGGGCGAGGGTGGCCAGGCCGGCCGGCCGGCGGTGTTCTGCCGCTTCGCAGGCTGCAACCTGTGGTCCGGCCGCGAGCAGGACCGCGCCGGCGCCGTCTGCAACTTCTGCGACACCGACTTCGTCGGCATGGACGGGGGGGGCGGGGGACGCTTTGCGACCGCTGACGACCTCGCCCTCGCCGTCGAGGCGGCATGGCGCGGGGGCTCGAACGATCGACTGGTAGTGCTGACCGGCGGTGAGCCGCTGCTGCAGGTCGACGAGGCGCTGATCGCGGCCCTGCACGCCCGGGGGTTCTCGCTGGCCCTGGAGACCAACGGCACGCTTGCCGTCCCGCCTGGCGTCGACTGGATCTGCGTCAGCCCAAAAGCGCAGGCGCCGCTGGCCCAGCTTTCCGGCCACGAACTTAAGCTCGTCTATCCTCAGCGCGACGTCGATCCGGCCCGGTTCGAGGGTCTCGCCTTCGAGCGCTTCCTGCTGCAGCCGATGGACGGTCCGGCCCGCGCGGAAAACACTGAGGCCGCCATCGCCTATTGCCTTGCCCATCCCCGGTGGCGTTTAAGCGTGCAAACCCACAAATACCTCGGCATCGCTTGAGGCCAGACTGCGCCTCGGCCCGCCTAAAGTTCACATGAGCACGCAAATCTTCGAGATCACCAAGGCCGCGACGTTCGACGCGGCGCACCATCTTCCGGCCGGTCCAGCCGCGCCTTACACGCGCCTTCACGGCCACTCGTTCCGCGTCGAGGCGACGGTTCGCGGCGAGGCGCAGGGCGCGATCGGTTGGGTCGTGGACCTTGGCGAACTTGAAGCGGCCCTGCGAGCGGTCGCCGGCGAACTTGACCATGGCCTCCTCAACGAGAAGCCCGGCCTGGAGAGCCCGACGCTGGAGCACCTGTGTCTGTGGTTTGCCGAGCGGCTGAAGCCGACCTTCCCGGGCCTGGTGCGGGTGGTTGTCTCGCGTCCGACCGTCAACGAGGCCTGCGCCCTGATCGTCGGCTAGCGTCGGTCCTTGTCCTTGCCGCCGGGGATGATGGCGCCCGCGACGGCGCCGACGCTCTTGGCCGCGGCGCCCACAGCGGCGCCGGCAACGCCCACGGCCGCCCCCGCCACGCCCAGCGCCAAGCAGCCCGAGAGCATCAGGGCGGCGACCGCCGCCGTGGCGAGGCCAAGGGTCCTTCGGATCTTCATGGTCGCGTCTTTGCTGAATATCTGAGCCGGATTAGGGCGGTCAGATTTCCTGGGCGACCATCTGCTTCGCGTCGGAGCTGCGTCGCCAGGGCCCAGCCCAGTTCGGATCGCACCTGCGCCGGCGATCGGGCCCGAAATAGGTGTCCGTCTTTGCGAAGGCGCGCGGGTGGTCGATCACCAACGCCACGCGGCCCAGCACGCCGCGCGCGGTCAGTGGCTTTGCCAGGAACTCGTTGACGCCTGCGTCCCGCGCCTCGTGCACCCGCTGGAGGGTGGAATGGCCGGTGATCATGATGACCGGGGTCATCTGGCTGTGTCCCGGCGTACGACGCAGCAGGCGTACGAAATCGATACCGTCCAGCGGCTGCATCGACAGGTCGGTCATGATGATGTCGACGGGGTTGTGCCGGATCGCCTGAAGGCCCTCGGCCCCGTCACTGGCTTCGAAAATATGTCTGACGCCCAGGGCGCGCAGGATTTCGGTCAACAGCACCCGCATGTGGTGGTTGTCGTCGACAAGCAGGACTTTCAGGAGGTCGTAGCGCAAATGGAAATCCGACCCGTAACATCTACGCCCAAAGGCGAATCGCCCGGGCAGATGGATTTGATACAGTTTGGAAATAACGGCGGTCAATGGAACATCTCGCTTGCTCATATGCGAGCGTAAGCGGTTGTACTTTAGGCAAAATTCAAAAATACAAACTAGACGTGTATTCGTCGAATATCGGGTATCCGGTTTTGTTCACCGAACAGAGGTCCTGATACCGCCTATCCCACCTGGCCGCGGTGACGAAGGAAGGCGTCGGCCAGCACACAGGCGACCATCGCCTCCACCACCGGCACCGCCCGTATTCCGACGCAGGGGTCGTGCCGGCCCTTCGTGCGCAGCTCGAGTTCCTCACCAGCCTCGTTGAGGCTGCGGCGCGGCGTCAGGATCGAGGAGGTCGGCTTGAACGCCACCCGCGCGGTGATCGGTTGGCCGGTGGAGATGCCGCCTAACACGCCGCCGGCCTGGTTCGAGAGGAAGACCGGGCCATCGTTTCCCGCGCGCATCTCGTCGGCGTTCTCCTCGCCGGTCAGGGACGCCGAGGCGAAGCCGGCGCCGATCTCGACGCCTTTTGCCGCATTGATCGACATGCACGCGCCCGCCAGTTCGGCGTCGAGCTTGCCATAGACGGGCGCGCCCCAGCCGGCCGGCGCGCCATGCGCCTCGACGGCGACGATGGCGCCGGTGGAGGAGCCCGACTTGCGAATCTTTTCCAGATGCTCCTCCCAGACCGGGACCATGTCCGGGTCCGGGCACCAGAAGGGATTGGACCCGGTCTGGCTCCAGTCCATCCGGTCCGGCGAGACCGCGTGCGGGCCGATCTGCACGATCGCGCCTCGGATGGAGACGCCACTGATGATCTTGCGCGCAATTGCCCCGGCCGCCACCCTTGCCGCGGTCTCCCGGGCGGACTGCCGGCCGCCGCCGCGATAGTCGCGCACGCCGTACTTGGCGAAATAGGCGTAGTCGGCGTGGCCGGGCCGGAACGCCGTGGCGATCTCGGAATAGTCGCGGCTGCGCTGGTCGATGTTCTCGATCATCAGCGAAATCGGCGTGCCGGTCGTGACCTGGCCGTCGGTGCGGTCGTCCTGGAAGACACCGGAAAGGATCTTCACGGCATCCGGCTCCTGGCGCTGGGTGACGAACTTGCCAAGGCCAGGGCGGCGCTTTTCCAGCCACTGCTGGATATCAGCCTCGGTCAGCGCGATGCCTGGAGGACAGCCGTCGATCACACAGCCCAAGGCCGGCCCATGGCTCTCGCCCCAGGTGGTCACGCGCAGGAGATGGCCGAACGTATTGTGCGACATGATGGCGCTTCTAGCCGAAGGGGCGGCAGGTCACAAACTCACGCCGCCCAGGCGGCCGTGAACCGTCGCAGCAGGGCGCTGGCGGCGGAGTCGCTCTGGCCGCTGGTGGCCGACAGGCGCACGAAGAGGTGTCCCTGGGCGTGGCGCCCCCGCGCCGGCAGCCCCTGGCCCACGATCCGCACCAGTCCGCGCTCGCCCGCCTTCCTTGTCACCCACACGATCCTGCGGCCCAGCGGGGTTTCCAGCGCCACGCGGCCGCCTTCGATCATGGTGCGCGGATCGACCGTGACGCTGACCCACAGATCGTTGCCGCGCACCTGCATGCCGGCGTCGGGCGTCACCGCGACAAGCAGCTCTGCGCCGCCGGCGCGCACGGTGTCGCGGGTCCGCAGGCCTGCGGGCAGGCGCACCCGGATTCGCCGTCCATCGACAAGCCGATGCGTCGCCGATCCCCCGAGCAGCGCCACCATCGGACTGATCACCAACATGCCGCCCGGCTCGATCGGCGCCGAAACCGGCGCGGAAGTCCCCTCGGCCACGGGCGCGTAGGACAGGCGATTGTAGGCGTCGACCACCTCGCGGAACTGGTCGCCGCCCCCGCCCCCGCCGACGCGGTCGGGGTGGGCGTTCTTGGCGGCCTCGCGGTAAGCGCGGCGCACCTGGTCCGCGGTCGCTAGCGGCTGGACGCCCAGGACCTCGCGGGCCCGCGCCAGGGTGATCAGTTGGTCCCGACTCATGGGCCGCGAGTTGACGGCGGGTATGGTCAACGGCGCGTTAAGCCTCGCGAAGCACCGGAACCTCGCGCTATATCCCAGCCCATGACTGACAAGACGCTGATCCCGCCATCGCCCAGCGAGGACGACTATGTCCGCCAGGTGACCAGCGCCGAGCCGCTCCCGCTGCTCAGCGCCACCGATCCTCTCGCCCTCTTCGCCGAGTGGATGCGCGAGGCCGTCGCGAAGGAACTGAACGACGCCAATGCCATGGCGCTGGCCACCGTCGACGCGGCGGGGTTGCCAGATGTGCGCATGGTGCTGCTGAAGGACGCCGACGCCCGGGGCTTCGTCTTCTATTCCAACGTCGAGAGCGCCAAGGGCCGCGAACTGGCGGCCAATCCCAAGGCGGCCCTGCTGTTCCATTGGAAATCGCTGCGCCGCCAGGTGCGGGTTCGCGGCGCGGTCAGCGCCGTCACGCCGGAAGAAGCCGACGCCTACTGGGCGACCCGCGCCCGGCCCGCCCAGCTCGGCGCATGGGCGTCGCTGCAGTCGCGGCCGCTGCCGGACCGGTTGGCCTTCGAGAAGAAGATCGCCGAGTTCGGCCTGAAATTCGGCCTCGGCAAGGTCCCGCGTCCGCCGCACTGGTCGGGATTCCGCGTCGCGCCCGAGACCATCGAGTTCTGGCGCGACCGGCCGTTCCGCCTGCACGAGCGGCTGGTGTTCGTCCGCACCGGCGGGGGCTGGACCACGGAACGGCTGTTTCCTTGACCGCCACGCTTGAGGCCGAGATCTGCGCCTGGCTGGGGGCGCGGACCGAGCGGGTCATCGAGACCGCCTGCGCGCACGTCTTTCTAGGCCCTGAAGCCGCCTGGAAAATGAAGCGTCATGTCGACCTGGGATATGTCGACTTTTCGACGCTGGAGCTCCGGAAATGGGCGCTCGACCGCGAACTGGATTTCAATCGGGTCGCCGCGCCGGACATCTATCGCGCCGTGCGCCGGATCACCCGCGAGGCCGACGGCCAGCTGGCGATGGAGGGCGAGGGCGAGACCGTCGAGATCATTCTCGAGATGCGCCGGTTCGACGATGGCGCGGTGCTCTCCGTCAATCCCGCCCTGCTCGACGGCGACATGGCCGACGCGCTCGGCCGCACCATCGCGGGCTTCCATGCCCTGGCGCCGCTCAAGCCCGAAGGCGGCTGGAGCGCCATGGAGTACACGGTCAGATCAAATGCCGGCCTGCTGCGCGACCTCGCCTACCGTCTGGGGTCCGAGCGGATCGAGATCCTGGTCACGCTGACCCAGGCCGAACTCGACCGCCAGAAGCCGTTGCTGAAGGACCGCGCCGCCAAGGGCTTCGCCCGCCGCTGCCATGGCGACCTGCACCTGGCCAACATCCTGGTCGAGGACGGCCGTCCGGTGCTCTTCGACTGCATCGAGTTCAGCGATCTGCTGTCCGATCTCGATGTCCTGTACGATCTGGCGTTCCTGCTGATGGACCTGGACCTCCGGGGCCGCCGTGACGCTGCGGTGCGGGTGCTGTCGGCCTATCTGGATGAAGCCGCCAGGGTGTTTCCGGACGATCTATGGGAGGGCGTAGCGGCGCTGCCCCTGATGATGTCCATGAGGGCGGCGGTCCGGGCCCACGTCTGCGCCCATAGCGAAGACGACGCCTCGGCCAAGGCCTACGTCGAGGCGGCCATCGCCCATCTGTCGCCGGCGCCGCCTCGGCTGGCCGCGGTGGGCGGCCTGTCGGGCGCCGGCAAGTCGACCTTCGCACGGCGCATCGCGCCGGCCCTGGGCCCCGCGCCAGGCGCCGTGGTGATCCGCACCGACGAGGTCCGCAAACGCCTGATGAACGTGCCGCCCAGCGAACGCCTGCCGGCCAGCGTCTATGCGGGCGATCTCTACCCGCGGGCCTATGACGCCCTCATCGAGAACGCCCGCAGCCTGCTGACGGCCGGCCACGGCGTCGTGCTGGACGCTACCTTCATCGACCCCGCTCTGCGGGGGCGGGCCGAACGGCTCGCCATTGACTGCAGCGTTCCCTTCGACGGAGTCTGGCTGGACGCGCCGCTGGCGGTGCTTGAGGCCCGGGTAGCGGGGCGGACCAACGACGCGTCCGACGCGACCGTGGCGACCCTGCAGGACCAGCTCGCCCGCCAAACCAGCGAGGTCCGCTGGCGTCACATCGAGGTCTCCGACGGCGTCGATGCCGCCGCCGAAGCCTGGCTGCATGGCGCCTAGCGGACGTGCGTCCGGAACGCGCTCGCGTTTGTGTATGCCGGGCGAGGCCACTAGCGTATTGGAAAGCCTGATAAAGGCTTCGGATTGGGGAGACGTGCGATGCTGGGTCTGATGCAGGATTGGCCGCTGACGGTCGACAAGATCCTGGACCACGCCAAGACCTGGCACGGCGACACCGAGATCGTCAGCCGCTCGGTTGAAGGTCCTATCGTGCGCACGACCTGGGCGCGGGTGCACGAGCGTGCCAAACGCATGTCCAACGCCTTGCTGAAACTTGGCGTGAAGCCGGGCGACCGGGTCGCGACGCTGGCCTGGAACACTGGCCGCCACATCGAGGCCTGGTACGCGATCATGGGCATGGGCGCGGTCTGCCACACCCTGAACCCCAGGCTCTTCGCCGAGCAGCTCTGCTACATCATCGGCCATGCCGAGGATCAGATCATCTTCACCGATCTGAGCTTCCTCCCGATCCTGGTCGAACATCGCGACAAGATGCCGAGCGTGAAGCACGTCGTCGTGATGACCGACGAGGCGCACATGAAGGACTGCCCGCTGCCGGGCGCTCTCTGCTTCGAGACCCTGGTCGCCGAGAATTCCGCCGACTTTACCTGGGGCGGCTTTGACGAAAACACCGCCGCGGCGCTCTGCTACACCTCGGGCACGACCGGCAATCCCAAGGGCGTGCTCTATTCGCACCGCTCGAACTTCATCCACACCCTGGTCACTATGGGCACGGACGTCATGGGGCTGTCGGCCACCGACACGGTGTTGCCGGTGGTGCCGATGTTCCACGCCAACGCCTGGGGCCTGGCCTTCTCCTGCGCCGCGGTCGGCGCGAAGCTGGTGATGCCGGGCCAGAAGCTCGACGGCGCATCGGTGCACGAGCTTCTGGAGCGCGAGCAGGTCACCTTTTCCGCCGCGGTGCCCACTGTCTGGCAGATGCTGCTGACCCACCTGCGCGAAACCAACGGCCGTCTGAACACCCTCAAGCGCGTGGTTATCGGCGGATCGGCGGTGCCCGAGGCCATCGTGCGGGCCTTCCGCGACGACTATGGCGTCAGCGTCACCCACGCCTGGGGCATGACCGAGACCTCGCCGCTCGGCACGCTGGCCACGCCCAACGCCGCCATCGCGAAGATGGACCCCGAGGCGCAGCTGAAGTTCGTCCTGAAACAGGGCCGTCCGCCGATCGGCATCGATCTTAAGCTTGAGGACGACGCCGGCAATCGCCTGCCCAGCGACGGTCACACGTTCGGCCGGTTGATGGTCAAGGGCCCCTTCGTGGTCGGGGAGTACTTCCGCGGCGAGGGCGGCAATATCCTCGACAAGGAGGGCTTCTTCGACACCGGCGACGTGGCCACGCTCGACGGCCATGGCTTCATGCAGATCACCGATCGAGCCAAGGACGTCATCAAGTCCGGCGGGGAGTGGATCTCCACCATCGAGATCGAGAATATCGCCGTGGGCCATCCCAAGGCGGAACTGGCTGCCGTCATCGGCGCTGCGCACCCCAAATGGGACGAGCGCCCGGTACTGCTCGTGAAGCTGAATTCCGGCGAGACCGCCACCAAGGAGGAGTTCCTGGGCTTCCTTGAGGGCAAGATCGCCAAGTGGTGGACCCCCGACGACGTGGTCTTCGTGGAAGACATCCCGCTGGGGGCCACCGGCAAGATCGACAAGAAGCTGATCCGCGAGCGCATGAAAGACTACGTCCTGCCGACTGCGCAGACCGCTGTCTCCGCCTAGGGGCGGGGCCGCGGCGCCGCTCGTCGTCTACTTCAACGGTTCGCCCGGCGGGCCGGGGGAATGCGCCTGGTTCGACGCCAAGGCCGTGAGCGTGGGCGTGCGACTGGTCTCTATCGACCGGTCCGCCACCGATCTCTCGCTCGAAGGCGCCGACTACTTCGGGGCCCTGGCGAGGCGGGTCGACGATCTGGCGCAGGGTGGAGCCGTCCGCCTGGTCGGCTTTTCGCTCGGCGCCTCGGTGGCCCTGCGCGCTGCCGCGCACGTCGAGGCTCGGGTTGCCGGCATCGACCTGATCTCAGGCGCCGCGCCGCTGGAGTCTGGAGACTTCCTCGACGCCATGGCCGGCAAGCCGGTATTCCAGATGGCCGTCCGCTCGCCCGCCGGCTTCCGTCGGCTGACGGCGGCCCAGGGGTGGCTGGCCAGGTGGGCGCCGGGCGTGCTGCTCGGCATGCTGTTCCGGGGCGCGGCCGCGGCCGACCGGACTCTGGCGGGACAACCTTGGTTCCGGTCAGACCTTGGCCGCATCCTGCAGGCGTCGCTGGGCGCCGGCGCCGCGGGCTATCGTCGCGATGTCGAGGCCTATGTGCGGCCCTGGGCCGCCGAGGTGGCGCACGTCGGCGCGGAGGTCCGCGTGTGGCATGGCGCCGCTGACACCTGGTCGCCGCCCGGCATGGTGGCCGGCTTTGCGGCTGTCTTGCCACGGCCCCCCGAGACGCGGATTCTGCCGGGCCTTTCGCACTATTCGTGCCTGTTTGAGGCCATGCCGAAGATTCTCGAAGCGGCGGGCGTGCGCGCCTCGCCATGATAGACCTGCAGCCCGCCGCCGAGGCCGATCTGCCCGAGATCGTCGCCCTGACCAACCGCGCCTATCGCGACACCGGCCCGCAGGCGAGTTGGACCGTCGAGTCGATGATCGATGGCGGGCGGACCAGCCTGCCGAGCCTGCGCGAGGAGATCGCCGCCAGCCCGTTGGCCCACCTGCTGACCTGGCGCGACGAGGGCGGCGAGCTGCTGGGCAATGTCTGGCTGGAGCCCGCCGAGGCTGGGGCCTGGTACCTCGGCATGCTGTCGGTGCGGCCCGACCGCCAGGACCAGAAGCTCGGCCGCACCCTGCTCACCGCCGCTGAGGACTACGCCCGGGGCCACGGCGCGGCTTCGATCCGGATGACCGCCATCCACCAGCGAGAGACCCTGATCGCCTGGTACCAGCGCCGCGGCTATCGCGTCACCGGCGAGACGATCCCGTTCCCCTATGACGACCACCGGTTTGGCCGCCCGAACGTGCCGGGCCTGTTCTTCGACGTCCTGGCGCGAACGCTTTAGGCCAGCCGGTACATCGTGTCCGGGCCCGGCGGGCCGTTGGCCTCGATCTCGCCGTTGCGCTCCATATGGATGATCGCCGCCAGCATGGACCGCGCCGCGGCCGGATGCAGCCGGGCGTCCACGTCGCGATAGAGCTTGGGCACCAGGTCACGGATGCGGCCCGGCCCTTCGGCGAGCGCCAGCAGGATCTGGTCGATCCGCTCCTGCCGGTGGGCGATGTAGGCGTCGATGAAGGGCGTCACCTCGCGGATCGGCGGACCGTGGGTCGGCCACAGTGTCTCCAAACCGCGCGCCCGGATCGTCGCCAGACTGGCCAGGTAGTCGGTCATGTCGCCGTCGGGTGGGGTGATCACGGTGGTCGACCAGCCCATGATGTGGTCGCCGGAGAACAGCGCGTTCTCTTCCTTCAGCGCATAGCAGAGGTGGTTGGAGGTATGTCCCGGCGTCGGGATCGCCTCCATCGTCCAGCCGGGACCGGTGACCGTACCGCCACCGCAGAGGCTGACGTCGGGTGCGAAGTCGTGGTCGTGGCCGGCTTCCATCTTCACCTCGCCGGTGTCCTCGACCTCGTGCCCCGCCACCGCGCAGCCATAGATGGTCGCCCCGGTCGCCGTCTTCAGCGGACCTGCAAGCGGCGAGTGATCGGAGTGGTGGTGAGTGATCAGGATGTGGGTGATCGTCTCACCCGCGGTCGCCTTCAGGATCGCCGCCAGGTGGTCGGCCATGTCCGGACCAGGGTCGATCACCGCCACCTCGCCCCGTCCCACGATGTAGGTGCCGGTGCCCAGGAACGTGAAGGGGCCGGGGTTGTTGGCCACCACGCGGCGGATCAGCGGCGAGACCTGGTCGCAGGCGCCATAGTTGAACTTGATGTCGCGGACGTAGGGGATCATCCGCCGAGCGCGCCCGTAAGATCGTAACCGGCCGCGCTGCCGAGCCCGATCAGTTCGCCGCGGTCCATGGCGCCGGACATGGCCTGACCGATCGACCAGACGGTGATGGAGCGGGTGCCGGAGCGGCAGAAGGCAAGCACCGGGCCGTCGGCGGCGTCGAACGCCTGGCGCATGGCCTCGGCCTCGGCGGGGCCTGGCGAGCCGCGCACGGGGATGTGGGCGTAGGCGAGGCCCGCGGCATGGGCGGCAGCCTCGATCTCGGCGCTGGTCGGCTGGTTCGGCTCCTCGCCGTCGGGCCGATTGTTGATGATGGTGGTGAAGCCCAGGCGGGCAGCTTCGGCCACGTCGGCCACGCTGATCTGCGGGGCCGTGGTGAAATCGTCGGTGACGCGTCGGAAATCGGACATCTGGCTGAACTCTCGTGAGCGGGACGGGCCTTCGTTTGACATCATCGGGGGGCAATGGAAGTTTCGCAACGCCCGGCCCCGAAAAGGCCAAGCCTCTGGGGTCCGTCGCCGTACATGTTCCGCTTCATTGGGCGACGCCTTCTGGTCGCCATCCCGACGCTCTTCCTGGTGGTCACGCTCGCCTTCTTCATGATGCGCGCCGCGCCCGGCAGCCCCTTCGACACCGATCGCAGGCTCTCGCCCGAGATCGAGGCGCATATCCTGGCCAAGTACGGCATGAACAAGCCGCTTGGCGCCCAGTACCTCGACTACCTGGCCGGCGTGGCGCGCGGCGATCTCGGCCCGTCGCTGAAATACAAGGACAAGACCGTCCTGCAGATTCTCCAGGAGAATTATCCGGTCAGCCTGAAGCTCGGGCTTTCAGCCATCGTGCTGGCCGGCGTTGTGGGCGTCAGCCTGGGCGTGCTGGCGGCGCTGCGCCAGAACCGCAGCGTCGACTACGGCGTCATGACCCTCGCCGTGCTGGGGGTCTGTATCCCGACCTTCGTCACCGCGCCGATGCTGGTGCTGGTGTTCGCCTCCAAGCTCGGCTGGCTGCCCAGCGCCGGCTGGAACGACGGCGCGCTGATCAATCTGGTGCTGCCTGTGACCGTGCTGGCCCTGCCGCAGATCGCCATCATCTCGCGGCTCACGCGGGCCGGCATGATCGAGGTGCTGCATTCGAACTATGTCCGCACTGCCCGCGCCAAAGGGCTGCCGGAGCACCGGATCGTCACCCGCCATGCGCTGCGCGCCGCTCTGTTGCCGCTGGTCAGCTACCTTGGCCCCGCCTGCGCGGGCCTGCTGACCGGCTCGCTTGTCGTGGAAAAGATATTCGGCCTGCCGGGCCTCGGAAAATTCTTCGTCATCAGCGCCCTGCAGCGCGACTACACCGTCGTGATGGGCATGGTGATCGTCTACGCCGGGCTGATCCTGGCGCTGAACCTGATCGCCGACCTGCTGTACGCCGCCCTCGATCCGCGGGTCAGGCTCGGATGAGCACCTCCATCCTCATCCCCCGCTCCGGCAAGGGCGCCGAGACGATGCAGGCCGCCGCCGTCAAGGGCCGCAGCCTTTGGGACGATGCCCGCCGGCGCCTGCTGCGCAACCGGGCGGCGGTGGCGAGCATGGTCATCCTGGCCCTGCTGGTCGCAGCCGCCATCGTCGGGCCCCACCTGACCGCCTACCGGTACGACGAGATCAACAAGGACGACGTCTGGCTCGGGCCGATGGTCCACGGCCACCTCATCGGCTCCGACTCGCTGGGCCGCGACCTGTTGGCCCGTCTGCTGATGGGCCTTCGGGTGTCTTTGGCCATCGGCTTGGTCGCCACCTTCGTTTCGCTGGTGATCGGGGTGGTCTGGGGCGCGGTGGCGGGCTTCGTCGGCGGACGGCTGGACGAGCTGATGATGCGCTTCGTCGACGTGCTCTATTCGCTGCCCTTCATCTTCTTCGTGATCCTGTTGATGGTCACCTTCGGGTCGAACATCATCCTGATCTTCGTGGCCATAGGCGCAGTTGAGTGGCTGACGATGAGCCGGATCGTGCGCGGCCAGACGCTGACCCTGAAGCACAAGGAGTTCGTCGAGGCCGCGCGGGCCGCCGGACTGTCGCAGGGCGGCATCATCGCGCGCCACATCGTGCCGAACCTGCTCGGGCCCGTGGTGGTCTATGTCACCCTGACCATTCCGGCGGTGATCCTGGCCGAGAGCTTCCTCAGCTTCCTGGGCCTGGGCGTTCAGCCGCCGATGGCCTCACTCGGCACCCTGATCGCCAACGGCGCCCAGGACATGGAGCTGGCGCCCTGGCTGCTGATCTTCCCGTCGCTGGTGATGGTGATCACCCTGATGAGCTTCAACTTCATCGGCGACGGCCTGCGCGACGCCATCGACCCGAAGGACCGCTGACCTATTCTTCGCGGTGAGCGCGGATGCCGCCGTTCTTGCCGACCATCATCAGGTAGCTGCCCATCGAGGCCTTCTTGATACGCACCGGGTCGCCAACCTTCGGATTGGCGAACAGTTCCGTTGCGTCCACCTGAGTCCAGACCGCGCCGTCCTCCAGCTTGACCACCCACCGGCCCGCGCCGTTCTGGCGGAACGAGGCGACAACGCCCGTGGTGTTGTCGATCTCCTCCTGCTTCTCGCCCTTCTCGAACATGGCGAGCGAGGGCAGGGTGAAGCCGAACGCCTGGCGGCGGACCTTGCGAGCCTGTTCGCGGTCGACAACGACGATGTCGCCCTTGGCCTCGGCCTGCTCGAGGCCGGCGGCGGCCTCGTCGTAGCAGGCCAGGCGTTGGGCGCCGTCGGCCAACTTGCGGCAGTCGCTGACCCGCTGGATCACCTGGGCGCGGCCATTGGCGGCGAGCCCGGCCGGCGGCGGCGCGGCGAGCCCGGCCGTGGCGGCCAGCAGCGCGATGCCGGCGCCGAGCCCCGCGCAAGTCCGAAGAGCGGTCATTGGATTTAGGCCTCGTGTCATTGGAAGGGGGATTGAAGCGGGGCGGCGTCGGCTGCGCAATCGATTGATCCTCTCCGTCGCGCGGGCGCCCGCCAAGCGGCAACCGCCTGTTAGCAGAATATATCCGGCGGGAAAGCGGCCCCAGGGGGGCAAACCGTGCGCGCACCCCCGGCGTCTGCGACAATCTGTGACCAGAATGCGACAGGTGGGCGCCCGCAACATTGCCGATCCCTAATGTTCGTTGACCGTTCAATAGATACTTAGATAACTCCAACGTAACCGGAAGTGACTTCGCTCCGGGACCGAATTGTTGGGGAGCTGGTCGCGCCGTCAGGCGGACCGCTGGAGGATATAGACCTTGAAAATCCAAAACATGCAGGAGCGCCTGCTGGCCTCCTCGATGA
>JBBREC010000086.1:0-15254 GCA_038203295.1 Caulobacterales bacterium
CGGATGATATCCATGCACAGCTCGACGCATTCATCGCAGATGAACACGGTCGGGCCCGCGATAAGCTTGCGGACCTCATGCTGGCTCTTGCCGCAGAAAGAGCAGTAGAGGGTGCTCTTGGAGTCTCCGCTTGCGGCCTTCGTCATGGTTGTTATCTCACTCTCTCGGGCGAACCGGGCCGGGCAGTTAGCCTGAATCGCCCCGCGGACATCACCGTCCTATCAATGCAGAATACGCGCCGCGGGTTGTCTAAGTCTTGACAATCCCCGATCCAGCCCGGGATCACAACCCTTCGCGCAGGGTAGCGACAATTGGCGGCGCGGCGCCCCGAATATGGGCGTCTTGCGGGACTCAAATGGGAAGTGGGCCGAAATGGCACAAGAGGAGCCGGTTTCGGCCGCAACGGCGCACCCCGAGGAGCCGGTAGTTGCGTTCGATTTCGACGGCACGCTGACGATCCGCGACAGTTTTTCGAGCTTCCTCAAATGGCGGGCCGGACGGGCGGGCTGGCTGATCGGTTGCCTGCGGCTCGCCCCAGCGGCGCTGTCCTACGTCTTCCACCGCGATCGGGGCCGGATCAAGGCGGCGGCGGTGAAGCAGTTTCTAAAGGGCGTGACCCGTACGCAGTTGGAAGCCGACGCCCGCGCTTTCGCCGAGACCTATTCCAGGAGCCTGCTCCGCCCGGACGCCGTGGCGACCTGGAAGCGCTGGCGCAACGAGCCGGTGCGGTTGGGGATCGTCACCGCCTCGCCGGAGATCGTGGTCGCGCCCTTCGCCCGGGGACTGGGCGCGGACTACCTTATCGGCACCAACCTCGCCTTCGACGCGCAGGATCGGGTGATCGGCGGCTACACCAGCCCCAACTGCCGTGGGCCGGAAAAGGTCGTCCGCCTGAAGGAGGTCTTCGGGTCGGATTTCGAGCTGCGCGCCGCCTACGGCGACACCACGGGCGATCGCGAGATGATCGCTATGGCCCAGATCGTCGGCTATAGGGTGTTCAAGGGAAAGCCGTGAGGCACGCGCGCGACCAGGACCTGGACCGGGTGGAGGATCTTCTGGTCCAGCTGCGCACCCTGCCCGGCCTCGTCGAGAAGAAGCGAGGCGTTTTCTATCGCAGGAGCCGCGCTTTCCTGCATTTCCACGAGGATCCCAAGGGCATGTTCGCTGACATCAGCGATCCGGACGAGCGGATCGAGGTGACCGGCGCCGCGGGTCAGGCCGCGCTGATGGCCAAGGCGAGAGACCGGCTCAGGGCCTAGCCGACCAGGGCTCCGTCTGCCCCACGACGGAAAACGCCCGGTCGGCCCGGACCGCGTCGAGCACGCCCCCGGAAATCTCGGCGTCGGTCAGCCAGCGCGAGCGGCCGCCTTCCACCAGGAACCCCAACACCACTTGGCGCAGCCGGCAGTCCGCCAAGCCCTCGGCCACACCCGCGGCGGCGGCCAGCCTCTCAGGATGGGCAGGATCGCCTGTCGCGCTGCCCAGCACCTGGAAGAGACGTCCATCGACCCGCTCGGCCAGCCTGCGCGGCGCGGCGATCTTCAGGGTATGGAACCAGACGATGGCCAGGTTGACGGGCCCGATGGCGTCCAGCGCGGCCGTGAAGGCCGGCGCGTCATGGTAGTCGACGTCATAGCCGGTCACGCCCGGCCGGTTCGCCGTCGACGCGCGGCGGGACAAAAGACTGAGGCGCCCGCCGTCGCCGGCCAGCGCCTCCACAAGTCCTGACAGCATTCCGGTCCCGCCCACCACGAGGACGTGCGGGACCATCGGATTGCGCGCCTATTCGTCGACTTCGCGCTTTTCCCAGACGTGATCGACGATGCCCCAGGCCTTGGCTTCCTCGGCGGTCATGTAGCTGTCGCGGTCGAGAACGCTTTCTACGGTCTCGACCGTCTGGCCGGTGTGCTTGGCGTAGAGCTCGTTCAGGCGGTGCTTGGTCTTGATGATGTCCTCGGCATGGCGCTCGATGTCGGAAGCCTTGCCTGAGAAGCCGCCCGACGGCTGGTGCACCATGATCCGCGAGTTGGGCAGGGCGATCCGCGAGCCCTTCTCGCCGGCCATCAGCAGGAAGGAACCCATCGAAGCCGCCATGCCCAGGCAAAGCGTGATTACGGGGCTCTTGATATATTGCATCGTGTCGTAGATCGCGAGGCCGGACGTCACCACGCCGCCCGGCGAGTTGATGTACATCTGGATCTCTTTCTTGGGGTTTTCGGCCTCGAGATGCAGCAGCTGGGCGCAGATCAGCGCCGCCATGTTGTCCTCGACGGGTCCGGCCAGGAAGATGATCCGGTCCTTCAGGAGCCGGGAGAAGATGTCATAGGCGCGCTCGCCTCGGCTCGTCTGCTCGACGACCATCGGCACGAGGCCCAGCGCGGTGGTGACGGGGTCACGCATAGGGAGGGAATCCTTTTTGAATCGCGACGGGCCTGCCGACAGTCCGTCCCCCTCGATATCGCGTGCCGCGAGGCCGGGCGCAAGGTGACCCAAGCGCGCGGGGCGTTTCGGCTTGATCCTGCCGTCGGCGCAGCCATGGTGGGCGCTCGGTGCGTATGGGGTGTACGATGTCTCGTGGTTTGACGATCCTGGTTGGCGTTGCGGCGCTTTTGGCGACTACAGCCGCGGGCGCGGCCCCCAAGGTCGCTAAGGACGCCAGGGTTTGGACGGCGGCCGAGCGGGCCCGCCCCGGCCAGCTCAAGCTGCTGGAAGAGATTGTCAATATCGACTCGGGCACTGGCGACGTCGAGGGCGGGCGCAAGGTCGCCGCCGTCCTGATCCCGCGCCTGAAGGCCCTGGGCTACACGGTCGAGAGCGTGAAGGCCGAGGCCAACGGCCTGCCGGAAAATATTGTCGCGACGCTCACCGGGACCGGCAAGGGCCGCATCCTGATCATCGGCCACATCGACACGGTGTTCGGCCCGGGCACGGTGGCCAAGCGACCGTTCAGGATGGACGCCGAGAAAGCCTACGGCCCCGGCGTTTCCGATGAGAAAGGCGGCGTGGTTCAAGGGATTTATGCGCTGCAGCTGCTGCACGACCTGGGGTTCAAGGACTTCAAGCAGATCGTCTACCTGATCGAGACCTCTGAGGAACGCGGCTCGCCCGGCACGAAGGCGCTGATGGCCAGGCTGATCGCCGACAGTGATGTCGAGCTGAACATGGAGCCCGGCGACCTGCCTGATGTCATGACCGTCTGGCGCAAGGGCAGCACGGTCTTCCACATCGACGTGAAGGGCCGCGCGGCGCACGCCGGGATCGCGCCGCAGGACGGCCGCAACGCCGCCGCCGAACTGATCCATCAAATCCAGGGCATGGACGTCTTTCCGAAGACCGGCGACGGCCTGACCGTGAACCTGACCGTGATGAGCGGCGGCACGCGTAACAACATCATCCCCGAGGACGCCTCGGCCCAGTTCAGCGTGCGGGTGCGCGAGAAGTCCGACGTGGAAAAGGTCGATGCGGCGATGCGCAAGAACGCCGAGACCACGATCATCCCCGACACCAAGGTCACCATCACCCGTGACCCGGCATTCCCGCCCCTGCCCCTCAACCCCGGCACCGAAGCCTTGGCTGACCGCGCAGTGGCGATCTACGCGGGCCTCGGCCTGACCATCACCCGCGGCGGCAACGGCGGCGCGTCGGAATCGGCTCTGGCGGTGGATCAGGGCGTACCAGCGCTGGACGGCCTCGGCCCGGCGGCCGGAGGCTTCCATGCGGACACCGAATTTCTGGTGCTCGGCAGCGTGACGCCCCGGCTCTACCTAATGACCAAGCTGATCATGGACCTGGGTAAGACCCCGCCGCCGCGGATCAAGTAGCGGTCAGGCGGCGATCCGCGCCATCCAGTCCTTCAGCACCTCAAGCACCTGCTCGCGGGCAGCGAAGCCGCGGGTGACGACGCCGTAGACGCCTTCCTCGTTCGGGCCCGCCACCAACGTCGGGAAGCCGGTCACCCCGGCGCGCTGGGAAATGGCGTAGTCGCGCCAAGTCTCGGCCTTCGCCTCCTCGCTGGCCCATTCGGTCAGGAATCGGGTCCGGTCCAGGCCGATCTCCATGGCCAGGTCAGCCAGCACCTCGCCCGAGGTCACGTCGCGCCCGTCGGCATAGAAGGCGCGCTGTGTGCGGGTCAGGAAAGACGACGCCAGTTCCTCGCCCTCGTGGCGAACCACCACGACCGCGCGGGCCGCCGGGTCGGTATCGTAGACGAAGCCTTCGCGCGCCATCCCGCCGGCGTCGAACGGCAGTCCGGTCGCGTCCTCGACGTGGCGCCAATGGCCGGCGATCTCCAGCTTGGCGGCCTCGGTCATCGGGGCCTCGGTTCCGGGACGAAGACCTCCCATAATCACGCGCACGGGCAGGGTGCGGCCAAAGGCATGGCGGATATCGTCCAGCACCGGAGAGAAGCCATAGCACCAGGAGCACATAGGATCGGCGAAGTAGATCAGGTGGGGCGTGGGCATCGGAAGTCTCCCTTCACAGACAATCGCAGCGAAAAGCCGATAGGTCACGCCCTCGGCGCTTCACCTTTCCGCGCGGTTGGGCCAACTTCGCCCCATGGATCACGACCACCACGATCACGATCACGGACAGGATTCGCCCTCGGACATGACGCTCCGGGTCAAGGCGCTTGAGTCGCTTCTGGTCGAGAAGGGCCTGGTCGATCCCGCGGCCCTAGACGCCATCGTCGACCATTACGAGCACAAGGTGGGTCCCCGGAACGGCGCCCGAGTCGTCGCACGCGCCTGGGTCGACCCGGCGTACCGGGCGCGTCTGCTGGACGACGCGACCGCCGCCATCGCCGAGCTGGGCTACACCGGCGGTCAGGGCGCCCACATGGTCGTGGTCGAAAACACGCCGGAGCGGCATAACCTCGTCGTCTGCACCCTGTGTTCCTGCTACCCGTGGCCGGTGCTTGGTCTGCCGCCGGTCTGGTACAAGTCCGCAGCCTACCGGTCGCGCTCGGTGATAGATCCGCGCGGCGTGATCGCCGAATTCGGGACTGACCTACCCGCGGATATCGAAGTCCGGGTTTGGGATTCCACTGCGGAAATTCGCTACCTGGTGCTGCCCGAGCGCCCAGACGGGACCGAGGGGCTGGATGAGGCGGCTCTGGCCGAGCTCGTCACCCGCGACAGCATGATCGGGACCACGCGGCTGTGAACGGCGTACACGACATGGGCGGCATGCAGGGCTTGGGACGGATCATTCCCGAGCCCGAGGGCTCGCCCTTCCACGGCGAATGGGAAGCCCGCGTCCACGCCATGAGCGTCGCCTCGCCCACCCGCGCCAACATTGACGCCGGCCGCCACCAGCGCGAGTTGATCCCCGGCGCGGAATACCTAGCCATGACCTATTACGAAAAGTGGTTCCGGGGCCTGTCCGAACTGCTGGTGCTGAAGGGGTTCCTGACCCCGGAGGAACTGGCCAGCGGCAAAGCCGCGCCGGGCTCGGAAAAGCGCACGCCGCACCTGATGGCCGCGATGGTGGAGCCCAGCCTGATGCGGCAGGGCTCCTACCTCCGCGAGACCGCCGGCGCGCCGATGTTCGCCATCGGCGACCAGGTGAAGACGCGGAACCTCAATCCGGACGGGCACACCCGCCTGCCCCGCTACGCCCGCGGCCGTGTGGGCGTGATCGAGGCGGCGCATGGCGCGCACGTGTTCCCGGACAGCCACGCCCACGGCCTGGGCGAGAACCCGCGGCGCCTCTACACAGTGCGCTTCACGGCCCGCGAACTGTGGGGCGGCGCGGCGAACCCACGTGACAGCGTCAGCCTCGATCTCTGGGAGCCCTATCTTGAGCGCGCCTGACGCATTGACCCTGCCGCGCCTGCCCCGTGACAGCGACGGGCCGGTCTTCTCCGAGCCCTGGCAGGCCCAGGCCTTCGCTCTCGCCCTGCAACTGCACGCCTAGGGCGCCTTCACCTGGCCGGACTGGGCGGCGGCCCTCTCGGAGCGGCTGAAGGCCTCCGGCCCCGACGACGATCCAGCCCACTATTACGAGCACTGGCTGGCGGCGCTGGAAGACCTGGTCACGGCGCGCGACCTGGCCTCGGCCGAGGCGCTGCACGAGCGCAAGCACGCCTGGGAAGACGCCTACGCCCGCACGCCGCACGGCCGACCGGTGGCGCTTCCGGAACCTTGATCAGGGTGTAAACCCCGAAGCTCTGGCAAGGGCGATGGTTCTATCACCATGACGCTAAGGGACGGAGACGGGACCGTCTTCGACGACGACGGCTAGCGTCGGCCTGCAGACTTCGCTTCGCGTTTGGCGCGGGCTTCGGCCTTGGCAGCGGCTTTGCGGTCCTTGCGCTCCGACCGTTTCAGGTCGAGCTGAGCTTCTTCGTTGTTCAACAACGCCAGCCGAGCGGTTTCGGCGTCGTCCACGGCCTTCTTGGCTGCTGCAGCTGCGTCTTCCTCGGCCTTGAGCCGGGCGGCTTCCTTGTCGGCGGCCCGTTTGGCGCGGACGTCCTCGACTTCACGGGCCTTGCGCTGGGCGCGAGTCTCGAAGACTTCGGCCTGAACCGTCGGCTTGGGTTTGAATTTTTCGAGCAGGGCTCGACGGGCTTCAGCCTGGTTGTCCAGGCGTTCGGTGAAACCCCCGATCTTGGGTTCTCTCATCGTCGCTTTCTGAATGCATAGTGCGTCCGCCCCTAAAACGGGACGGACGCTGGTAGGGTTCGCTAGATCAGCCGACGATATCGGCGTCCGTGAAGAATTGGGCGATCTCGAGTTGGGCGTTCGCCTGGCTATCGGAGCCGTGGACCGAATTCTCGCCGACGCTTTCGGCGAAAAGCTTGCGGATCGTGCCGTCGGCGGCGTCGGCCGGGTTCGTGGCGCCCATGACTTCACGGTACTTGGCGACGGCGTTCGGACCTTCCAGGACCTGAACGACGACGGGCGCCGACATCATGAAGTCGACCAGTTCGCCGTAGAACGGGCGCGCGGCGTGGACTTCATAGAATTTCTTGGCCTGGGCCTCAGTCATCTGGATGCGGCGCTGGGCCACGATGCGCAGTCCGGCGTCCTCGATCACCGCGTTGATCTTGCCGGTGAGGTTGCGCTTGGTGGCGTCCGGCTTGATGATCGAGAAGGTGCGTTCGGTCATGGATCTCTTTTTGGGTCTGTGCGGGCGGGAAATCCCGCGGCGCGCCGCGAGGTGGCGGGCTCTATAACGCCCCTGTCGTCGCTCGCCAAGGCGCTGCGCTGCAACAATCGCCTCGGATCGGCATGACGCAGGCGGTGTCGTCTGCTATGGACCCGCTCAGTCAGGCGGCGGCGCGGCTCTTCATCCCTGGCGTTTCCCTTTCATCCGCTGGTCCGGCGCACGCCGGTCCGCGCCCCTGTTCCGTTCGCGATTTCCCGACATGCTTCAGATCAAAGACCTCACCTACGACGCCTGGGGGCGCCGCTTCTTCGACCAAGCAACGGTCAGCCTGCCGAAGGACGCCAAGGTGGGCCTCGTCGGCCGCAACGGCGTCGGCAAGTCAACGTTGTTCAAGCTGATTCTCAACCAGCTGGCGCTAGGCTCGGGCGAGATCGGCCTGCCGCGCGCCGCGCGCATCGGTTCGGTGGACCAGGAACATCCGGCGACGGCCGTACCGCTGCTCGACACGGTGCTCGCCGCCGATGTCGAGCGCGCCGCCCTGCTCGACAGCCTAGAGACCGCCGAGCCCGAAGACCTGGGCGACATCTACACCCGCCTGATCGAGATTGACGCGGACCGCGCGCCCTCGCGCGCCGCCGAAATCCTGGCCGGCCTGGGGTTCACCAACGCGGACCTGGCGCGGCCGATGTCGGAGTTTTCCGGCGGCTGGCGAATGCGCGTGGCCCTGGCGGCGTCGCTGTTCGCCGAGCCAGACATGCTGCTGCTGGACGAGCCCACCAACTACCTCGACCTCGAAGGCGCGCTTTGGCTCGAGGCCCGGCTTCAGAAGTATCCGCACACGGTCATGGTCATCAGCCACGACCGCGAACTGCTCGACAACTCGATGGACCACATCCTCCACCTGAAGGACGGCAAGCTCGACCTCTACACCGGCGGCTACGACAGTTTCGAGCGCCAGGTGACCGAGAAACTGCGCCTGCAGGAGGCGATGCGGACCAAGATCGAGGCCAAGCGCGCGCACATGCAGTCGTTCGTGGACCGCTTCGGCGCCAAGGCGTCCAAGGCGACCCAGGCCCAGTCGCGCCTGAAGATGATCGCCAAGCTACCGCCGGTCTCCAATGTCATCGAGGACCGGGTCGCGCCGTTCATGCTGCCCTCGCCCGAGCGGCCGCTGCCCCCGCCCCTGCTGCGCCTGGAGGAGGCCGACGTCGGCTATGGCGGCCCGCCGATCCTGCGCAAGCTGAACCTCCGGCTCGATATCGACGACCGTATCGGGCTCCTGGGGGTCAACGGCGCCGGTAAGTCGACCTTCGCCAAGCTGGTTGCAGGCGCGCTCGATATCGAAGCCGGTCGGATGAACCGAAGCAATCGGCTACGGGTTGGCTGGTTCCACCAGCACCAGATCGAAGCGATGGACCCCACGGACACGCCGCTGGAGATCATCCGCCGCGCCCTGCCGGGCCTGAGCGATTCCCAGCGCCGCTCGCGCCTCGCACAGTTCGGGATGAGCTACGAAAAGGTCGAAACCACGGTCGCCAACCTTTCCGGCGGCGAGCGGGCGCGGCTGCTGCTGAACATGGTCGCTATGGAAGCCCCGCACCTCCTGATCCTGGACGAGCCGACCAACCACCTCGACATCGACAGCCGCCGCGCCCTGCTGGACGCACTCAACGAGTACGACGGGGCGGTGATCCTGATCACCCACGACCGCTCGCTGATGGAACTGGTCGCCGACCGCCTGTGGCTGGCCGCCGACGGGACTATCGAGCCCTTCGATGGCGACATGGAAGACTATGCCCGTTTCGTGTTGGACAAGGCCCGCGTGGCCGCCCGCGCGCCAAGCCAGATCAAGGAAGAGGAAACGCCGAAGCCTGCGCCGGCACCGCCGCCCCGCGCCAAGGTCCCGACCGGCTCGGCGCGCCGCCGCGCCGAAGCCGCCGAGGCCGCGCTGGCCCGCGCGAGCGCCGCCCTGGCCGAGATCGACAGGAAGTTGATCGATCCCGCCATCTTCGTGAAGGATCCCAACCAGGCCGCCGGCCTCGGCCGCAAGCGCGACGCCGCGCAGCAGGCGGTCAATACGGCCGAGCAGGAATGGCTTGAGGCCCAGGAAGCTTACGACGCGCTGCGCGAAGCCTGACGGCGGACAAGAAAAAGCGCCGGACGGGGGGCATCCAGCGCGCCTTCAAAGACGGTGCAGACTCCACGGCAGGGGGACGCCGCGGCGCCGTCAGGTGATGTGTTTCGGGCTAATCGGATCGGAGCCCGGGAAAGTCTCTTCAAGCGCCTCGTCGAGCAGGGCTTCCTGGCGGTCACCGGTGGTCTTTTCCTGAGCGGCCATGTGGTCGTGCTTCTCGCCTTCAGTCAGGGGTTCGACCTGTTTCGAAGCGGGCGTTTCGATGTGGCGATCCTCGTGGATCGGGGTGGCTTCCACCGCGCGATCGGCATTGGCGCCGCCAGATCCGTGGGTGAACGAGCGCAGCGCCTCTTTTTCGGTCTGCTTGTGGGGCATGGGGGTCGCTCCTTCGATGACTGTCCCCGAAAGAACCCCGGGGCAAGGCAAAGGTTGCGGCCTATCTGCCCCCGAGAAGCAGCTGCCCTTTCTTCTGCAGCGTTCCTTTGATCTTGCCCGCGATCATCGCTAGGACTCCCGGCAGCAGCACCTCCACGCGCACGGTGTCGTCGGCGACGTCGAGGATCCCCGAGATCTGCTGCCCCATGGCCTGAAGGGCGAAACTCAGCCGGTCGCCGTTCCAGGATTTGCTGAGCACGCCACCACCGCCGCCCAGGTCGCGGGAAAAATCGCTGAATCCGCCCTCTATCCGCCGACGGGCCTCGGCGCGGCCCAACTGGTGAGGAATGGCGACGGTGATGGCCCTATTCATGCAGGCCTAACGGGCAATCCTCACCCCGGGGTTCCAGAATGGGCAGAAGGCGTTACCGTCGCAGGCATGAACGAAGACCGGACACTGTTCGGCGAGGGCCGCTATCCCGTCACCGGGCCCTACGCGATCCTGGCCAGACTCGGCTTCCTTGGCACGGGCGTGTGCATCGTCATGGCCGTGCTGCTACCATCATCCTTCCCGCCCCATTTCGCGCGGTCGCATTACGTCGAGCATTTCGCGGCCTTCTATGTCGCCGCACTGTTCGGCCTATCGGCCATGCCGCACAAGCCGCTGCGGACGGTGGGGTCGATCTACCTCGTCTTCGCGTCGGTGCTGGAAGCCTCGCACCTGCTCAGCGGCGCGCCGCTGCGGCCGCTGATCGACAACTGGTCGGCGGACCTGGGTGGCATCGCCGCGTCGCTGGCGCCGGTGCTGGTGGAACGCTTCCGGCGGCGCTTCGCCGCCTTCAGGCCATTGCCGCCGGACGCTGAGGAGCCTGATAGACCGATGCGAACGCCGCCCGTCTAGAAGAACGCCCAGTGGCCATGGTCGCGGACCCGCAGATTGTTCTGCACGTGCCGCACACCGTCGATGTCGGCGACATCCTCAATCCGGCGCTTGTCTTCCTTGCGCCGCACCGTGCCGTTCAAAGTGACCTCCGCATCCTCCACAATCACCTCGATGTCGCCCAGGTCCAGGCGGCGCTCATCCTCCAGGCGCTCGACGATCACGGCCCACAGCACCCGGTCGGAGGGGCCGCGGTGACGCGGCGACGCGGCCGAGCGCGCCTGCGACGGCGGGCTGCCTGAAAAGAATTCGCCAGCCCGGTCGCGCCACGAGCGCGGCGGCGGTTCGCCCGGCCGGTAATCGCCGGCGTCCCTGCGGCGGGCGTCGTCGGCATCGCTTTCCGCCGTGCGGCGATAGGGCCCACGGACAGGATCATAGCCCCAGTCAGTGGAATAATCCGCCTGACCGTAGTCGTCGCGGTTCCGCCAGTCTTCCCGGGCCATGCGCGTCTCCTTGAGCTGTTAGGGTCACCGCGTTGAACCTTCGCCGTGGTGTTCGGTTCCAGCCTGGGCGACACAAAACCGCCCACCGTCTCATCGAAGAGTTCGCTCCGCCGTGCCGAAGTCCGCCCCGCCAAGGTCGTCCGATCCTCAACCCGTCGAGGCGGCGCTTGCGTACGCCCTGCCAGCGCCCAGCGCGCGGCTGCAGCTCGTGGCGCGCCGGACCCTGCGGATCCTGCCATTTGTCCTGCTCGCGGCGGCAGGGTGGGTGCTGTGGCGAGAATTCCACCACCTGAGCCTGGCCGAGGTCCTCAAGGCGATGTCGGCCTGGGGTCCAGGGTCGATCCTCGCGTCACTCGGTTTGGCGGTCGCCAGCTTCGCCCTTATGGGGGTGATCGAATGGGTGGGCCTGCGCTGGACCGGCGCGCGGATACCCTTCGCCGCCGCCCAGGCGGGCTCGTTCATGTCCAACGCCATCGCCCACTCTATTGGCGCCAACCTGTTGGTTTCTGGCGCGATCCGCGCGCGCTACTACGACCGCTATGGCGTGCGACTGAGTCAGGTTGCGGCGACCACGTTGTTTGCCGCCATGTCCTTCGCCGTCGGCCTGGCGGCGCTGTCCGGCGGCGGCCTGCTGTTGGCGACGGACGCGGACCTCGCCGGCACGGCGATTCCGACGGCCGTGGCCAGGACCCTGGGTGTGGCGCTGCTGACCGGCGCTTTCGGCTATATCACGCTCTGTGGCCTGCGACGCACGCCAGTGACAGCCTTCGGGCGCAGCTTGACGCTGCCCAGCGCCCGAGACGCCCTCGCCCAACTGGTGATCGGGGTGGTCGACAACGGCATCGCCGCCGCCATCATCTGGATCCTGCTGCCCGGCGGGAGCGTTGGCTATCCCAGCTTCATCGGCGCCTATGCGGTGGCCTGCGTCGCCGGCCTAGCATCCTCGGTGCCGGGGGGCGCGGGGATTTTCGAAAGCGCGCTGGCGACGCTGCTTCCCGGGGTGAATTCGGCGGCGCTGGCGGCGGCCTTCCTTGGCTATCGGCTGGCCTACTACCTGCTGCCGCTGATCCTCGCGGCCCTGGCGCTGGCCGTCGACACGCTGCGGCGGCGCGCGTCCTAGTCGAGTTTCGCCGGCTCGATGGTGACGCTCTCGCCGCAGCCACAGGCGTCGGTCTCGTTCGGATTGCGGAACACGAACCTGGAGGCCAGCTTGGTGATCTCGTAATCGATCTCCGAGCCGATCAGGAACAGCACGGATTTCGGCTCAACGAAGATGGTCACGCCCTTGTCCTCGACCACTTCGTCGAGCGGATTGGCGGTCTCGGCATATTCGAGGGTGTATTCCTGTCCGGCGCAGCCGCCGTTCTTCAGGCCGACGCGCAGGCCGGCATAGGGCTTCTCGGCCCGGGCCATGATCTCGCGCACGCGTTCAGCGGCGCGCTCGGTCAAGGTTACGACCTTTGGCCGGGGACGACGCGCGCGCGGCTGAGGGGTAAGATCCAGATTGCTCATCAGAACATGTTCAGTTGCAGTTTGGCCTCGTCGGACATCCGCGAGGGATCCCACGGCGGGTCGAACACCAGCTCGACCTTGCAGGATTTCACTTCGGCGAGTTCCCTGACCGCGTCTTCGACCCAGCCCGGCATCTCGCCGGCCACCGGGCAGCCGGGAGCGGTCAGGGTCATGTCGATCACCACGTCCTTGTCGTCGGACACGTCGACTTTGTAGATCAGCCCCAGCTCATAGATGTCGACCGGGATTTCGGGGTCATAGACCGTCTTCAGCTTCTCAATCAGCTTGTCGGTCAGGATATCGAGCTCCGACTGCGACAGCGGCGCCGTCGTCTGAATCTCTACGGGGGTGGCGTCATCCATCGGGGTCATCTTACGCAAAGAAAGCCTGGGTCTTGGTGAGCGCATCCACGAAGGCGTCGGCCTCCTCGTGGGTGTTATATAGGGCGAAGGAGGCGCGCACGCTTGAGGTGACGCCGAAGCGCCGCATCAGGGGCTCGGCGCAATGGGCCCCGGCGCGCACCGCCACCCCGTATTTGTCGAGGATCTGGGCCACGTCGTGGGCGTGGGCGCCCTCGACAGTGAAGGACAGGATGGGGCCCTTTCCCGGCGCCTCGCCGATCACGTGCAGCCAGTTGGCGCCAGCCAACCGCTCATGGACGTGTTCGTAGAGGTTGTGCTCGTGGTCGGCGATCGCCGCCCGGTCCATCCCCGTCAGCCAGTCGATGGCGGCGCCAAGTCCGATGGCCTCCAGAATCGGCGGCGTGCCAGCCTCGAAGCGATGCGGCGGGTCGGCGTAGGTAATGGCGTCCATCGACACCGAGCCGATCATCTCGCCGCCACCCTGGTAAGGCGGGAGCACAGCCAGCCGCTCGGCCTTGCCATAGAGCACGCCGATCCCGGTAGGGCCGTAGAGCTTGTGGCCGGAGAAGGCGTAGAAGTCGACATCCAGCGCCGCAACGTCGACGGGCTGGTGGACAATCGCCTGGCAGCCATCGAGCAGGACCAGCGCGCCGGCGTCGTGCGCCATGCGGATCAGCTCGGCGACCGGGTTCACTGTGCCCAGCACATTGGACATGTGGGTGAGCGCCACCACCCTTGTCCGCTCGGTCAGCAGGCTCTGGAAGGCTTCCACATCGAGGCGGCCGTCGTCGGTGACGGGCGCGAACTTCAGCACCACGCCCTGCCGCTCGCGCAGGAAATGCCACGGGACGATATTGGCATGGTGCTCCATCTCGGAGAGCACGATCTCATCACCAGCCTTCAGCGACGCGCCCAGGCTGGAGGCGACCAGATTGACGGCCTCGGTAGCGCCCTTGGTGAAAACGATCTCGGAAATTTCCGCACCAATCAGGCGAGCGACCGACTTTCGGGCCGCCTCGTAGGCATCGGTGGTTTCGTTGGCCAGCGTGTGCAGGCCGCGGTGTACGTTGGCGTAGGAATGCTCCATGGCGTGGACCATGGCGTCGATCACGGCTCGCGGCTTCTGGGCGGAGGCGGCGGAGTCCAGATAGACCAGCGGCTTGCCGTTGATCACCCGCTTCAGGATCGGGAACTCGGCGCGGACAGCTTCGGCATCGAACGCCATGTTCAGCCCCCCAGCCTTTCGGCCGCCCAGGCGCGGATCACCTCGCGGGCGCCCTCGTGGCCAATGCGGTCGATCACCTCGCCAATGAAGGCCTCGGTCAGCATGGCGCGAGCCACGCGCTCGGGCATGCCCCGCTGGCGGGCATAGAACAGCGCCTCGTCGTCTAGCGCGCCCACCGTATTGCCGTGGGCGCAGGCGACGTCGTCTGCATAGATCTCCAGCTCCGGCTTGGCGTCCACCTCGGCCCGGTCCGACAGGATCAAGGCGTGGTGGCCCATCCGGGCGTCGGTCCGGTCGGCGCCCTCGGCGACAACGATCTTTCCCTGGAAGACGGCGCGCGCCTGGTCGCGCACGACGCCCTTGGTGAGCTGGGCAGTGGTCCCGTCGACGCTCTCGTGGGTGACCACGGTAGTCAGGTCGGAGTGACGCCTGTCGGCCAGCAGGTAGACGCCGTCGAGCCGAAGGACGGCGTGACCGCCGGGATGCTGCACCTGGGTCTCCAGCCGCTGGCGCCGCGCGCCCGAGGACACCATCGTCTGGCCGAACTCGGCGCGGGGCGCGAGCGTCACCCGGGCCTGGCTCACGGAAACGGCGTCGGCGCTGTCATGAGCCAGCACGACACGCTCGACCGAAGCGCCCTTGCCGAGCGTGATGGTCAGCACCGCCTGGGCCAGCGACCCGGCGTCGCTCTCATAGCTTTCCAGTAGTCGAAGGCTAGCGCCGGCGCCGACCGAGATCTCACGGCGCGCCACGTGCGCGCCGACGCCGCGGGAGACAAAGCGCACGGCGATCGTGGCCTGAGCCCCGGACGCGATGGCGATGGGCTCGGCGCCCCGACCGTTGACGATCAACCGGCGCTCGCCCGCCAGGGCGTCGAACGGTCCCGCGTCGATGTCGCCCGAGAAGGCCTCCGACGGCGGCGGCAGGATGCGGATCAGGCCGCGCAGGTCCGTCCAGCGCCAGGCCTCGTCGCGCTTCCCCGGCAGCGCCGCGACGTCGCGGTCGCGTATGGCGGTCGAGAGGCTCAAGCGGCCTTCTCGTAGCGTTCGTAGCCTTCGCGCTCGAGCTCGTGGGCCAGTTCCGGCCCGCCGGAAGCGACGATCCGGCCACCGGCCAGGACGTGGACGCGGTCGGGTTTGATGTAGTCGAGCAG
>JBBREC010000087.1:0-15196 GCA_038203295.1 Caulobacterales bacterium
GTCATACGGGTTGCTCGTCCGGCCATAGATCGGATTGACGCTTTGCCAGTCGCCAAGGCTCACCGGAATGTTGGTCTTGCCGAGGATCACCGCGCCCGCCGCCTTCAGCCGCGAGACCCCGACCGAGTCCTCTGCGGCCACGAACCCGCGGGCGTGCTCGAAGCCCCAGGTGGTCGGCAGCCCGCCGACGTTGTGGCTTTCCTTCACGGTCATGGGCAGGCCCAACAGCGCGCCGCGCTCGCCCCGGGCCAGCGCCGCATCGGCCGCCTGGGCCTGCGTCCGCGCGCGGTCGAAGTCGCGGACCACCACGGCGTTGATCGGCCCGTCGCGGGCCTCGATCCGGGCGATGGCCTGCTCGGTCAGCTCGGCGGCGCTGACCTTGCGCGCGGCCAGCGCCTCGACGAGCGCGGTGGTGGACTGGTCGAGAAGGTCGCGGGTCATGGTCTCGGACATGGCTGTTCTCCCTGTGGGCGCATCGTGCGCACCCGCCGGCGGAGAGTCCATGACCGGGATTGCGGTTCTCAGGCCGCGGCTTCGGCGGCGCGGGGGGGCGCGTCCAGGGCGGCCTGCATGGCCGCGAACAGGTCGGCGGCGCGGATCGGCTTGGCGATCGCGCCGTCCATGCCGGCCGCGGCGTATTCGGCGATCTGGTGGGCCATGACATTGGCGGTCAGGGCCAGGATCGGCGTGCGGCGGCGGCCCGATGTCGCCTCCAGCAGGCGGATGGCGCGGGCCGCCGAGGGGCCGTCCATCAGCGGCATCTGGACGTCCATCAGGATCAGGTCCCAGTCGCCGTCGCGCCAGGCCTGCAGCGCCTGGGCGCCGTCCTCGACCATCAGCGGCTCGACGCCGGCCTGGGCCAGCAGCGTCTTCAACACGAGGCGGTTGACGGCGTTGTCCTCGGCGGCAAGCACCCGCAGCGTATCGATCCTGGCCGCGCCCAAGGCCGGGGGCGGGGCGCCGTCGGCGGCCGGGCGCTCGTCGCCCAGCCGCTCCATCGGCAGGGTCACGGTGAAAATCGAGCCCTCGCCCGGCGTGCTCGCGGCCGAGATCGCGCCACCCATCAGGTCTGCCAGTTGCCGGCAGATGGACAGGCCAAGCCCCGTGCCGCCATAGCGGCGGGTCATCGAGGCGTCGCCCTGGCCATAGGCCTGGAAGAGCCGCGACAAGGCCGCGGCGTCCATGCCGACGCCACTGTCGCGCACCTCGATGGTCAGGCCGCGGGGCCCATGGGCGGCGGCGACCCGGACTTCGCCGGCCTCGGTGAATTTGAGGCTGTTGGAGACCAGGTTGTGCAGGATCTGGCGGACCCGGTTCGGATCGCCAAGGTAACGGCCGCGGGCAGGTTCGATGTCCACGCTGAACGCCAGGCCCTTGGCCTGAGCGACCGAGGCGAAGGTGGCGGCCGCGCCGTGGACCAGCTCGCCCAGTTCGAACGCGATGGCTTCCAGCTCCAGCCGCCCGGCTTCGATCTTCGCCAGGTCGAGCACGTCGTTGAGCAGGGTCAGCAGGGTCTCGCCGGACTGGCGGATGACGTGCAGCCGCGCGCGCTGTTCGCCCGGCAGGTCGTCGGCCGCCATGGCCTGGGCCATGCCCAGGACGCCGTTCAGCGGCGTGCGGATCTCATGGCTCATGGTGGCGAGGAAGGTCGACTTGGCGTCGTTGGCGGCTTCCGCCTCAACCTTGGCGGCGGCCATGTCCGTGCGCGCCGCCTCGGCCGCCAGCTTGCCGGCGACAAGCGCCTCGGTGGCGGTCTGCAGGCTGCGGGCCGAGCGCAGGTTTTCCAGCGCCGCGTTGACGGCATGGCCGACGCAGAGCGCGAGCATGGACATCACCAGCAACTGGTCGGTCCCATGGAACTGGGGCAGCAGCAGCGGGATGAGCAGTGGCGCCGCGACGGAGGGCAGACCGATCTGAAGGACCGAGACGGGGGATTTCACGCAGAAGTTCTGGGCGTACAGCAACTGGCCGCACCAGTAGGCGGCCGCGGCGAGCCGGCACGCTTCTCCAGGGCCGGTCCACAGTATCAGGCCGAAGGCCGACCAGATCGGCAGGCTCAGGTTGGTGCACCAGAAGTAATTCCAGAGCGCGCCCGGCCTGAGCGGGCCCGAGGCCATGCCTCGCGTGGACAGGAAAAGCCAGGCTTCGCTGGCGAAAACCGCGGCGCCCCAGACGAACGCCTGCGGCCCCCCGATCGCCAGTCCAATCAGCACCGACAGCGCCGCGGCGATCACCAGACGCGTTGGCGTCATCCGGCAGGCCTGGGCGGCGACCGCCTGATAGCGTGCGTCCAGCAGCGCGCCGAACTTCGGCATTCGAATATTCTCCCCAGCCTCCTTTACGGAAGCATTGGAGAACACGAGGTTAATCCCGCCAACCGCGGGTCGGTGAGCGGGTGGAGGTCAGACCGCCTGGTGCGTCGGGGTGCGGTGGGGGCTGTCCACCGACCAGATCTTCTCGATGTTGTAGAAGGTGCGCACTTCGGGGCGGAACAGGTGGATGATCACGTCGCCGGTGTCGATCAGCACCCAGTCGCACTGGGGCATACCCTCGACCCGGCATTTGCCGTAGCCCTGCTCCTTGAGCGAGCGCAGCAGGTGGTCGGCCATGGCGCCGACATGGCGGTGCGAACGCCCGGAGGCGACCACCAGGCCGTCGGCCATGGCGCTCTTGCCCTTGAGGTCGATGAACACGACGTCCTGCGCCTTGTCGTCGTCGAGGCGTTCCAGGATCAGCTCTTCCAAAGCCTGGATGCGGTCCTGTATTTCTTTCGAAGGTTCGGCGCTCCGACTGAGAGCGGCGTCCAGGCCTTCTTGCGCCGAGGGCGCAGCTTCACGGTTCAGCGGGGTGCTCCTTTGATATCCTCGCGAGCGAGACCCTAGCACAAAGGCGGGTTGCAGGGCAGGGCTCTCGCGAAGTCTTCACGAACCGCGTCTTTTGAGCCGCTTCCTCCCGAGCCGTCATTCCATGACGGCTCAAGGCCTTCAGTCTTTCAGAACGCGTCGGGCGCCAAAGCCGGAGCCCACGTTTGCCTGACGCGCCCTGAGCGCTGTGGACGACATGAAGTTGAAGCGCCCGAACAGGAAAATCCACGCCGGGGACTTCATACGCGCCACGCCAGGCGCCTGCGCCTGGGACTTCCGATAACGGGCGAACCGGATGGCCGCGGGCGAAAAGCGGCTCTTGAGGGAGATCCAGGGGCGCGAGACCACGGCCACAGGAACCTCGCGCATGATCTGGGTCCAGCCGCGCCAGCGGTGGAAGCTGGCCAGGCTGTCGGCGCCCATGATCCAGACGAACTTCACGCCCGGGAACCGCGCCTTCAGCCCCCGGACCGTGTCGATGGTGTAGGCCGAGCCAAGGCGGGTCTCGGCGTCGGAGACGATCATTCCGGGCCCCTTCGCCAGGGCCTTCGCGCCCGCCATCCGTTCGGCGAGGTCGGCGGTCTCGTGGCGCGCCTTGAGCGGGTTCTGCGGTGAGACCAGCCAGATCACCCGATCGAGCCTCAGCCGCCGCCGCGCCGTCTCGGCGACGTGCGCATGGCCCTCGTGGGCCGGATTGAAGGAGCCCCCGTAGAGACCGACCTTCATGCCGGGTTCCAGGTGAAAGCCCAGCCGGAGCGCCCGGGGCCGGCCGCCTGCGCTGGCGCGTCGTGCCGGACCGGCGGACCACATGGGCTATCGGGCCCTGCGGGGCGGCGTGGGGGCGTCGCCCCGGTCGAGGGCGGGATCGGTCTGACGCACCCGCGCGCGGACGGAGAAGACGCCGTCGCCGGCCAGCACCCCGCCGCGAGCGAAGAGGCGCCCGTTCTGCCAGTTCGAGAGGCCGAGTTCGGGCTTCTTCAGGGCGTACTGGCCGTCTACCCAGCGGGTGAAGCCGTCGCCCGCGAAGGGCGCGTCGATCGCGCCATAGAACCGGTCCTGCGCGTCCTCGTCGTCGGAGATCAGGCTGGCGGCGAACCGGGGGCTGTAGCGGTTGAAGAGGGCCACGGCCTCGCCCGTGCTCGCAACGATCTTCAGGGTGACTTCGGGCGTCTCTTCCCACTCCCACTCGCGGCCGAGGTCGGCGTCGGCGAGGGGTTCGACCAGCGGTTCCTCGCCAGGGCCTTCGGCGCGGATGACCGGGCCGGTCGCGTGGCGGAGGGCTGCGGGGATGCGGCCCAGATCGGCCTGCGCCACATGCAGCTTCCAGCCCTTCCGCCGTTCGCCGGCCTGGGCCAGAGCGTCGAGAAAGACGGGGATGAGGTCATCGGCCCTGGACGTCACGATGCAGCAGACATTGAGTGTGTTGCAGACCTTGCGGTCCAGCGAGTGGAAAACCGCCGCGAAGAAACGGTCAGGGTCGGCGCTTTGGTCCGCCACGATCCAGGCGCCCCCCGTGCCATGCAGGCTGACCGGCGTGCCGGCCTGGCGCGCTATGGCGCCGAGCTGGGCCACGGCCGGACCCGAGCCGCGGGCCACCGCCAGCGCCAGGCGCGGATCGGCGAACATCGCCCAGCCAGCGGCGTGGGCTGGGGAGTCCACCAGCACCGCCGCGCCCTCGGGCAGGCCGGCGGCCCTGAGCGCCGGCGCCAGGGCCTCGGCGACGATGGCGCGGGCCGTGCCCAGCGCATCGGAGCCGATGCGGAAGACCACCGTATTGCCGCCGCGCAGGATGCCGGTGGCGTCGGCGAAGACATTGGGGCGGCCCTCGAACACGAAGCCGACCACGCCCAGCGGCGCGGTGACCTGCTCGACGCTCCAGCCGGGATGCTCGACCCGCTCGATGAGCTGGCCACGCGAGGCCCCGGCGTCGCGCCAGGCGCGCAGGCCGGAAATCATGTCGGCGCGCATCGCGTCGCCGGCCATCAGGCGCGTCGTCGAGCGGCCGCGCGCGGCGGCGGCGGTCACGTCGGAGGCGTTGGCGCGTGCGATGGCCGCCCAGCAGGCGTCGTCGGCGAGGCGGGTCGCGAAGGCTTCGAAAAATTGCGTGACAGCGGCGTCGGAGACCTCGCCCATCGCCGCGAAGGCGTCCGAGGCGCGACCCACGGCGGCGGACGCGATGGCCTGTTCCGCGGCAGGGACATGCAACAGGTCGCCGGCGTCCTGGATCACCACCAGCCGGTCGCCGGCCTTGAAGGCGGCGGCGAGGTCGGCGCTCACAAATGCGACCCGGTCGCCGCCAAACGGCACCGCCTGGCCGGGGACAAGCGCCTCCAGCCGCCCCTCGAGGGTCGGGCCGGGCTCATGCCTTTGGGCGCCGTCGTCCACGTTTCCCCCATATGCTCAAGGTGAGCCTTACCTAGCCCGTTTCCCACCGGCGGCGCAAAATTCCTAGCAAAGACGTCCGTTTAACGCCCTGTGCGAACGCCACTCGCGGAATTTGAGGAATGCCGTCCGAGGAATACCACCCTAGCGAGATCACAACGAATTGATTTCGGGGACTCGACTCACCCTAGGTTGATTGGCAGTATAACCGCGTTACGAGACGTTAGATTAAAAGATGGGAGAGGTAGGTAATGAACTTCTCTGTGACGGAAAAGCGTGTCATCAAATCTGTAAAGATACTGTCTAACACGACATTGTCGTGGGATATGACGCGCGCTTGTAATCTATCGTGCGGCCATTGCTCAAATGCGGATGATCGCGCCCGGGCCGGCCGGGATCTGAATCTGGCGGACGCTGTCCGGGTTCTTGCCGAGTTCGCGGAGGCCGGCGGCGAGGGGCTGCATCTGCTGGGCGGCGAGCCACTGCTTCGCAAGGACCTCCTGCAGATAATCGTGGCCGCCCGGCGCCTCGGCCTGGAGGTGTCGCTGACCACTAACGGCACCCTTGTTCCCGACGAGGCTGGCGTGGACATCATGCTGGCCGCCGTCTCCGTCCTGACGATCAGCATCGACGGGGCCGATGCGGCGGTGAACGACGCCATCCGCGGTCCAGCTGTGCTCGCGCGCGCCCGCAAAGCGCTGGCGTTCTACCGCGACCGCAAGCGGGCGCGCGGCCGCGGATCGTGGCTGAACGTCTCCCACGTGCTCTGCGCATCGAACGTCGATGGGGTCACGGCCATGGTCGACCTAGCGCAGACGGAAGGCGCCGACGAAATCTCCATCACCTATCTGAAGCCCTACGGCGCAGCGCTGGCGTCCGGGGCGCCGGAAGCGGCGACGCCTGAGCGCCTGATGAGCGCCTTTGAGGCGGCCGCGCGCCGCGCAGAAGCAGGCGGCCTGCGGGTGACGCTTTTCGAGATTCCCAAGCGCGTCCAGGCTCGCCTTCGTCGCGACATCGGGTCGGCGGTGATGTTCGGCGGCGACGTCTACTGCGACACCGGCGAAGGCCAGCTGCGGCTCGCCAGCGATGGCGCGATGCACGGCTGCTTCGCCAGCACCAAGCACCATGGACTGGCCGATGTCGCCGCCGAGCTCTCGGTGGCGCGTCGCGCCGTGCGGGACATCGTCGCCGGCCCGACCTTCGCGGAGTTCAAGGCCCGCGCCCACGACGCGCTCGCCGCCACCGCCTGGGACATCTGTCAGGGCTGCGAAGCCTTTGCGGCGCGCACCTGCTATCCGGGCTGTCCCTTCGAGCCTCTCAATGTGAAGCCGCGCCTGTGCGCCCTGCTGGAGGCGATCGCATGAAGGTCGTGATCGGCATATCCGGGTCGATCGCAGTGCTGGGGATCCACGCCCTGCTCGCCCGTCTGGTGTCCGATCCCGGGCTTGAGGTCTCGGCCTGCATGACCCGCACCGCCGCGGGCATCGTCAATCCGGCGGCGCTCGGCGCGATCCTGCGCAGCCCCGTACCTGTCGATGGCTGGACCGAAGGCCAGGCCATGCCGCCCGGCGCGATCGTCCAGGACTGCGATGTCCTCCTGATCGCTCCGGCCAGCGCCACGACGCTTGCCTGGTGCGCCTCGGGTGCGGCCGCCAACATCGTCGCGGCAAGCTATCTCGCCCACACCGGCCGCGCGGTCTTCGCGCCCGCCATGGCGCCGGAGATGCTGCGTCACCCGGCGGTGCAGCGGACGCTGGCGACCCTCGCTATCGACGGAGCGACGGTGCTGCCCTGCGCGCGCGGCTTTCAGGTCTCCACCGGCGCGTGGACGGACGGTGGCCTGGCAGCCTTCGCGGACCTGCGCGCCGCGCTTGATCCCGCGGCCAGCGGTTCGCGTCGCGATGCGCGAAGGGAGGCCGTCCATGGCCAAGCTTGAACTGATCTTTCCGCCGCTCACCGGCGTAAACTATCCCTATCTCAGCACTGCGGTGCTGAAGGCCTATGTCGAGGCCAATTCCGATCACACGGTTGGCCAGCACGACCTAAACATGGCGCTGGTCGACTGGCTGCTGCGCCCAGAGACCCTGGCCTACTGGGCGTCGAGAGCGGAGGCGGCCCTGAATGGGCTTGCGGGCGATCCGCTGAGCATCGAGCCGGGCCTGACCTATGCTCGGGCCATGGACCTGCGGCTGCAGGCCGACAGCCTGGCCAGGGCCCTTCCGCAGGCGCTGGCCGTCGTGCGCGATCCAGGCGCGATCCACGATCCCGACGCCATCGCCGCCGCCGACCGGGTGATCGCAGCGGTGCTCGACGCGCCCAGCGCCACCCGACCGGGCGAGCGCCTGGCGTTCGGCGAGCCCGTCTGGCGCTATTCCGCCTCGTCAGCGGAGGAGCTGCGCGCTGGAGTCGCGGACCTGGATTGCCTCGCGCACGAGCTCTGCGGGCAGGTGCTGGACCCGGCCGTCTTCGCGGGAGCGGACGCGGTGGGCCTCTCTATCGTCTATCACGGGCAGGTGCTGCCGGCGCTCTGCCTGGCCGCCCAGCTCAAGGCGCGTCTGCCCGACCTGCCGATCGTGGTCGGCGGCCCGTTCTTCACGGTCCACCGCAAGGCGCTGGACAGCCAACCCTGGCTCTTCGACCTGATCGACACCTTCGTGGTCTTCGAGGGCGAGGCGCCCCTCGTCGGATATCTGGATTGGCTGGAGGGTCGCCGTTCGCGCAGTGAGACACCCGGGCTGATCTGGCGTGAGGACGGCGTCGTGCACGACAGCGGCTTCCCGACGGCGGTGGACATCAATGCGCTACCCTGTCCCGACTTCGCGGGCCTGCCACTCGATGACTATCACCTGCCGGAACCAACCCTGCCACTGCTGGCGTCGAGGGGTTGCTACTGGGACTGCGCCTTCTGCACCCACCACTACATATACGGCGACTCCTACCGGGTCCGGTCCAAGGAGTTGATCGCCGACGACCTGCGCCAGCTTCGCGAAAAGTGGGACTGCCGAAAGATCTACTACGTCGATGAGTCCCTCTCGCCACGGCTGCTGCGTCACATTGCCCAGGCCTCGCTGGAAGGGGCGTCGGATCTGCGATGGGGCTGCGAACTGCGCGCAGAAAAGAGCCTGACGCGCGCGGACCTGGAATACGCTCACCGGTCGGGGTGCCGGATATTCTCCTTCGGCGTGGAGTCCGCCAACCAGCGCGTTCTCGACAGCATGAACAAGGGCGTGAAGGTCGCCGACGTCCAGCGCCTGATTGGCGACTGCCGCGAGGCCGGCATCGCCAGCCACCTGATGTTCATCGTGGGCTTCCCGGGCGAGACTGCGGCGGAACTCGATGACACGCTGGCCTTCGTCGCCCGCAACGCCGGCGTCATCGACCTGGTGGGTTTTTCCTACTTCGTTCTCTTGCGGCACTCTCCGGTGGAGCGTGACTCGCAGCGCTTCGGCATTGCCGCGGTGCGCGACCTCGCCTCCGGCCTCGCCTTCGAAGAGCGTCGTGCCTACGGGGTGCAGACCGGTCTTGGCATGGACGAGGCCTTCGACCGATGGGTCGAGGCCACCGGCCGTTCCGACCTGCAGGCGCCGATGGCCCGGTCCGGCCACGTGCAGCGCGAACGCTTCATGTTCGATCCGGCGCCTGGCGGCGAGGCCGGCCGCCTTTTACTCGATATCCTGCGGACAGCCCCCATCGAGGTCGACATGGCCGCCTACGACATGGTCGCGGCCCAGGCCCTCGCCGGCGGACTGCTGCTCGACGCGGGCCGCCGCTACACCCTGACCGGCGAGACCCTGAGCCAGCAACTGGCTCGCGCCGCCACGCAGATCGCAGCTGTCCCTCGCGGGGCTCAGTTCTACGCCTTCAATCCCGCCACTGGCCGCAGCCACATTCTCGACCGCGCCGCCGTCAGCGCCCTCGCCGAGGCCGCTGCGCCGGATCGGCGCGTCGCGAATGCCTCTACCGACGCCCTCATCCACGCCGGCCTTGTCGGCGCCTAGCAAGGAGACTGCCATGACCCTCGAAAAGCCAAAGAAAGCGGTGGGCTACCGCCCCGGCAGCATCAATCTGGTGGTGGATGGAGCCGCCCTGCAGAAACTGGCCGCCGGAAAGGAGCCGCTGCCGACCTTCACTCTGGTCTGGCGCTCTGGCGACACAAAGACCGACAAGGCCTGAACCCTCGCTCTTCGCCGGCCGGGCGCCCCGGCGAAGCCGTGTCCCGGCGCCCTTGAAGGAGGTCCCGATGCCAGACACCAAAGCCGTCCACTTCAGGCTGGACATGGACGAACTCGACAACGTCCTTAAAACGCAGTCGAAATTCTCCGTGTCACAGAAGATCGGCGGCCGGGATTTCACCGTGTTCGAAGCCACCCGGATCAAGAATCCCGGAGACCTCGTGGCCGACAATCAGGTGAACGTGCTCTGCTGACAACTGGACTGGGGCGGCGCGGCCCAGTCGCGTCGCCCTTCCAGCCGCACTCGCCCTATTCCCCGGCGTGCGCCGCGAGGGCCAGGTCGTCGGCGTGGATCAGGGGGCCGGAGGTGTAGCCAAGCGCCGCCTCGATGGCCTCGCTCTTCAGACCGCAGATGCTGATGGCGTGGTCGGCGGGGTAGCGGACGATGCCGCGGCCGATCTCCAGGCCGGCCTCGTCGCGGACCACCACGGCGTCGCCCTTGTCGAAGCGGCCCTCGACCCCGCGCACGCCCGCGGCCAGCAGGCTCTTGCCGCGGCGCACCGCCTGGGCTGCGCCGGCGTCGACCACCAGGGCGCCGGCGGGCGCGAGGCTGCCCGCGATCCAGGCCTTGTAGGCGGCGGCCGGCGTCGTAGACGGTTCGATAACGGTCGAACGGTCTCCGGCTTCCAGGGCGGACAGCGGCGCAGGCCGGCTGCCCAGGGTGATCACCGTGGCGCAGCCCGCGGCGCTGGCGATCCGGGCAGCAGCGAGCTTGGTGGCCATGCCCCCCGTGCCGACGCCGGCGCTGGCGTTCGCGCCGCCCGCCATGGCCTCGATCTCGGGCGTCAGGCGGCCGATGCGGGCCAGGTGCTCGGCGGCGGGATTGTTGCGCGGATCGGCAGTGTAGAGGCCGTCGACGTCGGAGAGCAGCACCAGCAGGTCGGCGCCGATCATCTGGGCGACCCGCGCGGCCAGCCGGTCGTTGTCGCCGTAGCGGATTTCTTCGGTGACCACCGTATCGTTCTCGTTGACCACCGGGATGACGCCCAGGTCCAGCAGGGTGTCGATGGTGGCCCGCGCGTTCAGCCACCGGCGGCGCACTTCGGTGTCGTCGCGGGTCAGCAGCACCTGGGCGCAGTGGGCGGCATGTGGCTCGAAGGCCTCTTCCCAGGCCCGCATCAGCGCCGACTGGCCAGCCGCGGCGCTGGCCTGTTTCTCCGGCAGGGTGAGGGCGCGCCGGGGCAGGTGCAGCCGGCGCCGCCCGAGCGCCACCGCGCCCGACGAGACCACCAGCACCTGCTGGCCCCGCGCCCGCAGACGCGCCACATCCGCCGCGAAGGCCGCCAGCCAGGCTCGGTCGGCGCCGTCGGCCCCGATCAGCAGGGATGAGCCGACCTTGACGACGATCCGTTTCGCGGCGGCGATGCCGCTCACGGCGCCCAGCTTTCGGGCTCTACACCGCTCTCGGCGATCTCTTCCTGCACAGCCTCGCCCTTGCGCTGGCGGACCAGGGCGTAGGCGTCGCGGAGCAGTTCGGTGACCCCCTCGCCGGACACGCCCGACACCTCGCGCACCTCCGCGCCGGAGACCTCCTCCAGCTCGGCCTTCTTGGCCGCGCGGGTCTCGGCGTCCAGCGCGTCGACCTTGGAGAGCACCAGGAACTCGGCCTTGTCGCCCAGTTCCTCGCCATAGGCTTCCAGCTCGTGGCGGACGGTGCGCCAGGCCTCGGCGACGTCGTCCTGGGTGCCGTCCACCAGGTGGATCAGGCTGGCGGTGCGCTCCACGTGACCCAGGAAGCGGACGCCAAGGCCCGCGCCCTCGCTGGCGCCTTCGATCAGGCCCGGGATGTCGGCCAGGATGAAGCGCTCCCCTACCGACAGATCGACCATGCCGAGGTTGGGGGCGAGCGTGGTGAACGGGTAGTTGGCGATCTTCGGCTTGGCCGCGCTGGCGGCGGCCAGGAAGGTCGACTTGCCGGCGTTGGGCAGGCCCACCAAACCCACGTCGGCGATCAGCTTCAGGCGCAGCCAGATCCACTTCTCCTCGCCCTCCTGGCCGGGGTTGGCGTGGCGCGGGGCCTGGTTGATCGGGCCCTTGAAGTAGGTGTTGCCGAAACCGCCGTTGCCGCCCTTCAGCAGGCGGATGCGCATGCCGGGCCTGTCGAGGTCGAGGAGCAGCGTCTCCTTGTCCTCTGCGAACACCTGGGTGCCCACCGGCACCTTCATCACCGCGTCCTCGCCATTGGCGCCATGGCGGTTGCGGCCCATGCCGTGGACGCCGGTGTCGGCCTTGAAATGCTGGTGGTAGCGGTAGTCGATGAGGGTGTTCAGGCCTTCGACGGACTCGATCCAGACGTCGCCGCCCTTGCCGCCGTCGCCGCCGTCCGGGCCGCCGTATTCGATGTATTTCTCGCGCCGGAAGGACACGGCGCCTCCGCCCCCGTTGCCGGAGCGGATGTAGATCTTGCACTCGTCGAGGAATTTCATGGTCTTGCTTAGATGGCTTTCCGGCGCGCGCGCGCCAGCGTCACGGTGAGGGCGGCGGCCACGGATTTCACCGCGGCGCCGGGGAGGAAGGGTTGCACGCCGCCGGCGAAGGCGGCTGACGGAGCGAGGCCGCTGAGCAGCAGGCCGGCCCAGCCCATGGCCAGCACCAGGACGTGGCCGCCCAGGCAGATCAGGATCAGCGCCGGCCACCCGGGCTGCCGCTCGGCGAGGTGGCCGACCAGCGGCGCGGCGCCCAGCATCCCGGCCAGGAAGCCGATGGTGGGTCCGGTCAGGGCTTCGAGCCCGCCCGCCCCGCCCGCCAGCACCGGCAGGCAGATGGCCGCCTGCAGCAGCCAGACGACGACGATTTCGAGGGCGAGCCGGCGTCCACCAAGACCCGCAATCACGAAAAGCGCGTAGGTCTGCAGGGTCATCGGCACGGGCGCCATCGGGATCTCGGCCCAGGACGCGGCGGCCAGCAGCCAGCTGCCCGCCAGCACCACGCCCACGCGCAGCCAGATCGGCCGGCCGGTGAGCCAGCGCGACAGGGGCGCGATATGCAGGTTGTGGGACTCGGACGTCATAGCCGGCGGCTGATAGCACAGAACGCCGCCGACGCTTACCGCTGCGGCCTACTTCGCCGCGGCCACCTCCTGCATGAGGGTCAGCAACAGGGCGGTCTCGGCCTTCTGGGTCTCGGTCCCCTCGGCGGCGTTGGCCGCGACCAGCACCCCGCCGCTCTGGTCGGGCGCAAGCGCGATGAGCGCGTTCCAGTACCCGTTCGAGCCGGCGTGCGAGAGCATCCGGATCGGCGCCGCCTTGGGCCAGGTGGTCCGCACGCCCCAGCCCAGCGCGGCGCTGGTCTGCCCCTGCGGCTTGTGCAGGAAGACGTAGGTCGCCGGCTTCAGCAGCTTTCCCTGCCCGTGCTCGCCGGCCATCTGGTCGATGGCGAAGCGCGCCCAGTCGCGCATCGTCAGCTTGACCTCGCTGGCCGGCGCGAAGAGGCGCGGATTGTCGGCCTTAGGGCCGGTCAGTGGCTTGCCGGCCTGGTGGCCCAGGATCTGGCCGCGACGGGAGTCAGCATAGGCGACCTGCATGCCTAGCGGCTTGAACACCTCGGTCTGCATCAGTGTCTCGAACGGCCGGCCGGTCGCCTGCTCGGCGACGGCCGCGGCCAGGACGTAGCCGCTGTTGGAATAGGAACTGTCGGCGCGCGCGGGGCCGATGGGCGGCTCGTTCAGGACGGTGCGGGCAAAGGCCTGGCGCTGCTGCGGCAGGGGCCGCGTGTCGGCGAAGGCTGCGGCGAGCAACCCGGCGTCGCGCGTGTCGTCGAGATCGCGAAGACCGGCCCGGTGCGACAGCAGTTCGACCAGGGTGACGTCCTGGTACTCCGGCCGCATCTGGACGCCGGGCAGCAGGGTCTTGAGCGGCGTTGTCCAGGACAGCGTGCCACGCTCGACCAGGCGGGCGACCAGGGTGGCGGTCATGGCCTTGCCGTCGGAACCGATGTGCCAGAGGTCGTCAGGGCGCGCAGGCTCGGGACTATCGGCGGCGCGCACGCCACGCACCGCCTGGCCGGCGATCTTGCCGTCGCGGATCACAAGGACCGCCATCGCCGGGATGTTGCGGTCCTCCAGCGCATTGGCGAGCAAGCCGTCGAGGCGCGCGGGTGGTGTCTGGGCCAGCGCCGCCGGCGCGAGGACGGCTGCGCCAAAGGCGGCGGCAAGCGCGAGACGAAGGTTCACATGCATCTCCTGTCGATCGGCCCGCCCGCCGGCGTTCCCCCACCGACAGGCATAGGCGCACGTGAGCGCGACGGCACGTTACGTCTGGGTCATGCCGTTACGCCGCCGGCGTGAACGCCACAGGCATCGAGCGGATGGCGTAGACGAAGTTGTTGGGCGCCACGTCCTTGGGACCGGATTGATGGATGTCCGGGAAGCGGGCGAACATCTGGCGATAGACGGCTTCCAGCTGCAGCTTGGCCACCTGCTTGCCGATGCAGGTGTGCGGGCCGTAGCCGAAGGCGATGTGCTTTTCGGCGTTGGCGCGTTCCACGTCGAAGCGGTCAGGATCGGTGAACATGGCGGCATCGCGGTTGGCCGAGCCGTAATACATGATCACTTTCTCGCCCTCGGCGATCTGCTGGCCGCCGACGTCGACGTCCTTCGTCGCGGTGCGCCGCATGTAGATAACCGGGCTGACCATGCGGATGATCTCGTTGACCGCCCCGCCCATCAGCTCGGGCCGGGCGACCAGCTTGGCCTTCTGGTCCGGAAACTGGCTGAACAGCTCCATCGCGCCGGAGATGGTGTTGCGCGTCGTATCGTTGCCGGCGAACACGATCAGCAGCCACGAGCCGTCCAGGTACTCGTCGGCCAGGAACTCGCCGTCGATCTGGGCGCGCGCGATGGCGCTCAGCAGGTCGGGCTGGGGATCGAGGCGGCGCTTGTGCAGCATCTCGCGGCCATATTCGAACATCTCGGCCACGGCGGCGGTGAAGGCGTCGAGGAACATCTTCAGCTCGGGCGGCAGGTCTTCGGCCGCGCCCTCCATGCTTCCGCCTGTGGCGCCGGCGCGCTCGGCGGCGAAGGAGTTGGCGAGCTCCAGATAGTGCATCCAGGTCAGGAACTTGCCCCGGTCGGCCTGCGGCACGCCAAGGATCTCGCACAGGGTGAAGAGCGGCAGTTGCGACGACAGCATCGGCACCAGGTCGCAGGCGCCCAGAGGGGCCATGGCGTCCAGAAGGCGCGTCACCTCGGCTTCTACACGGCCGTTGAGGCCGCGCAGGTAGGCGGGGGTGAAGTAGGGCATGTGCGCGCGGCGCAGCTGCATGTGCGCCGGAGCATCCATGGTGATCATGGCGTCGAGCGAAGCCTTCGCCAGCTGCATCTCCGAGCGCTGGTGCATCATGAGGATGCCGCCCTTCTGCGAGGAAAAGGTCTCGTAGTCCGAATTCACCCGCATCACGTCGTCGTAGCGGGTGATCGACCAGAAGCCCGGCCGGTCGCCCGGCTCGTCGTTCCAGGCCACCGGGGCATTGGCCCGCAGGTTCGCGAAATCGGCCAGCGGCGGGCCCGACGTAAAGCGGTCGGGGTTCCACAGTTCTACCGGGCTTGCCGGATATTTCGGACGATGCGCGGGGCCCTTGGCGCCGCCCACCTCAATGGTCTCACTGATCAACTGCATGGCCGACTCCTGACTGGGAGCAAGCCTAGCGCGAGTGACGTGGGGACAGACAAGACGGCCTTCTCCCACAAGGGGAGAAGGGCCAGACATGCTGTCGCCTAGG
>JBBREC010000088.1:0-14955 GCA_038203295.1 Caulobacterales bacterium
GTCGGGCCGCAGTTCGGCGGCCGGCGTCTCGGTGTAGCCAAAGGTGACCAGGATCAGCGGCACGCGGGCGGCGCGCGCCGCGCCCGCGTCGGTGGCCGCGTCGCCGACCATTATGGCGCGGTCGCTGTAGCCTCCAGCCGCCACAATCGCCGCCTCAAGGTGCCGTGGATCGGGCTTCGCGGCGGGGGCGGCGTCCGCGCCGACAACGGCGTCGAACAGCGGGCCCAGGCCCAGGGCGTCCAGCAGGTTTACCGACAGGCCGGTGAGCTTGTTGGTGCAGACCGCCAAGCTGGCGCCGTCGGCCTTCAGCGCCTCCAGCGCCTGGACGACGCCGGGGAACGGCCGGCTCTCGTCGGCGATGTGGTCGCTGTAGCGGGCGATGAAGCGCTCGAACAGCGGCTGGATCCGGGTAGCCTCAAGCCGAACCCCTGCCGCCTGATAGCCGCGCTCGATCATCCAGCGCGCGCCACGGCCAATGAACGGCCGCGCCGTCTCCAGCCCCAGCGGCGGGAGACCCTCCTCGACCAGCAGCCAGTTCAGCGTGCCGATCAGGTCGGGCGCGGTGTCGACCAGGGTGCCGTCCAGGTCGAAGGCGATGACGGCTCCGCGGAGACCGGCGCTCCCATCACCCGCCATTGAGGATCGCGGTCGCCTGGTCGAGTTTCGCGGCGTAGGCGCCCAGCGCCTTGCCAGTGACGCCCACGTACTTCGCCGCGTCGGCGAAGCGACGTTCCTCGATGGCCTCACGCACGCCGGGCAGGGTCTTGACGCCATAGCCGGTGAGCAGGCCGGGCGCGTAGATCACGTTCCGGAACCAGGGACGGCCCGGCAGGCCCTCCTCGCTCATCAGGGTCTGGGTGAGCGGTCGCAGCGCGGCATCGAGCCTGAGCTTTTGGCTCTTGCTCAGTCCAGGGCCTTTAGCCGCAAGGGTCGCGTCGAACGTCGCGGCGCTAGCCTTCAGGGTGGCGAGCCCCGCCTCCAGTTCCGCGAAGCTGAGGGGCGGCGAGGGCGCCAACGCCGCCGGCGGGACGGTGTGCAGGGTCGGGTCGGCGGCGAGGCCGTAGGCGTTGGCGCCCAACAGCTTCGCTTGGACCGCGGCTTCGTCGCGCTTGGCGTCCGAGAGCTTTTTCACCTCGTCGACGTAGCGGCCCATGGTGTCGGCGAAGTCGCCGAACCGCTGCACCGGCAGGTCGGCGTCGGCGATGCGCCAGACCAGACGCCCGACCGTGCGGGCGAGCGTCGCGTCGTAGGCGAAGCCCGGGTCGACGAAGCGGCTGTGGTGCTCGTAATCGTCGTAGAGAGAGTGATAGACGCCGCCGCTCTCGCCCTCGCCGCCGTAGCCGATATCGAGCGTGGCGACGCCAAGGTGCTGCAGGAAGCCGGAGTAGTCGGAGCCGGAGCCCAGCGCGCTGATCGGGAAATCGCTGGTCCCGTCGGCGATCAGCTTAGCGGTGGCCTTGGCCGCCTCCGAGGCGCCGGGCGCCGCGGCGTCCACGGCGAGCTTGGCACGCAGGCGCTGGCCCACCGACACGCCGGTCTGCGGGTCGCGCACGTCGGCTGCGACCTGGTTCACCAGGTGCTGGTAGTCGTGGCTGCCGCCAGCGCCCAGGAAGCCCCGGCCATTGCCGTCGGAGTTGATGTAGATGACCCCCTTGGCCTTCAGCTCTTCGGCATGGGTCTCGACCCATTCGGTGGAGCCGATCAGGCCGGTCTCCTCTGCGTCCCAACTGGTGTAGACGATGGTCCGCTTGGGCTTCCAGCCGGCCTTCACCATCTGGCCGAACGCCTTGGCCTCGGCCAGCAGCGCGACCTGGCCGCTCAGAGGGTCGGACGCGCCCATCACCCAGCCGTCGCGGTGGTTGCCGCGGATCACCCATTCGTCCGGCCGCTCCGAGCCCTTCAGCATGCCCACGACGTTGTAGATCGGCTTCTGCGACCAGTCGGATTTCACGGCCAGGTGGACCTGGGCGCCGGGACCCACATGATAGGTCAGCGGCAGCGAACCCTGCCAGCCGATCGGGGCCACGGGGCCGTCCAGCGCCGCCAGCAGGACCCGTGCGTCGCCATAGGAGATCGGCATCACCGGGATCTTCAGGATCGAGGTGGCCTGCTCACGGGTGAGCCGCTTGGCGTCCTTGGTGGCGCCAATGCCGGGCGTCAGCGGGTCGCCGGGCTGAACCGGCAGGTCGATCACCGAGCCGCGCTGGAAGCCTCCGGCCGGCCGGGCCGGGCCTTTGGGATAGACGTCCTCGGTGGCGTAGCCGTCGTCGCGCGGGTCGGAATAGATGATCGCGCCTACCGCGCCGTGTTCCTGGGCCAGCTTTGGCTTCAGGCCACGCCAGCCGGCCCCGTAGCGGGCGATGGCGATCTTGCCCTTCACCGAGACGCCCATGCGGGCGAGCGCGTCGTAGTCGGCGGGCATACCGTAGTTGACGTAGACCAGCGGGGCGGTGACGTCGCCATCGCCCTGATAGGCCACGTAGGCCGGCAGGGCGGCCTGGGTGTTGGTCGGCGCGTCGCCGACCACCGGCGGCTCGGTCAGGGTCGCCTTGAAGGGCGCGCCGGCGCCGCCCACCAGTTCCAGGGATTCGCTGATCGGGGTGGGACTCAGCACGTAGAAGGTCTCGATCCTGGCATCCCAGCCCCAGGACTTCATCTGGGCCGCCACCCACTCGGCGTTGGCCTTGTCGTGCGGCGAGCCGACGTGGTTGGGCTCGGCGGCCAGCAGCTTCAGCCAGCCACCCATCTCCGCCGGGTCGATCTTCGCGTCGAACGCCGCCTCGAGATCCTTCCCGGCCGGACGCGGCGCGGCCCAGGCCGTGCTGACGGCGCCCAGCGCGCAGGCGGAAAGAAGGGCGAAAAGGCGAACGCGATTCTTCATGGAAAGACTCCCCGGAACGGGCAGGACGCTAGCCGCTTCTCGCCCCCGGCGACAAGGCTTGGTAAGCCTGATTGAAGTTTCGCTGACTCGGGCCCCTGGGACGCTAAAGATGACAGCACGCGCCGCCGTAATCATGGCCGCCGGAGCGGGGACGCGGATGAAATCCCCGTTGCCCAAGGTCCTGCACAAGGTCGGCGGCCGCACCCTGCTAGAGCGCGTGATCGACACCGTCGAAGCGACGGGCTGCGAGAAGATCGTGGTGGTCGTGGGCAAGGACAGCGCCCAGGTCCGCGACCTCGTGATCCGGCGGCTGGGCGAAGGCGCCATCGCCATCCAGGACCCGCCGCTCGGCACCGGCCATGCGGTGCTGTCAGCGCGCGACGCGCTGGCCGGTTTCCAAGGCGACGTGCTGGTCACCAACGGCGACTGCCCGCTGCTACAGGTCCAGGACCTGCAGCCACTGTTCAAGATGCGTCATGAAGGGGTCGATCTGGCCCTGCTGGGTTTCGAGCCACACGATACCCTGCTCTACGGCCGCCTGATCCGCGGCGCCGACGGCCACGTCATCCGTATCGTCGAGCCGAAGGAGGCCACCCAAGAACAGCTCGCCGTGCGCGCCTGTTACGCCGGCATGCTCTGCGCCGACAAGGACCGGCTGTTCGGCTGGCTCGACCGCACCTCGAACAACAACGCCAAGGGCGAATACTACCTCACCGAGATCGTCCACCTGGCCACCATCGACGAGGCGCTGGTCAAGGCCTCGATCGCGCCGGAGAGCGCGGTGATGGGCTGCGATACGCCGATGCAGCTCAGCCAGGCGGAAAGCGTCTTCCAGCACCGCCGGCGGGCTCATTTCCTGGCCGAGGGCGTGGCCATGCCGGCGCCCGAGACCGTGCATTTCGCCTGGGACACGCGCATCGCGCCGGGCGTCCAGATCGAGCAGTTCGTGGTTTTCGCGCCGGGCGTGACGGTGGAGACCGGCGCTTTGATCCGCGCCTTCAGCCATCTTGAAGGCGCCACGGTGCGCGCCGGCGCTCTGGTCGGTCCCTACGCCCGCCTGCGCCCCGGCGCCGACATCGGCGAGGACGCCCACATCGGCAACTTCGTCGAGGTGAAGAAGGTCACGGTAGGCAGGGGCGCCAAGGCCAACCACCTCAGCTATCTGGGCGACGGCTCGGTCGGCGCGGGCGCGAACATCGGCGCCGGCACGATCTTCTGCAACTACGACGGTTTCGACAAACACGAGACCCATGTGGGTGAGAACGCGTTCATCGGGTCGAACACGGCCCTGGTGGCGCCCATCAAGATTGGGGCAGGCGCCTACACCGGCTCCGGCTCGGTAATCACCAAGGACGTTCCGGCCGACGCGCTGGGGCTGGAGCGGGGGACCCAGGTCGCCAAGGCTGGCTGGGCCGCGCGGTTCCGCGAGATGAAACTGGCGAAGCGGGCGAAAAAATGAGCGATCCCGACGCGCAGAAGCGGGCCGCCGGCGAGGCGGCCGCGTCGCTCGTGGAGAGCGGTATGATCGTGGGCCTAGGCACCGGCTCGACGGCGGCCTGGTTCGTCAAGGCGCTGGGCGCGCGCGCGCTCGACATCACCTGCATCTCGACCTCGGCGGCCACGGCGGAACTGGCGGCCGGCCTCGGGATGAAGCTCGCCGAACTGGGCGACACCCGCGAGATCGACCTCACCGTAGACGGCGCCGACGAGATCGGCCCGGGCCTTTCGCTGATCAAGGGCGGCGGCGCGGCTCTACTACGCGAGAAACTCGTCTGGGAGGCGTCGCGGCGCTGCGTCGTCATAGCCGACGCCGCCAAGCGGGTGGAAATCCTCGGGAAATTCCCCCTGCCCATCGAGGTCGTGGCGTTCGGTCACAAGACCATCCAGCACCGGATCTGCGACGTGCTGGCCGAATATGAGATCGGGATTGCGCCGCGCCTGCGTGTGAAGGACGGCCAGCCCGTGCGAACCGACGGGGGCAACCTCATCTATGACGCAGCTTGCGGACGGATCGAGGAGCCGGCGGCCCTGGCGCACGCGCTGAAGAGCATCACAGGCGTCGTGGAGCACGGCCTCTTCCTCGATCTCGCCGAGCTTGCGCTGATCGGCACGGCCAGCGGCGTCCTGACGCTCGAACCCTAAGGAGACCCACGTGGCGGAATACGACTACGACCTCTTCGTCATCGGCGCGGGCTCCGGCGGGGTGCGCGCGGCGCGCGTCGCGGCCATGGGCGGCGCCAGGGTGCTGGTGGCGGAGGAAGACCGGGTGGGCGGCACCTGCGTGATCCGCGGCTGCGTGCCCAAGAAGTTCATGGTCTACGCCTCGGAATTCGCGAAGCATTTTGAACTGGCGAAAGGCTACGGCTGGACGGTCGCCGAGCCCACCTTCGACTGGCCGGCGTTCCTGGCCTCGAAGGACAAGGAGATTGCCCGGCTCTCCGGCGCCTATGTCAAGAACCTGCAGAATGCCGGGGCCGAGCTGGTGCATGGCAAGGCCACGATCGTCGACGCCCACACCGTCGACGTCGCAGGGCATGGCAAGGTCACCACGGACAAGATCCTGGTGGCCACCGGCGGCCGCCCCTGGGCGCCGAAGGACCTGCCGGGCGCCGAATATGCCATCAGTTCCAATGAGGCCTTCCACCTTGAAGCGCTGCCCAGGCGGATCGTGATCGCGGGAGGTGGTTACATCGCCGTCGAATTCGCGGGGATTTTCAAGGGGCTGGGCGTGGACACCACGCTGGTCCACCGCGGGCCCAACGTCCTGCGCGGCTTCGACGACGACATCCGAACCCACCTCACCGAGGAAATGGAGAAGCGTGGGATCAAGGTCATGCTGGGCTGTCAGCACACCTCCATCTCAAAGACCGACACCGGCCTCGTCAGTCATTTCGCGAGCGGCCAGTCCTGCGAGAGCGACGTCGTGATGTTCGCCATCGGACGGGAGCCCTACGTCGAGGGCCTGGGCCTGGAGAACGCCGGTGTGGCCCTGAACGAGAGCGGCGCCGTGGTTGTGGATGACTATTCAAAGACCAATGTCGAGAACATCTGGGCCGTGGGCGACGTCACCAACCGCATCAACCTGACGCCCGTGGCAATCCGCGAGGGGCAGGCGTTCGCCGAGACGGTCTTCCATGACAGGCCGACCAGGTTCGACCACGAGATGGTCGCCTCGGCGGTCTTCTCGCAGCCGCCAATCGGCTCGGTGGGCCTCAGCGAGGCCGATGCGCGGCACGCCCATGGCAGGGTCGACATCTACCTCTCCCGCTTCCGCGCCATGAAGACGACCTTCGTCGGCGGGGACGAACGCTGCCTGATCAAGCTGGTGGTCGACTGCGCGAGCGAGAAGATCGTCGGCTGCCACGTGGTCGGCCCGGACTCGCCCGAGATCATCCAGATGGCCGCCATCGCCATGAAGATGGGTGTCACCAAGGCGCAGTGGGATTCCACCTGCGCGGTCCATCCGACGCTCGCCGAGGAGCTGGTGACGATGCGTGAGAAGCACCTGCCGATGGGCCTGGGCGAGCTATGACCGCCGGCGTCGCGCCAACGCGCGACACCCTCTCGGTCTGGTGCGGCTGGGTGCTGGTGGGCGGCTGCTTCCTCGCGCCGTTCTGCGCCTGGCTGGGCCCGCTGGCGTTCGCCGTCCTGCTGGCGCTGATCGGCCTGCTGGCCCTGCCGGCTGTTCGGATGACTGACGAGGATCGGCCGGCGCTGATCGTCCTCTTCGCAGCGCTGATCTGGGCGGCGGTCTCCACCACCTGGAGCCCGTTCCACCCCAGGCATCCGCAGGACAGCACGATCGTTAAGCTGACCTTCGAGTTGCCTCTCTACTGGAGCGCCATCTGCGCCGGTCGTCGGGCCGATCCGCGACTAGCGAAGCTGGCGCTGCGCATCCTGGCGTTCGGGTTCGGCGCGCTGGGGTTGATCCTGCTGGGCGAGGCGGCCACCGGCGGCGCCATCTACCGGACCATTCACATCGCCCTCTATGCCCCCATCCGCCCGGATCTGGCGGCGAAGAACGTGGCGGAGACGACCTTCGTGGTGGCGCTGCTCTGGCCGCTGGCAGCCCTGGGCGGGCCCGCGAAGCTGCGCCCCTGGCTGGCGCTGGCCATGGTGGCGGGGGCGGGGATCACGGCCTTCAGGCTGCTTTCTGACGCCCCGGTCCTGGCGCTCGTCCTGAGCCTGCTCACAGGCGCCGCGGCCTGGCGCTGGCCCAGGGAGACGCCGCGGGTGCTGGCGATCGCCGTGGCGGCCTTCTTCCTGCTGGCGCCGGCCCTGATCTGGGCGATCCAGGCCTCCGGCGACATGGCCGCGATCCAGGCGCGCCTGCCGCTCTCCTGGTCCGAGCGCCTCGGCTACTGGAGCCACGCCGCGGGCTGGATCGCCGACCGGCCGTTGCGGGGTTGGGGTCTCGACGCCAGCCGCATGTTCGCCCCGGGCATCCAGCTCCACCCGCACGACGACGCGCTGCAGATCTGGCTGGAGCTCGGCCTGGTCGGCGCGGTCACCGCCGCGGTGTTCTGGGGTCTGACGCTGGCCCGCCTTGCGCGTCCGTCGCGAGACCTGATCGCGACCGCCGCAATGGCTTCGCTGGCGGCCTACCTGCTGTTCGGCGGGATCAATTTCGGGGTCTGGCAGGAGTGGTGGCTGGGCCTGGGCGCCCTGGTCGCCTTACTGGTGGCGCTGCACCGCCGGGTCGCCGCCGCGGCAGAGTTGTCGACCTGAACCCCCTATTCGGAGTAGAAGGCCCGCTTTCGCCGCCCCTTAAGGTTCGCGGGCGGCGCGGAGTGGGACCGATGACCGAGCACTGGACGCCGTCTTCCTGGAGATCGAAGCCGGCAAAGCACATGCCGACCGACTATCCGGACGCCGCCGCCCTGTCGGCCGCCGAGCAGACCCTGCGCGGGATGCCGCCGCTGGTTTTTGCAGGTGAGGCGCGGCGCCTGAAAGGCCTGCTCGCCGACGTTTCCGAGGGCAAGGCTTTCCTCCTCCAGGGCGGCGACTGTGCCGAGAGCTTCAAGGAATTCCACGCCGACAACATCCGCGACACCTTCCGCCTGATCCTGCAGATGGCGGTGGTGCTGACCTTCGCCGGCGGCAAGCCGGTCGTGAAGGTCGGCCGCATGGCCGGCCAGTTTGCCAAGCCGCGCTCGGCGCCGATCGAGACCATCGGCGGGGTGACGCTGCCGTCCTATCGCGGCGACATCATCAACGGCATGGAGTTCACCGAAGAGGCCCGCCGGCCCGACCCGCAGCGGATGATCCAGGCCTATTCGCAGTCGGCCGCGACGCTGAACCTGCTGCGCGCCTTCGCCAGCGGCGGCTACGCCGACCTGCACAACATCCACAAGTGGACCCTGGGCTTCGTCGACAAGAGCCCGCAGGGCGCACGCTATCGCGAACTGTCCGAAAAGATCGGCGAGAGCCTGACCTTCATGGCGGCCATCGGCGTCACGCCCGAGAGCCACCCCAGCATGCACCAGGTGGAGTTCTTCACCAGCCATGAGGCATTGCTGTTGAACCTGGAAGAGGCGATGACCCGCGTCGATTCCACGTCGGGGAACTGGTACGACACCTCCGCCCACTTGGTCTGGATCGGCGAGCGCACGCGCGAGTTGGACGGCGCCCACGTCGAGTTCTTCAAGGGCATCAAGAACCCGATCGGCGTTAAGTGCGGCCCGACCATGGAAGGCGACGACCTGCTGCGCCTCTGTGACGCGCTCAACCCGGAGAACGAGGCCGGACGCCTAACGCTCTACGGCCGGTTCGGTCACGACAAGATCGCCGCCCGCCTGCCGGGCCTGCTGCGCGCCACCAAGGCCGCCGGCAAGAAGGTGGTCTGGGCCATCGATCCGATGCATGGGAATACCCTCACGGCCAACAACGGGTACAAGACCCGCCCGTTCGACCGCATCCTGTCGGAGGTCCGCAGCTTCGTGGAGATCTGCCGGGCCGAAGGCGTCTATCCCGGCGGCGTGCACCTGGAGATGACCGGCCAGAACGTCACCGAATGTACCGGCGGCGCGCGGGAAGTCACCGAGGGCGACCTGGCCGATCGCTACCACACCCACTGCGACCCGCGCCTCAACGGCGAACAGGCTCTGGAACTGGCCTTCCTGCTGGCCGAGAAATTCAAGGAAGAGCGCGTCGAAGCGGCGAAGACGGCGGTGGGCGGCGCCTAGCGCTGAGTCTTACGCCGCCTTGCCCTTGACCCTTTGGCGGGCGGCCTGGCGACCGCCGACAGCGTCAACGATCCGGCCCACGGCGCCGAGGCCGTACGGGGGCATGTTGTTGTAGACGTTCTCGTATTTGCCCGGCTCGATGACATAGGTCTCGTGCCAGATGCCGACATCGCCGTTGGAGGCCACGGCCTTGTTGAACGCCTGCCAGGCGGGTAGGTGCGCGTGGTCACGGGCCTTGGCGTAGGCTTCCAGCGCCTCGAAACTCTTCCAGTACTGGGTGACAGTCACGTTCGGAAAGCTGAACTGGTTCTCGGCGTGCAGCAGGCCAAGTTCGGGCTGCTTCCCGAGCTCGATCAGCATTCTCGGCATAGCCGTGGCCACCGGACCCCACTTCCAGAATTTCCAAGGCCTGTTGATGCGCATGCCGATGAGGAAGACGACGAAGCCGCCGTCCATTTCGGCGCAGACCCGCCGGTTGATGATCCTGGCCATGCTGGTTTCTCCGTCTGGGTGATTCATACGCCCTGGCGACCATTTCGGATGTGCCTTCCCGGTCACGGCGGGGGCCAGCCAATGGCTGATGCTGCACCTTGGGTTGCCTCGTTGCGTCCGCGGCGCCAGTGTCCGCCGCTTCTTTGAAAACCTGGATCTGACCGTCATGGACCGCCTCGCGGCCCAACCCTCTGCCGTCCGCGCCGAACTGGCCCAGCTGCTCAAGCTGTCCTGGCCAGTGGTGATCTCGCGCCTGGGGATCATGGCGATGGGCCTGTCGGACGCCATCGTGGTTGGTCGCTATTCGGCGACCCAGCTGGGCTATCACGCCCTGGCCTGGGCCCCGACGAGCGTGATCGTCACCATGGCCATCGGCCTCTTGACCGGCGTCCAGGTGATGACCGCCCGCGCCATCGGCGAGGGCCGCCGCCACGAGACCGGCGCCGTGTTGCGCCGCGGACTCTCCTACAGCCTGTGGATCGGGTCGATCTCGATGCTGGTGCTGGTGGCCGGGGGCCCCGCCTTCCTGCACGCCATCGGCCTTGAGAAGGACCTGGCGGACGGGTCGACCCGGGCGCTGCTGATTTTTTCCCTGTCGCTCCCCGGCTATGCCCTCAGCGTGGCCGCCAGTTTCTGGATGGAGGGCCTGTCGCGGCCGGGGCCCGGCGCCTGGTTCATGTGGATCGCCAACGGCCTTAACCTCGCCATCGACCTCCTGCTGGTTCCGGGCCACTTCGGCATTCCGGCGATGGGCGCGATGGGCGGCGCCTGGGCCACCACGGGCGCGCGGACGTTCCTGGCCGTGGCGATGCTGAGCTATATCGCCCTCATGCCGGAGGCCCGCGCGCTTGGGGTCTTCGACAAGCCCGAGCGCAACCGCGCCGCCGAGGCGGAACAGCGCCGCATCGGCTTCGGCGCCGGCGCGTCGAATTTCTTCGAGGTCGCGGCCTTCGCCAGCATGAACATCATCGCCGGCTGGATCGGCGGGCTGGCGGTGGCGGCCTGGGCGATCGTGCTCAATGTCGCGGCGATCGTGTTCATGGTGCCGCTGGGCGTCTCCACGGGCGCGGCGGTGCGCGTCGGCCGAGCCTATGGCGCGCGCGACATCGCGGGCGTCACCCGCGCGGGCAAGGTAGCCTTCGCAGTGATGAGCGTGTTCGGGATCGCCATCTCGCTGATCGTCTGGCCGAACGCCGCCTTCATTTCCGGCGCCTACACCGGCAGCGCCGCCACCCTGGCCATGGCCGTCCCGGCGCTGGCGGTCTCCTGCCTGATGTACTGGCCCGACTGTCTGCAGGTGGTCACCGCCGCGACGCTCCGGGCCCGCGGCGATGTCTGGGTCCCTACCTACACCCACCTGGCCAGCTACGTCGTGGTGATGATGCCGCTGGCCTGGTGGCTGGCGATCCCCTGCGGCATGGGCATCCTGGGGCTCGTCGTCTCGATCGTCATTTCCAGTGTGCTGTCGGCGGGCCTGCTCTTGATCCGGTTCTGGATCCTGGCCCGCCGGGATGCTCAGCTGGGCAGCGCGTAAGCCACGATCTGGTCGCCGCGCTTGGTGTCGGACTTCGAGTGTCCGCCGGCGGCGATGACCACGTACTGCCGGCCTTTCCAGACGTAGGTCATGGGCGTGGCCTGGCCGCCGGCCGGAAGGCGGCCTTTCCAAAGTTCCTTGCCGGTCGCGCCGTCGAAGGCGCGCAGGTAGTCGTCCATGGCGGCGCCGATGAAGACCAGGCCTGAGGCCGTGGCGATCGGGCCGCCGAAGCCGGGCGTGCCGGTGTGCGGCATCACCAGTTGAGCGCCCGGCGCGAGGTCGCGCACGGTGCCGAGCGGGACCTCCCAAAGCACCTTGCCCGTGCGCATGTCCACGGCATGAAGTTGGCCCCACGGCGGCTTGTTGCAGGGCAGGCCCCAGGGCGAGCGCAGCAGCACCCGGCGCATGCCGTAGGCCGCGCCGGCGTTGGGCGAAATCTCGGCGTCGGGCTCGGCCTGCCGCGCGGCCTTGACCCTGTCCGCGGGGATCAGGGTAACGAGGTGCATGGCCGAGGAGGTGTTGACGAACATCACCTGCCGGCCGGCGTCGAAAGCCAGCCCGCCCCAGTTCACCCCGCCGCCGGTGAAGGGATAGAGGATCGAGCCCTGCGTCGAGGGCGGGGTGTAGATGCCCTGGCGCCGCGCGCCGGCGATCAGCTTGCGGCAGGCGCCTCGGTCATAGGGCGTCAGGCCGAAGGCGTCCTTCTCCGAGACGGTCATGGGCGCGAGGCCCCGGGGCAGATCAGGGAAGGGCTGGGTCGGCGACAGGACCTCGCCCGGCGCGCCGCCCTGGGGAACGGGGCGCTCGTGCACCGGGATCACCGGCTGGCCGGTGTCGCGGGCCAGCGTGAAGATCAGGCCCTGCTTGGTGGCCTGGATCACCGCCGGGCTAGATTTCCCGCCGAACTCCACCTGGGCCAGGGTCGGCTGGGCGGGGACGTCATAGTCCCAGACGTCGTGGTGGGTGGTCTGGAAGCCCCAGGCGAACCGGCCGGTGGCGACATCCAGCGCCACGACCGAGTTGGCGTTGCCGCCAGCGCCCGGCCGGGCCGCGCCGTAGAAGTCGGGGCTGGCGCTCGAGGTTGGCAGGAACACCAGGCCGCGCGCCTCGTCCACCGACATCGGCGCCCAGACATTTGCGGCGCCGGCCACGAAGCCCGGGCCTGCCGCGGCCAGCGGGTTGAACGTCCACTTGAGCGCGCCCGTGCGCACGTCATAGGCCCGGACCGCGCCGGTCAGTTCGCGGACCCGCTGGTTGTCGTCGAGCGAGGAGCCGACGACGATGGTGTCGCGCGCGATCACCGGCGGCGAGGTGATCTGCATCTGGCCCGCATGGACGAGCGTCACGTCCGCGCCGACATCCACGACCCCGTCCTTGCCGAAGCCGGCGCAGCGTGCGCCGCTGGCCGCGTCCAGCGCGATCAGCCGGCGGTCGACGGTTGGCAGGTAGACCCGCTCGGCGCACGGCGCCTGAGCCGGGGCGACCGGATCGCGCCAGTAGGTGACGCCCCGGCAGGTGTTGCCGTTGGGATATTCGACGTCGGGATCGACCCTGGGGTCGTAGCGCCAGAGCGGCTTGCCGGTCGCCGGGTCGAGCGCGGAAACGGCGTTGAACTGCGAGCAGACATAGACGCGTCCGCCGGCCAGGATCGGGGTGTTCTCAAACGCTGCATGATCCAGCTGCCGGGCGTGGCGGGCCATCTCGCCGGTGGAATAGGTCCAGGCGACCTTCAGGCCGCGGACATTCGCGGGCGTGATCTGGCCGGCTGTCGAGAACCGCTGGCCGCCGGCGTCGCCGCCATAGAACGGCCAGTCCACATCGGGAGCTCCGGCGAGCGCGTGGGGCGGCGGTGGCGCGCAGGCGCAGAGTGCGAGTAAACTCAGAAGCGTCGCGGCGCGGGCTGCTTGGGTTGAGGTCATTTTTGAAGTCCCGGACTGGATCGAACGCCGCCGCACTCAACCATCCTCCTGGCGGCGGCCAAGCGCCAAGGGATGAGCGGCGCCGTGGCGGGGATCGATCAGGGCCGACTGGGACAGGCGGCGCGCCGTGGGGGCTGAGCGGCGACGAGCGTGGCGCGTTGCTCGCGGGCTGGCTGTTCGGCCTGGCCATCGTGGCGATGATCATGATTTTCGCGGTTCTCACGCGCACGCACGAACATCCCGAGCGAGGCGTGGCCGTGCCGTTGATCGACGAGGGGTCGAGCGCGCTTGCGACCGCGTTGGCTATCTTTCTGCCGGCAGCGGTCGCGATTTGGATGCGCCGCCGCAAGCCGGCTCTTTGGCAGGCTGCCGCCGTCCACGCGCTCGCCGCGCCGCTCTATACGGTTCTGCACATCGCGGGCTTCGTCTTGCTGCGCATGGTGGCGTACGCGGCTTTTCTCGACAAAGCCTACAACTTCGGGCCGTTCGCCAGCGAGTTCCTCTACGAGGGCGCCAAGGATGTCCCGGCCTATGCCTTCGGGGCTATGACGGCGTGGCTGGTGCTGCGCTGGCGTGCTCCGCTAGCCAAGTCGGTGGTTGCGGCCGACGAGCCAGCCTCTCTCGACATCCGGGACGGCGCACGGCTGGTGCGAGCGCCGTTCGCGGAGATCCTCGCGGTCCGGTCCGCCGGCAACTACGTCGAGTTCATTCTGGCCGACGGTCGCCGCCCGCTGATGCGCAGCGCGCTCGGCGCGCTGGAGGCCAGGCTGGCGCCGCTTGGGTTCGTACGCACCCATCGCTCCTGGCTGGTTAACACGGCCCGGGTGACCGGTCTCAAACCGGAAGGCTCGGGCGACTACGCTGTCGAGCTCGGTGATGTCGAGGCGCCGCTGTCGCGACGTTTCCGCGAGGTGTTGGCTGTGCTCCGCCCGTGAACCGGGGATTCACCCGCCGCCGTTAGGTTCGGGCGCATGGATCGTTCGAGCAGAATGCAGACGACCGCCCGCTGGCTGCTGCTGGCCGCAGGGTTGATCTGCGCCATCGGCATGGTGGGACCGTTCAAGGGCGTCGAGCACGCGCTCGTCCCCTGGGACAAGGCCGCCCATTTCATCGCCTTCTATGGCGTGACCCTGCTGGCGTTTTCCGCCTTCCCCGACCGGCGGCGCATGGACATCGTCATGCTGATGACCTTCGCTGGCAGCGCCATCGAGGTTCTGCAACTGCTGGACGGCCGCGACGCGGAACTGGGCGATGTGCTGGCTGACGCGGCGGGCGCGCTTGCGGTGTTCGCCCCGATCTGGCTGGACCGCCTGCGCCGTCCCCTCGCGGAGCGGCGGGGTGCGCCGGCGCCGGCCGTCATCACCGACGCCGAGCTGGCCTAGGCGGTTTCAGCCGGAGCTTCGCCGTTCCCCGCTTCCATCGGCCGGCGTGACCATGGCGCGGGCTGAGGGCGGGGCGGCGATCGCGGCCCCGACGTCAGGGGCTGGTTCATCGTAGCCGGGGTGGGGGACGCCCAGTTCCTCGCAGAGGCGGGCGATATGGACGTCGACATCGTCCGTGCCGGCGAACAGGTCGTGGAGGCCGTCTTCCTCGAGGCGCTCTTCAAGATCGCCCAGCAGGTTGTCGGCGTCAAAACTGTCATGCACGTCCACGACGCAACGCTTCACGGCCATCCTGACCTGGGCCTTGCGTCGCTCGGCGTGGTCTTCACGGGCCTGATCGGCGTCGGCGCGGTCATCACGCGCGGCCCGCTGGCGGTCGCGTTCGAGTTTGGCCTCCAGCGCCAGCGTCTGGCGCACCGCGCGCGACACCCGCTGGAAGGCGAGTCCCAACTCGCTGGCCTTGGCGACATCCTCGGCGGCCAGCGCGCGGGCCTGCAGGTCGCGCGCCAGCGCCAGGCCCAGCTCTGAGAGGTCGGCGAGGATGCGGTCCTGGCGTTCAGCT
>JBBREC010000089.1:0-14687 GCA_038203295.1 Caulobacterales bacterium
GAACGGCCCGGCCTGGGTCATACTCGACCTGGCCCTGGCGCGCCTGGGCTGGACCAGCCTGCCGATCCCGGCCTTCTTCACGCTGGCGCAGCGCGAGCATGCGCTCGCCGACGCCGGCGCCGGCCTCGTCCTCAGCGCCGACAGCGGCGTGACCTCGTTCGAGGTGGCAGGCGTCCGCGTCCGAGCCGCCCCGCTGCGGCTGCCAGCCATCGACCTGCCCGCGGGCACGGCCAAGATCACCTACACTTCCGGTTCCACCGGCCAGCCCAAGGGCGTCTGCCTGTCGCGCGCCCAGATGGAGGACGTCGCCGTCTCGCTGGTCGAGGTGATCGGCGCGGACTTCGCTGGCCGGCACCTGCCGATCCTGCCGCTCTCGATCCTGCTGGAGAACGTGGCGGGGCTCTACCCGACGCTGCTCGGCGGGGGCCGGTATCACGTCCTGTCGCCGGCCGAGCTCGGGCTTGCCGATCCCTTCCGTCCCGACTTCGGCCAGCTCTCTGGCGCCATCGCGAACGAGCAGGCGACCAGCCTGATCCTAGTGCCCGAGCTGCTGCGCGCCCTGCTGATGGTGATGGAGTTCATGGGCCTACGCTTCCCGGCCCTGAACCTGGTGGCGGTAGGCGGCGCCAAGGTCGCGCCCCAGCTCCTGGCCCGCGCCGACCAGCTGGGCTTGCCGGTCTACGAGGGCTATGGCCTCAGCGAGTGCGCCTCCGTGGTGGCCCTCAACACGCCCGCCCTGCGCAAGTCCGGCGCGGTGGGCCGTCCGCTGCCTCACCTGAACGTTGAGATCGCCGCGGACGGCGAGATCGTTGTCGGACCTCAGCCCTTCCTCGGCTACGCCGGCCGCGCGCCGCACACGGGGCCGGTCCACACCGGCGATCTCGGCCGGCTCGATGACGACGGCTTCCTGCGGATCGACGGGCGCCGCAGCAACACCATCATCAACGCCTATGGCCGCAACATCGCGCCGGAATGGGTCGAGAGCGAGCTGCTGGCTCAGCCGGAAATCCGCCAGGCCTTGGTCTTCGGCGAGGCCCAGGCCGAGCTCGGCGCGCTGATCGTGCCGCTCTCGCCGGACCTTGCAGGCGAGGCGTTGGCCCGCGCGATCGATCGGGCAAACCAGAACCTGCCCGCCTACGCCCAGGTGCGTCGTTGGACGGTGCGCCCGGCTTTCGATTCGGCGGCGGGCGAACTCACCGGAAATGGGCGCCCTCGCCGCGACGTACTGCTCGAGCGCCATCGCGAATTCATCGAAGCCCAACAGTAGGAATCCCGATTTGTCGTTCTTCCACCGCCTGATTTCGGAGACCCTGCCGGGACAACAGTGGCTGGCTTCGGTCCCGCAGATCGAGGACGGCCTGACTGGCCGGATCTCGCGCGAGACGTACATCGCCTACCTCACCGAAGCCTATCACCACGTCAAACACACTGTGCCGCTGATGCAGGCGGCCAAGGCGCGCCTAGACGAAAATCACGCCTATTTCCGGGACGCGCTCGACGAGTATATCGCCGACGAGACCGGCCATGAGGAATGGGTGCTCAACGATATCCGCCATTGCGGCGGTGACGCGGAGGCCGTGCGCAATGGCGCGCCACGCCCGGCGACCCAGGCCATGGTCGACTACGTTTATTACTACATCGCCACGAAGAACCCGATGGGCTTCTTCGGCATGGTGCTTGTGCTGGAGGGGACCAGCACGCGCCTGGCCACCCAGGGCGCTTCGGCGGTGGCCGAGAGCCTGAGCCTCGGTCCGGAATGCTTCAGCTACCTGACCTCGCACGGCGCCATCGACATGGAGCACCTGATCTTCTTCCAGAAGCTGATGGAGCATGTGGACGACCCTGGCGACCAGGCGGCGATCATCGAGGTCGCGGGCGCCGTGTTCGGCCTGTTCGCCGATGTCTTCCGCGCCATTCCTCATTCGCGGAGCCCCGCCCATGTCGTTTGAGGGCAAGCAAATCCTGATCACCGGCGGCGCCGGCGGGCTTGGCAGCCGGATCTGCAGCCTGATGCAGACCGAGGGCGGCCAGGTCACCGTCGTGGACCGCGTGCCCGCCCAGGGCGCCGCCTTCCTGCGTCACGACCTGTCGACGGTCGAGGGCATCGAGGCTGGGGCGGCCGACGTCGGCGCCCGTCCCTGGGACATCCTGGTGAACCTGGCCGGCATCCAGCACTTCGGTCCCTTCGAGCAGCAGACGGCGGAGCACCTCACGGCCAGCTACATGGTCAACCTGGTGGCCCCCGCGCGCCTGGCCCAGGCGGTGCTGCCCCGGATGAAGGCCCGTGGAAGCGGCCAGATCGTCAACGTCGGCTCCATCTTCGGCTCGATTAATTTCGCCCACTTCGTCACCTATTCCAGCGCCAAGGCGGGCCTGCGCGGCCTGAGCCAGGCCCTGCGCCGGGAACTGGCGGGGTCGGGCGTGGGCGTGACCTACATCGCGCCGCGGGCGGTCAGGACGGCGCTCAACTCCGCCACCGTCATGGAATTCGCCCGGCTCACTCACATGAACATGGACGAACCGGACCTCATCGCACGCCGGATAGTCAAGGCGATCCGCGAGCGCCGGCGCGATGCCTATTTCGGCTATCCTGAAGCCATCTTCGTCCGCCTCAACGCCATCCTTCCAGGCCTCGTGGACAAGGCGCTCAGCGCCAATGATCGCAAGGCCGCCCGGCTGTTCGCCGGCTGAAACCCCACGGAGATCCTCCCATGAAAACCGACCCGCTTATCGCGGCCCTGGCCCTGTGCCTGCTGGCGACGCCTGTGCTGGCTGCCGACCCCGCGCCTTTCGATGCCCGGGTCGACGTCCTGGGCGCCGCGTGGGCCCACGCCAATTACGAGGTAAGGGGCAAGCCCGCGCAGTCGGCTGAGGCCGCCAAGGTCGCCGCCCAGGCCGCGGCGCTGGCCAGCCAGAACCCGACCCGCGCCGAACCCCTGGTCTGGGAGGCCATCGCGCTCGCCACCGAGGGCGGGGCGGAAGGGGGCCTCAAGGGACTGGGCCTAGCCAAGCAGGCGCGCGCACTGCTGGAGAAGGCCGAGCATATCAACCCAAAGGCGCTGAATGACGGCTCGGTCTACACTACGCTCGGGTCGCTATACGCCCAGGTGCCGGGCTTCCCCATCGGCTTCGGTGATGCGGGGAAGGCCAGGGCCTATCTGCAGAAGGCCCTGGCCGCCAACCCCAACGGCATCGACTCGAACTTCTTCTACGGCGATTTCCTGATGCGACAGGGCGACTACGCCGGCGCCGTGAAGACCCTGGAGCATGCGCTCGCCGCGCCGGCCCGCCCCGGGCGAGCGGTGGCGGACCAGGGCCGCCGGGCGGAAGCCGTGGCCCTGCTGGCCCAGGCGAAGGCGAAGCTCCACGCTTAACAGGGCCCAGGCCCCGCCGTCCTCCGACTAGGTCAGAGTGGCCAGCATCGGGCTTTGCCCGGCCTTCGGACCGGCGAACAGGGCCGGCACGATGTCCTCGACGCGGTCGACCGTGGTCCAGGCGTCCATGAACTCCGGCGGGGTCAACCTGGCGTCGACCGTGTGCTGGAACAGCGTGAACAGCGGCCCCCAGAAGTTGTCGGGATTGTAGAAGACCACCGGCATGGTGTGCAGGTCGAGGCGCCGCCAGGACAGCAGCTCGACGATCTCCTCCAGGGTGCCGATGCCGCCCGGCAGGATCACGAAGCCGTCCGATTTTTCGAAGAACAGCTGTTTGCGCTCATGCATCGAGGTGACGACGATGTGCTCGACGGTCTCCAGCGCGCGTTCCTTGCCGATCAGGAATTGCGGGATGATGCCCAGCACCTGGCCGCCTGCCTCGTGGGCGCCGCGGGCCGCGGCTCCCATCAGGCCGACGCCGCCGCCGCCGTAGACGAGCTTCAGCTTCGCCGCCGCCAGGGCCCGGCCGAGGTCTCCGGCGGCGCGCAGATAGGCGGGATCGGCGGCGTCGGACGAGCCGCAGAACACGCAAACGGCCTGAAGGCTGTTGGCGGCAGGCGCCATAGACGAATACTCCGGGAGGGCCGCGCGCTTGCGGGCGCGTCGGGAAAGCCCGATTAGCTAGGCTTGAGGTTAAGGAGTTTCAACCAGACCGTGGTTCCGGTGAAGTCTCTTGTGGGCGCGTTGGCCCTGATCGCGCTCGCAGGCTGCGGCGGCAGGCCGACGGCTGCCCGGAGCGGCGCAGAGGCGCGGGCCGACGTGGGCTATCTGGCCCCGCCCATCCCCGATGCCATACGCGTGGGCCAGAACGGTCTCAGCCTGTCCGGATCCGCCCCTGCCGGCGGCCGCGTGCGCCTGGCGACGCCGGCCGGGCAGGCCGTCTTCGCCGACGTCGACGGGACCGGCCGCTGGACGGCGGCCCTCGGACCCATGGCCGAGGCGCGGATCTATGGCCTGTCGGTGGCCGCGAAAGGCCGCACCGCCCAGGCGGAGGGCTATGTGGTGGTGTCGACTGCAGGGCAGGCGGCGCTCCTGCGCGCCGGGGCCGGCGCGCGGCGGATCGACAAGCCGGGGTCGTCGGGCCTGCGGGCGATCGACTTCGACCGCGGCGGCGGTGTGGAGGTCTCGGCGACCGCCGCGCCGGGCTCGGTGGTGCTGCTGCACCTCGATGGCCGTCTGGCCGCCCAGGGCCGCGCCGACGCCAGGGGCCACTACGACGCCAGCCTGCCGACGCCGGGGTCATCAACCCCCATTCGCCCGGGCCTGCACCGCGTCCGGGTTTCTGGCGACGGGTTTTCCGACGACGTCGTGCTGCAGGTCTCGCCGCCCGCGCCCCTTGCGCAGGGGCCGGCGCGTAGCCAGCTCACCGGGGCCGGTCTGCGCGTCGACTGGATGACGCCCGGCGGCGGCGTGCAATCCACCATCCTCGTCCACTAGCCATCCTTGTCTATCAGACGGAGCCACGCTTGACCTTCGCCCATCCTGGAATGACGCGTCGCCACGGCGGCGAGGTGGCGACGGCGGAGACCCGGTTCGATTTTTGGAATTCCATGGCCGATCTCGGTCGGCTGGTGATGCGCTCCGGCGCGCCGCAGCTGCGGCTGCGGATCGGGGCGGCCCTGACCCTGGTCTTCGTGGGCAAATTCGCCGGCGTGATCGCCCCCGTGATGCTGGGCGACGCCATCAACACCCTGCAGCCGATCGCCCAGGGCGGGCTGGCGGTCGGCGCGACCTTCGTGGTCCTTGCGCTCTCGTTCGCGGGCCTGCGGCTGGTGGCCGCCTGCGCGCCCTACGCCCGCGACGCCATCTTCACCCGCGTCTCGCAATCGACCATGGCCAAAGCGGCGGTGGAGACCTTCGCCCACGCGCTTGGTCTCTCGCTCGACTTCCACCAGACGAAGCAGACCGGCACGCTCTCGCGGGTCATCGATCGGGGCGCGCGGTCCACCGACTTCTTGATCCGCAGCCTGATCTTCAACCTCGGTCCGACTATGGTCGAGCTGGTTCTGGCCATGGGCGTGATGGTGGTCCGTCTCGACTGGCGCTTCGCCATCACCGCCTTCATAACGCTGGTGATCTACGCCGTCGTCACCTTCCGGATCACCGACTGGCGGCTCTCGCACCGCCGCGAGCTCAACGACACCGACAACCGTGTCGCCGGACTCTCCTCCGACGCCCTGATCAACTACGAGACGCTGAAGACCTTCGGTGCGGAGGACCGCATCGTTGCGACCTACGAGAAGGCCATGGCCGACTATGTCGACGCCAGCGCCCGGGCGAACTCGTCGCTGAACCTGCTGAACGGCGCCCAGTCGGTGATCCTCAACATCGGCCTGGCCGCGCTCACCGTGATGGCCGGGTTCGAGGTTTCCGGCGGCCACTTGCGGATCGGCGACGTGACCACCGCCATCTTCCTGTTGAGCGGCCTCTACGCGCCGCTCGGCATGCTCGGGTTCCAGTACCGAGAGATCCGCCAGGCCTTCATCGACATGGAGCAGATGGTCGCACTCCGCGAGATCCGGCCCGACGTCACCGACGCGCCAGAGGCCGTCGATCTTCCGCCAGCCAGCGGGCAGGGGGCCTCCATCGCCTTCGACCGCGTGGGCTTCCAGCACGATGCCCGCTCGGTGGGTCTGAAGGACGTCAGTTTCGCCATTCCACCGGGGACCACCACGGCGCTCGTCGGCCCCTCGGGCGCCGGCAAGACCACGGCGGTTCGCCTGGCCATGCGCCTGCTTGATCCCAACAGCGGCGGCAGGGTGCTGATCGACGGCCTCGACATGCGCCAGGTGAAGCAGGCGGCGCTTCGCCGCGCCGTCGCCCTGGTCCCCCAGGACGTGGCACTCTTCAACGAGAGCCTCTATGCCAACATCGCCTTTGCCCGGCCTGGCGCCGGGACCGAAGAGGTCCGAACGGCCGCCGAGGCCGCCGAGCTCGGCCCCTTTATCGACAGCCTGCCCAACGGCATGTCGACCATGGTTGGCGAGCGCGGCCTGAAGCTCTCCGGCGGCGAACGCCAGCGGGTGGGCATCGCCCGCGCCCTGCTGGCAAACCCACGGGTCCTGATCCTCGATGAGGCCACCAGCGCGCTGGACGGCCCCACTGAGGCCGCCATCCAGGAGACCCTGCGCAAGGTGAAGGCTGGGCGCACGACCCTGGTCATCGCCCACCGCCTTTCCACCATCGTTGACGCCGACCAGATCATCGTCCTTCGTCGCGGTCGCATCGTCGAACGCGGAACCCACGCCGAGCTGCTCGAGAAGACCGGGGAATACGCCGCGCTCTGGCGCCGGCAGACCCGGGAAGTCTAGGCGATCGCCTTGCCCATCCGCACCAGCGGCACCGGCGCTCCGCCGCGGGAATCCTCGATGGCCTCGATGTCCTCGAAGCCGGCGCGCAGGTAGAGCGGTCGGCCGGAGAGGGTGGCCATCAGTTCCAGGCGCGTGAAGCCCTCGGCCTTTGCGGCCGTCTCGCACAGCTTCAGGATCAGCGCGCCGACGCCGCGCCGGGCGAAGTCCGGGTGGGTATACATGGCCCGCACCCGCGCGGCGTCAATCGCAGGGTCCAGGACGGCGGCGTCGCGGCCGGGCGTGTGGTCGCCGCCATAGAGAGTGGCGCGCCGGCTCCAGCCGCCACAGCCGGCGATCCGGCCCTCGGCCTCGACCAGGAAGTAAGTGCCATCGGCGATCAGCTGACGGTCGAGGCCCATCACCATGCGGCTGGAGGCGATCTGGGCGTCGCTCAGGAAGCCGCGCTGCAGTTCACCGATGGAGGCGGCCATGACAGCCTCCAACGCCGGGGTGTCGTCGGCTCCGGCCAGACGGGAACTCAGGCCCGCCAGGGCGCTACTCCGCCGCCTTGGGGATGTCGTATGGCTTCACGTCGGGCCGGGACCGCGGCTGCCGGCCAAGGCGTGCGTTGAACCAGCGCCCGTAGCGCCCGAACCGCTCGGACGCCACCTTCGGCGCGGCCAGCAGGACCGGTGTCAGCACCAGGGTCAGCAGGGTCGCGAACGACAGGCCCCAGACCACCGCGGCGGACAGCTGAACCCACCATTCGGACCCCGGCGCCTTGAACTCGATGTGACCGTTGTGGAAGTTCGGGTGGATCTGGAACATCAGCGGCAACAGGCCCACCACCGTGACCAGGGTAGTCAGCATCACCGGCCGGAAACGCTGGGCGCCGGCGCGCATGGCGGCCTCGTCGGCCTGATAGCCCTGTCGCCTAAGCTGATAGTAGGTGTCCACCAGCACGATATTGTGGCCGACCACGACGCCTGCCAAGGCCACGACGCCGGTCCCCAGCATGATCACGGAGATGTAGTCGAAGGTGTGCAGAAGGTTCACCTGGATGCCCAGAAGCACGCCGATGGTGGACAGCGCCACCGCCGAGAGCGTCACCAGAACCCCGTAGAAGCTGTTGAACTGCCACAGCAGAATCACCGCCATCAGGAACAGCGACACGGCCATCGCGACCATGAAGAACACCGCCGCTGCAGCGCCTTCTTCATCAGCGCCGGTGAATTTCCAGCGGACATTGGGGTCGATGTTGGCCTTCTGCAGCCAGGGCTTCAGCTGGGCGATCTTCTGGTTGGCGGCGATGCCCGGGGGTGTATTGGCCTGCAGGATCACCAGGCGCTGGCCCTCGCGGCGCTGGATCTGGGTGACCTGCTGGCCCGGGACGCGCTTGACGAAATAGGAGGCGGGCACCGGTCCGCTGGGCGTGGTGATCTTGAGCTGGTCGAAGGCTGCGACGGTGCGGGCGTCGGCCGGGAACCGCACGCGGATGTCGAGTTCGTCCTCGGCATCGTCGGGCCTGAACCGGCCCACCAGCACCCCGCCGGTCAGGAACTGAATCGCCTGGCCGACCGAAAGCACGTCGACCCCGTAGCGGCCGGCGGCCTCGCGGTCGACGGTGAGGTTGTATTCGATCCCGGGCGAGGTCCGGTTGTCCTCCAGCTCGATCAGCTGCGGGTCGGTGACCAGCTTGGCCTTCACGATGTCCGCCGCCTTTCCGAGCGCGACCGGATCGTGGCTGGTGAGCTGCACCTGGACGGCCTTGCCGGTCGGCGGGCCGCCTTCCGGTTCGCGCACCTCGACGGCCATCCCGGGAAGGTCCTGAACCCGGCTGCGGATGTCCTTGGAAATATCCTTGCCGCGCAGGCCGAGCGCCTTGCGGTCCTCGTACTTCTGGAACTCGACCTGGATGCGGCCAATGGTGTCGTTGGGCGGCGAATTGGGGCCGCCGTTCGAGGAACTGCCGCCCGCCCGGACGTACAGGGACTCGATGCCCTTCACGCCCACCAGCCGGCTCTCGACCTGTTTCATCAGCCCATCCTGGGCCTCGGGCGACAGGTTGCCGCGGGCCTTGACGAACACCGTCACCTGCTCGGGGTCCTGATCCAGGAAAAACAGGGTCTTGTGCGGGGTATTGGCGAACCAGAAGCCGATGCCGAAGATGATCAGCAGGGTCGCCAGCACCGTGCGTCCCGGGTGGGCGCCGAGATAGGCGATGGTGCGCGCGTACCAGCCCATGAAGCCGGTCATCTCCCTCGGGTCGCCGTGCTCTGACTTCTCGATCTCGGCCAAGTGCTCGGCGTCGATGGCGGTGGCGCGGCCAAAGATCGAACCCAGCGCCGGCGTGAAGATCAGCGCCACGAAGATCGACGCGCCCAGCACGAAGAACAGGGTCAGCGGCAGGAAGCTCATGAACTTCCCGGCCACGGAGTTCCAGAACATGAACGGCAGGAAGGCGCAGAGCGTCGTCAGCGTGCCATTGACCACCGGCCAGAACATTCGCTTGGCGGCCGCGGCGAAGGCGGCTTCCTTGGGCAGTCCCTCGGCCATCTTCCGGTCGGCGTATTCCACCACCACGATGCCGCCGTCGACCAGGATGCCGACCGCAAGCACCATGCCGAACATCACCATCTGGTTCAGCGTTACGCCGTCGGCGTGGATCATCATGAAGGCCAGCAGGAAGCAGGCCGGGATCGCCACGCCGACGATCAGGCCCTGACGGATTCCGAGACTTGCCACGATGATCAGCATCACCAGCAGGCTGGCCGTCAGGATGCCGCTTTCCAGCACGGTCAGGGTGCGGCCGATGAAGTCGGAATTGTCGTAGGTGAAGCCGACCGTCACGGTCGCCGGCCAGTTCTTCTGTTCCTCGGCGACCACCTTGCGAATGGTCTTCACGGTCTCGAGGATGTTGGCGCCGCTGCGCTTGGAAACGTCCAGCGCCACGGCCGGTTGGCCGTTGAAGCGGGTGATGAAGGCCGGCTCCTTGAAGGTCCGGCGCACCTCGCCGATGTCGCCGACAGTGACCAGGCGGTCGCCGTTCTTCTTGATCGGCAGGGTCAGGATGTCTTCCGGCCGCTGGACGACGCCCGGCACCTTGACCGCGAACTGGCCGGTTCCGGAGCGCAGGTTGCCGGCCGGCACCAGCTGATTGTTGCGCGCGATGACCTGGGCCACCTCGTTGGCGGTGACGTTGTAGGCCTCCATCCGCAGGGGATCGATGGTGACCTCGAGCAGCTCTTCACGGGCGCCCGATGAGAAGGCCTCCAGCACGCCGGGGGAGCTTTCCAGCCGCTCCTTCAGGTTCTGGGCGATCCGCGCCAGCTCGCGTTCCGGCGCCTCGCCGGAGAGCACGATGCCGATGATCGGCTGGTCGGCGAAACTCTGCTCTTCGATGATCGGCTCTTCGGCGTCCGGCGGGAAACGGCCGCGGGCCAGGTCGACCTTGGCGCGCACGTCGGCGAGCGCCTTGTCCTTGGAGAAATTCGGCTCGAACTCCAGGGTGACGATGGCCGCGTTCTGCCGCGCCACCGCATTCATGTGCTTGATGCCCTGGATGGTCTGCAACTGGACTTCCAGCGGCTTGACCAGCAGGCGCTCGGCGTCCTCGGGGCTGACCCCCGGGAACGGCACGATCACCGACAGGTAGGGCAGGTTGATGTCCGGCTGGGCTTCGCGTGGCATCGACAGGTAGGAGAAGAAGCCGAAGATCGCGGCGACCACGGTCACGCCGAGCACCACCTTGCGGCGTTTGATGGCTCCGTCGATCAGCGCGCCGATCATTTCATTCCTCCCGTCGTCCCGGCGCTAGCGCGCAAGGGCAACACGAACCTTCTGGCCGTCGGCCACATAGGACTGACCGACCACGATCAATCGGACGGGCCCTCTCAGGCCCGTCACCCAGACGCCGCCCGGGGTCTCCTCGACGATGGTTACGGGGGCGAAGGCGACCAGGTCGCCGTTCACAGCATAGCGCACGCCCTGACGGCCCGCTGAATCCAGCACCAGCGAGGAGGTCGGGATCAGGTGCGATGGGCCGGAGCCCGCACCGATGTGGACCTCGGCCGAGAGGCCGGAGCGGATGTCCAGCCGCGGGTTCGCAACGGCGACCTCCACGTGATAGGTGCGGGTCTGCGGATCGGCGTCCTGGGCCACGTAGCGGATGCGGCCGTTCAGCATCTGGCCCGAGACCAGCTTGGCGTTGGCCGCGGCGCCAACCTTCAGCTTCGCAGCCTCGGTTTCCGGCACGTCGCCCACGACCAGCAACGGATTGAGCTCGATCATCGTCCCGCAGGGCTGGCCGGGGGACAGGTAGGTCCCGATCTCGGCGTCGCGTTTGTCGAACACGCCGGCGAAGGGCGCTCGGATATTGACCTGGGCGAGTGCAATCTCGGCCTGGCGGACGCTGGCCTGGGCGGCGTCGAGCTTGGCCTGGCTGTCCAGCACCTGGGTCTGCGAGCGGTAACCCTTCGCGGCCAGTTCGACACTGGCCTGCTGCTGGAGCTGCATGGAGCGGTAGTTGGCGCGGGCCTGGTCGAGGCCTGCCTGACGGGCGTCGACGGCGAGCTTGCACAGCACGTCGCCCTTGCGCACCGCCGAGCCCTCGCGGGCCGGGGTCTGGGCGACGACGCCCGCAGTCTCGGAGCGGACCACCACCGTGCGCGCCGACTCGGTGCGGCCGCGCAGGACCACGTCATACTGCCGGATCGTTTCGGGGATCAGCCGGGCCTGGACGCTCGGCAGGGCGGAGGCGGGCGCGGTCTTGGCTTGCGCCTTCGGCTCGGCGAGCCCGAACAGGCTCCGGACGATGAAATAGAGCGCAACGACCGCCACCGCGATGATCACGAACAGGTACTGTGGCTTCATCCGCATCAAACTGACCCCGAACGCCCCCCTTCGTCCGCGCGAATCGATGACCCTCGACCGCGCGCCGCCATTTTTCCCGGATTCTCCGCCGGTGTGATGCCGCCGTTACGCGAGCGCAAATGAAATCGCGGACAGGTTGGCGTCATGGCGGTTATTGTGGTTCAGGCGTTTCAATTGCACCACACGGTTGAGCTGACCGCACGGCTCCATGTCACACAGCGTACGCAGTAAGGGAAAACAGGACGTTGAGATACCTCCATACGATGGTTCGGGTGCAGGACCTGGACGCCTCCCTCGAATTCTACTGCGGCAAGCTTGGCCTGGTGGAAGCCAGCCGGGTCGAAAATTCAGGCGGCCGTTTCACCCTGGTTTTCCTCTGCGCGCCGGGCGACGAGGCCGAGGCGCGGGCGAAGAAGGCGCCGATGGTCGAACTGACCTACAACTGGGATCCGGAAAACTATGAGGGCGGCCGCAACTTCGGCCACCTGGCCTATGCGGTCGACGACATCTACGCCGTCTGCCAGCGCCTGAAGGACGGTGGCGTCATCATCAACCGCCCGCCGCGCGACGGCCACATGGCCTTCGTCCGCTCGCCAGACAATATCTCGGTGGAACTCCTGCAGGCGGGCTCCGCGCTTGCCCCCGCAGAGCCCTGGTCGTCCATGCCCAACGTCGGGGTCTGGTAGCGCCTCCGGCTGGACCAGCCGGGCGAGGCCCTTGGCCTCTCGGCTGAGCGCCGCTTAGACGTGACCACCAGGATCAGGGCCTATAGCGCCAGGGACACGACGCCCATGATGGTCTCGGGCTGAAAGGCGCCGGCCTGGCGGAGGGCTTCGCGGAACGCGTAAAGCGGGCTGGTGCCGATGTCGCCGAACACCACGCCGACGCTCCCGAGCGCAAGCGCCCAGAATCGCTTGTCCTGCGCAGGCAGGGCGTCCGACGCCGCGGACTCCGTTCCACGATCCATGATCACCCTTTGGCGACGCCGTGCGGCCGGCGTCAGTGAGAAATGTCACGCAGTCTTGCCGCAGGTGGTCGTAAGGAATCGATGCCGAAAGCCCGTCTCCGTATAGGGGACCTGTAAAGGTTGGCCGATCGAGGTCACAGCCGGGCGTTGACGCGCATCAACGCATCTGGAGCAAACCTGTCCGATCCTGACCCTGCAGGAGGCGCTCGCGCGGGCGGGCCCTGCAGCTCAAGGCTTGGAGGCCACCCTGTCTCTTCCGCGGATGCTGCTGACCGTGGCCCTGCTCGCCGGCGTCGCCGCCTGCGCCACCCCCGGCCGGGAGCGGTCGCGCGATCCTGTCGGCGCAGCGCTCGAACAGCCCATGCGCGACCTCAGCCTCATGCAGGACGCCGCGCCCTCCGAGGCCATTCGCAGGGCCGTCACGGCGCCCTACGACGTCGAGGGCCTTTCCGACTGCCGCGCGATCCAGACCGAACTTGCCGCGCTCGACGCCGTGCTCGGTGGAGATATCGACGCCCCGGCGGCCCTGCAGAACGGGTCCGGCCAGCTGGCCGCGGGGGTGATCGGCAGCGTGTTCACACTCCCGTTCCGCGGGGTGGTGCGCCAGGTCACCGGCGCGCACCAGCGCGATCGGGCCCGTGCCGCGGCGATCCTGGCCGGCATGGTGCGCCGGGGATTTCTGAAGGGCCGAGCCACCCTGGCCTGTCCGGCGTCACCGTCGCGCTGACGCGGAATTGATTCCCCTCAATGCCCATGCCGGGCGTCTGTCCATTGTACGGGCGAGTTGAAGGAGTCAGCCGATGGGCGAAGCAGTCGAAACCTGGGTCGTGGTGGCGGATGGAACCGCCGCAAGGGTATTCGAGGAGCGCGTACGGCTGGGGCATCTTATCGAGCGCCATGACCTTGCCCTGGTGTCTCACGAGGACCGTCATCACGCCTCCGCGCATTCGGGCGGGGGCGCGGAACACTCCGGCAAGGGCGATACCCGAAACGCCTCTCCGGCCGCCCGGGCCGAGCATCGCTTCCTGGCGACGCTCGCCGCGCAGCTCGATGCGGCCGCGAAGGCCGACGCCTTCCGGCGCCTGGTGATTATTGCGCCGCCCACGGCCTTGGGTGTTCTTCGCTCTGCCCTGAGCGACGCGACGCAGGGCCGTATCGAGGCCTGCGACCCGCATGAGCGTCGGCGCGAGGACGCTGACGTCCTTCGCGCCAGCCTTCAGCGCCTGCGCACGACGCAATAGGCTGGGCTCGTTGCGGTCCATGGCGCTGGCCACAGCCACAGCCGCCTTTCTGCTCGCCTTCGCGCCGACCGCGATCGCCGCGCCCCCCGACGCCCCGCTTTCGGTATGGGAACGGTCTGCGATCATCTCCACCCTGCGGACCGGACGCGAACTGGGCGCCGCGCCGGCCGAAACCCTGGAGGATGCGGTTCTGCTGGCCGCGCTGACGCGCCACGCGACCGCCGAATACGGCCTGCGCCTGATGCCGGCCAGGGTCGACCGGTTCTGGGCCATCACGCCCCAGCCGCACGAGGTCGAGGCGGAATGGCGACAGGCGCGGGTCGATCGCCGTCTGGAGGCCTGGATGGCGGCGCTGCCGCTCGACACCCCGGCCTATCGGGCGCTGCTGGGCGCGCGCGTTCTCTACACCTCGCGGGTGGAGCACGGCGGCTGGCCGCAATTGCCCCTGGGTCCGGTCATGCGCCTGACCATGAGCGGTCCCGCTGTCGCGGTTCTGCGAACACGCCTTGCGCTCGAAGGCTATGGCGCCGCGCAGACCGCCGCCGCCGAGATCTTCGACGAGGATCTGGCCACCGCGCTGAAGGCCTTCCAGGCCGCGCATGACCTGGAACCCGACGGCGTCGTCGGCGCGGAGAGCCGCGCGTCGCTCAACATCACCGCTGAACAGCGGCTGGCCCAGATCGAGGCCAACCTGGAACGCCGCCGCTGGGTGCGGGAGCTGCCGGCCGACCGCCTGGAAGTCGATGTCGCCGGCGCCCAGGCGGTGCTCTACGCGGACGGCGCGCCGCAGCTCTCCATGCGGATCGTCGTTGGCGATCCGAAGCACCAGACGCCGATGTTCGTGTCCCGCATGGCCGGCGTGGTCTTCAATCCACCCTGGAAT
>JBBREC010000090.1:0-14581 GCA_038203295.1 Caulobacterales bacterium
TTCCTGTGGGACCAGAGGCTCTACGAGCGCGTCTGCCTGGTGAATTACAGCCGCGATGAGGTGATCATCCCGCTGACCTTCGAGTTCGACGCCGATTTCCGCGACATGTTCGAGGTTCGCGGCATGACCCGGGCGAAACGCGGCTATCGCCATGCCGCCGATATCGGCGGCCGGTCAGTGACCTATCGCTATGACGGCCTGGACGACGTCGAGCGGACCAGCGTGATCACCTTTTCAGATCCGCCGGGCCGGCTGGGCGCGAACCGCGCGGAGTACATCTATCCGATCCGGCCCGAGGGCCGTTTAGAACTCTATATTGAGATCGGCCTGCAGGCGGGCCCCACACCGACGCGCGAGCGGTTTCGCGAGGCCGCTGCGCGCGCCCGCTTCGACATGCGCGCGCGGCGGCGCAAGGGCGCGCGGTTGCGCACCTCGGGGCGCCTGTTCTCCGAATGGATCGAGAAGTCGCGGGCCGACCTGGCGCTGCTGACCACGGAGCTTGACACCGGTCCCTATCCCTATGCCGGCATCCCGTGGTTCTCGACCTGCTTCGGCCGCGACGGGATTCTGACTGCCTGGCAGGTGCTGTGGAGCGATCCGAGTCTGGCCAAGGGCGTGCTCACTTACCTAGCGAAACACCAGGCAACCGAAGTCTCGGCATTCCGCGACTCGGCGCCGGGCAAGATCCAGCACGAGACCCGCAGCGGCGAGATGGCCGCGCTCGGCGAAATCCCCTTCGGCCGCTACTACGGCGGAGTCGACACCACGCCGCTGTTCGTGGCGCTGGCTGGCGCCTATGCCGAGCGGACTGGCGACCTCGACCTGATAGGTAAGCTGTGGCCCGCGCTGGAAGCCGCAATCGGCTGGATCGAGACCTACGGCGACACCGATGGCGACGGACTGATCGACTATGCCCGCGGCGCGGCAAGCGGCCTCGCCAACCAGGGGTGGAAGGACAGTCAGGACTCGGTGTTCCACGCCGACGGGCGCTTCGCCACCGGACCGATCGCGCTGGTGGAGGTGCAGGGCTACGCCTTCGCCGCCTACCGCGCGATGGCGACCATGGCCCGGCTGCGTGGCGAGAATCCCGCAACCTGGACCGCCAGGGCCGAGCACATCAGGCGTACCGTCGAGCATCGGTTCTGGATGGAGGACGAGGGCTTCTACGCCATCGCCGTGGACGGCGACGGCGAACTCTGCCGTGTGCTGAGCTCCAACCCCGGCCACCTGCTGTTTACGAAACTGGTCGCGCCGCAGCGGGCCCGCAAGGTCGCAGAGCACCTGCTCTCGCGCCGGTTCGCCGCCGGCTGGGGGGTGCGCACCCTGGCGGTCGGCGAAGCCCGCTACAATCCGATGAGCTATCACAACGGCTCGGTCTGGCCGCACGACACGGCGCTGGCCGCGCTCGGCCTCTCGCATTACGGCGAGCGCGATGGCGTGGTGGCGCTGATGGCCGCCATGTTCGAGACCGCCGACGCGCTCGAGATGCGGCTGCCGGAGCTGTTCTGCGGCTTCCAGCGCCAGGCCGGGGAACCGCCGGTAGCCTACCCTGTCGCCTGCCTGCCGCAGGCGTGGGCGGCGGGATCGGTATTCATGATGCTGCAGGCCTGCCTCGGCCTCACCGTCACCGCCGAGGGCGTGACCATCGTCGATCCGCGGCTGCCCATCGGCATCGACCGCCTGTGGATCGAGGATCTGCAGGTGGGCCACCATTGCCTCAGGATCGCCTTCGAACGCCACCAAGGCGACCGCATCGTGGTCCAGACCACCGCGCCGCCGGGCCTGGTGAAGGTGATCGGCCCTGAGGCTTAGCAGAAGCCGTCCGGAGCCAAGCGCGCCGGGGGACGTTAGTCTGTCGATAAGCCAACTTAAGAGCGGGGGCTCATGACCGGCACCCAGGACACCGCCCATTGAGCCAGACCCTTGAGTTGTTCCCCATCGGCAACTGCGCGGCGAGCGCGCTGATCGACGAAGCGGGCCGCTATGTGTGGGCCTGCGCGCCGCGGGTGGACGGCGATCCGTTCTTCTCCGCGCTGCTCGGCGGGGAGAAGGCCGGGGACGGGTTCTGGTCGGTGGAGGTGGAGGGCCTGGCCCAGACCCGGCAGAGCTACCTGCGCAACACGCCGGTCCTGAAGACCGAGCTCACCGATGCGTCGGGCGCGAGCCTGGAGATCCTCGACTTCTGTCCCCGGTACCGGCAGTTCGGCCGGATTTACCGTCCGCTGGCGTTCGTGCGGATCGTACGGCCGCTGCAGGGCACGCCCCGAATCCGGATACGTCTCCGGCCGACGGTGAACTATGGCGAGCGTCCGGCCGGCGCCACGGTCGGCTCCAACCACATCCGCTACCTCGGCGGCGAGATGACACTGCGGATGACCACCGACGCGCCGGTCAGCCATGTTCACGACGAGCGGATGTTCCGCCTCGAGGAGCCGATCGCCATGTTCCTCGGCCCCGACGAGGGGTTTGACTCCGACGTCGGCGGTTCGGCCGAGCGGATGCTGCGCGAGACCACCGAAGGCTGGCGCGGCTGGGTGCGAACGCTGTCGGTGCCGCTGGAATGGCAGGACGTGGTGATCCGGGCCGCCATCACGCTCAAGCTCTGCGCCTACGAAGAAACCGGCGCGGTCGTCGCCGCGCTAACCACCTCGATTCCAGAGCACGCCGTGGACGACGGCAAGGGCCGCAACTGGGACTATCGCTACTGCTGGCTCCGCGACGCCTACTATGTGGTCCAGGCCCTGAACCGGCTGGGTGCGGCGGACATGCTGGAGAACTACCTCTCCTATCTCCGCAACCTGGTCGGCGAGTCGAAGGGCGGACATGTTCAGCCGGTCTACGGCGTCGGGCTGGAGCCGGCGCTGACCGAGTGGATCGCGCCCCACCTGCCCGGCTATCGCGGCATGGGGCCGGTGCGCATCGGCAACCAGGCGCACGAGCACCTGCAGCACGATGTCTATGGCCAGATCATCCTGTCGACCGTGCAGGCCTTCTTTGACGAGCGGCTTTACCGGCCCGCCACCGTCGAGGACTTCCGCGCGCTGGAACCCATCGGCGACCGCGCCTTCGAGCTGCACGACAAGCCCGACGCGGGCCTTTGGGAGTTCCGCGGGCGAGAGGCGGTTCACACCTATTCCTCGGTGATGTGCTGGGCGGCCTGCGACCGGCTGGGCAACGCCGCCGGCAAGCTTGGCCTGCGCGAAAGGGCCGACCATTGGGACGGCCGCGCGGCCGTGATCCGCAAGACCATCGAGACCCGGGCCTGGAACGCGGAGAAGGGCTACTACGCGGCGAGCTTCGAGGGCGAGGAGCTGGACGCCAGCCTGCTCCAGCTGGTCGACGTTCGCTTCACGTCACCTGCCGATCCGCGGATGGCGGCGACCATGAAGGCTGTGGAAGCGGGCCTGCGGCGCGGCCCCTACATGATGCGCTACGCCCTGCCCGACGACTTCGGTGAGCCAAAGACCGCCTTCAATTTCTGCACCTTCTGGCTGATCGAGGCGCTGCACCTGTCCGGCCGCACGGACGAGGCGCGCGAACTCTTCGAGGAAATGCTGGGGCGGCGCACCAAGGCGGGCCTGCTCTCCGAGGACATCGCCTTCGACGGCAAGGAACTCTGGGGGAACTATCCGCAGACCTATTCCCTGGTGGGCCTGATCAACTGCGCGGCCCTGCTGTCGCGGCCCTGGTCGAGCGTGCGCTGAGGGCGTCGGGAACCGCAAGCCCCGCCATCTGTTCGATCAGGCTCAACGACCGAAGGGACAGGATCATGATCAAAGGCATCAAGCCGCATATGGAAGTCATCGGCGCCGACGGCGTGCATGTGGGCAAGGTCGACAGCGTCGAGGCCCATCGCATCAAGCTGGCGCGCCAGGAGGGCGGCAGCCACGAAGGCCACCACCACTACATCTCCGCCGCGCTGATCGCCGAGGTCGAGGGCGACAGGCTCCGCCTCTCGGCCAACGCCGACGTCGCGGTGACCTTCGAGGAAGAAGCCTGACGCCGCCGCTCGTCAGTCCAGCCAGGCCCGCTCGGATCGCTCGATAAGCGCGAAGGCGCCGGACGGACCCCAGCTGCCGGCGGCGTAGGGCCTGGGCGTCATGCCGGCGTCCTTCCAGGCGTCGGCGACGCCGTCGACCCAGCGCCAAGCCTCCTCGACCTCGTCGCGGCGGACAAAGAGGGTGGAGTTGCCGTGCATGACGTCTAGCAGCAGCCGCTCGTAGGCGATGCGCCGCCGCGCGCCGGGGCCTTCGTAGGCCCTGAGCAGCGACAGCGAGAGCGGCAGGGACTGCAACCGCATGCCGCCCTGGCTGATGCCCGGCGACTTGTTCATCAGCAGGAGTTCGATGTCCTCGTCGGGCTGCAGGTCGATCACCAGGCGGTTGGCGATCAGGTCGTCCTTGGCCGCCTCGCCGAAGATCGAGTGTGGCACCGGCTTGAACTGGATGGCGATCTGGGTGCGCCGTTCGGGCAGGCGTTTGCCGGTGCGCAGGAAGAAGGGCACGCCGGCCCAGCGCCAGTTGTCGATGTCGGCCCGGAGCGCCACGAAGGTCTCGGTGCCGGAGGGCTGTCCGCGCTCTGTCTCGTAGCCGGCGGCCTCCTTCCCGCCCACCACGCCCTTGGTGTACTGACCGCGGATCGAGGTCTTCTCGGCGTCGGCGCGAGTGAAGCGTCGAAGCGATCGCAGCACCTTGACCTTCTCGTTGCGCACCGAGCGCGGGTCCATGTCGGCCGGGGGCTCCATGGCCACGAAGCAGAGGAGCTGCAGCATGTGGTTCTGCAGCATGTCGCGCAGCGCGCCATACTCGTCGTAATAGGGCCAGCGATCTCCGACGCCTTCGGTCTCGGCCACGGTAATCTGCACGTGGTCGATGGTCAGATTGTTCCACAGCGGCTCGAAGAGGGTGTTGGCGAACCGCAGGGCGATGAGGTTCTGCACCGTCTCCTTGCCCAGGTAGTGGTCGATGCGGAACACCCGCTCCTCGGCGAACACCGCGCCCACCGCCTCATTGATCGCCCGCGAACTTTCGAGGTCCCGGCCGATCGGCTTTTCCATCACGATCCGGGTCTCGGCGGCCGCCAGGCCCGAGGCGCCCAGCGCCCCGCAGATCCTGCCATAGAGACTGGGCGAGACCGCCAGGAAGAACATCGGCCGGCTGCGCCCCTCCAGATGGGGGATCAGCGCGGCCACGCCGTCGGCGGAGGTGGCGTCGCAGGCCACGTAGTCCAGCCGGGCGGAGAACCGGGCCCACACAGCATCATCCAGGCCCTCCGGCCGGGCCCTGAGGATTTCATGCACCTGGCTAACGAAGGCCTCGCGGGTGAGCGCGGCGCGCGCCGTCGCCACCACCTTGAAGCCCGCCGGGAGGAAGCCGTCGGCGTCGAGGAAGTAGAGCGATGGGATCACCATCCGCCGCGAAAGATCGCCGGTCGCACCGAACAGAACCAGGGAATCGGACAGCGGCGGCGTATCGGCCATCGGGCGTCACCTTTTGGGGTCGGAAGGATCGAGGCGTTCGCATAGCGCGATTTGGCATGCGCCGCGTCAAGCCTGACCGGTGTGCTGCACCGCAAAAACCCAGGACAACCCTGGATCGAAGCGCGGCCTTGAGCGTTCTTGCCCTCGACGGGGCCAGCATTTTTTCATGTCGATCCAGGACCTTGCCATTAAGCTGCCCGCGCCGAAGCCGTTGAACCTCGGCGATACGGCCCTGTTCCTCGACCTCGATGGGACCCTGGCTCCGATCACGGCGCGGCCGCAGGACGTGGCGCCGGATCCGCGGCGCACGAGCCTTCTCGAACAGCTGATCCACCGTCTCGATGGCCGTCTCGCGGTCGTCAGCGGCCGCACGCTGGAGGACATCGACCGCATCCTGGAAGGGTGCGTTGTCCCAGTCGCGGCGGTCCACGGCCTGGTGCTGCGCGATCCTGACGGCCGGGTCACGGCCACGCCTGCGCATCCGGGTCTGACGCGGGCGGCGCAAGCCCTGCAGGCCTTCGCCGCCCGCGACTGCGGCCTGATCGTTGAGGAAAAAGGGCTCTCGGCGGCCCTGCACTTCCGACAGGCCGCGCACCATGGCGAAGACGCCAGGACCTGCGCCCGCGAAATCGCCGTGCGCACTGGGCTCGCCCTTCAGGAAGGCGACATGGTCGAGGAACTGCGGACGCCTGGCCCCAGCAAGGGCGACAGTGTGCGCGCTTTCATGGCGCTGCCGCCCTTCGCCGGCGCCACTCCGGTATTCGTGGGCGACGACGCGACGGACGAGGACGGCTTCGAGGCCGCCCAGGCGCTGGGCGGCATGGGGGTTGCGGTGGGCCTTCGGCGGGCCCTGCACGCCCGCTACCGCCTGGGGAACGTCGAGGCGGCGCTTGCCTGGCTTGAGGCCACGCTGTGAGCCGGCTGATTGTCGTGTCCAACCGGGTCAGTCAGCCCACCGCTACGGGCGAGGAGACCGTGGGCGGTCTGGCCATGGCGCTGTCAGCGGCGCTGCGCCAATACTCGGGCCTGTGGTTCGGCTGGAGCGGCAAGACCGCGCCGGCCTTCACCGGCCAGCTGGCCATGCAGACCGTCGATGGGGTGACCACGGCGGTCGTCGATCTCGAGGAGGCCGACCTCGACGAATATTACAACGGCTACGCCAACAAGACGCTGTGGCCGCTGTTCCACTACCGCACGGACCTGGCCGCCTATGATCGGGCCTACGGGGCGGGCTACAGCCGGGTGAACAAGCGGTTCGCCGAGACGCTGGCGCCGCTGATCCATCCCGACGACGTGATCTGGGTGCATGATTATCACCTGATCCCCCTGGCCCGCGAACTGCGCGCGCTTGGGGTGCGGAACCGGATCGGCTTCTTCCTGCACATCCCCTGGCCGGCGCATCAGGTGTTCACCACCCTGCCCGGCCACAGCCAGCTGGTGCAGGCGATGTTCGACTACGACCTGGTCGGTTTCCAGACACCCGAATATCTGCAGGCCTTCGAGGAATATGTGATCGCCGAGGCCGGAGGGTCGCAAACGGTGCACGACACGCTGAGCGCCTACGGCGAAACGCTGAAGGTCGGGGCTTTCCCCATCGGCCTCGACGCCGTCGATTTCGCCAAGCTGACCAGGAGTTCGCGGGCGCGGCGCATGCGCGACCTGATGACTGCCTCGACAGTGTTCCGCCACCTCGTGGTCGGCGTTGACCGGCTCGACTATTCCAAGGGCCTCGAGGAGCGCTTCGTCGGCTTCGAGCGCTTCCTGGCCGACAATCCCGACATGCGCCGCCAGGTGCTCATGCTGCAGATCGCCCCGGTCAGCCGCGAGGCCGTGGAGGCCTATCAGGAGATCCGAGGCCGGCTCGACGCGCTGTCCGGCCGGATCAACGGCGAGTTCGCCGACGTGGACTGGAACCCCTTCCGCTATGTGAACCGCAACTACCGCCGCGACGAACTGGCCGGGATCTATGGCGCGGCCCGCGTCGGCCTGGTCACCCCCCTGCGCGACGGCATGAACCTCGTGGCCAAGGAGTATGTTGCGGCCCAGAATCCCGAGGATCCCGGCGTGCTGATCCTATCTCGTTTCGCCGGCGCCGCGCGGCAGATGACCCAGGCGCTGCTGGTCAATCCCAACAGCCCCGAGGAGATCGCCGATGCGCTGAAGAGAGCGCTGACCATGGAGAAACCGGAGCGAATCCGCCGTTGGCGAGTCCTCTTCGACAACGTCCAGCGCGAGGATGTCACCGCCTGGCGCGACGCCTTCGTCAGTGCGCTGCAGGATGTCGCGAGGCCATCGGCGGCGCTCGCCTGCTGAGGAACGGAGCATGGCTCAAGAGACCGCCGCAAAGAAGCTCAAGCGCTACCAGTCCATGCGGGACTTCTCGAAGACCGCCGAGCCCAGCGGTCAGGAGACCGTCCAGCCCTCGAAACGTCGGCGCTTCGTCATCCAGAAGCACGCCGCCACCCGCCTGCATTACGATTTCCGCCTGGAGCTGGACGGGACCTTCAAGTCCTGGGCGGTAACCCGCGGCCCCTCGATGGACCCCGCCGACAAGCGCCTGGCCGTCGAGGTTGAGGATCATCCGCTCGACTACGGCGACTTCGAAGGAACCATCCCGCAGGGCCAGTATGGCGGGGGCGTCGTGATGCTGTGGGACCGGGGCTACTGGGAGCCGGAAGGCGGCGGCGACCCGCATCTGGGCCTGGACAACGGCGACCTGAAGATCGTGCTCGACGGCGAGCGGTTGAAGGGCTCGTTCGTGCTGGTGCGCATGAAGCGTCGGCCGAAGGAGCGCCACGACAACTGGCTGCTGATCAAGCACCACGATGGCTGGGCGATCGAGGGCCACGGCGAAGGGCTGGTGGCGAACGAGGTCACCTCGGTGGCCTCGGGCCGCTCGATGGACGACATCGCGGCCGGCAAGGGCAAGGGGCCGAAGCGCTTCATGACCGGCAAGGCCCGCGCGCCCTCCAAGGCGATCTGGAACTCCAAGGGAGGAGAAGCAGAGGCCGCCGCCCTGCTGCGGCGCGCGACGTCGGAGCCGAAGGTGAAGGCCGCGCCCGCGCTCAAAGCCGCGGCGATCCCCAGCTTCGTAACGCCGCAGCTCGCCACTTCGGTCGAGAAGCCGCCCCTCGGCTCCGGCTGGGGCCATGAAATCAAGTTCGACGGCTATCGCCTGCAGCTGCGGGTGGTCGACGGCAAGGCGACGCTGAAGACCCGCTCCGGCCTCGACTGGACTGCGAAGTTCGATCAGATCGCTCAAGATGCGGCAGGGCTGCCCGATTGCCTGCTCGACGGCGAGACCTGCGCGCTCGATCACAACGGCTCGCCGGATTTCCCGGCCCTTCAGGTAGCGCTGTCGGACGGCAAGACCGCCGACCTGGTCTTCTTCGCCTTCGACGCCCTGTTCGCCGGGGCTGAGGACCTACGCGGGCTGCCGCTAACGGATCGGAAGAGCCGATTGAAGGCGCTGCTTTCCAAGGGGAAACCCCGGCTGCGCTACGTCGACCACTTCGTGGCCGCGGGCGACGCGGTGCTGCAGTCGGCCTGCCGGATGTCGCTGGAGGGCATCGTCTCCAAGAAGCTCGACGCGCCCTATCGCTCGGACCGGTCCGACAGCTGGCGGAAGTCCAAATGCCGCGCCGGCCACGAGGTCGTCATCGGTGGCTGGACCGGCGAGGCGGGGCAGCTTCGCTCGCTGCTGGTCGGCGTGAACCGGGACGGCAAGTTGATCTACACCGGCCGGGTCGGCACGGGCTTCGGCCGCGACAAGGTCGCCCGCGTCCTGCCGCGCCTGTTGAAGGCCGAGAGCGACAAGAGCCCCTTCACCGGTCCCGGCGCGCCGCGCAGGGAGGCCAACGTCCACTGGGCGAAGCCCGAGCTGGTGGCCGAGATCGAGTTCGCGGGCTTCACCGGATCCGGCATGGTGCGGCAGGGCGCGTTCAAGGCATTGCGCGAGGACAAGCCCGCTAAGGACGTCGAGGCCGAAACGCCGGCGCTCCGGACCACCGGACTTGCCGAGCCGGCGCCGAAGGCCAAGGCTGGAGCCATGATCAAGGCCCAGGCCAGCAGCCCGGTTGTCATGGGCGTCACGCTCTCCAGCCCCGACAAGGCCCTATGGCCCGACGGCGGCGACGGCAGGCCGGTGACCAAACTGGATCTGGCGCAGTATCTGGAAGCCGTCGGCCCCTGGATGCTGCCGCACATCAAGGGCCGGCCCTGTTCGATCATCCGCGTACCGGACGGGATCGAGGGCGAACGGTTCTTCCAGCGTCACGCCGGCAGGGGGTCGTCCGCGCTGCTGTCCGAGGTGAAGGTGGCGGGCGACCACGCGCCCTATCTGCAGGTCGACCGCATCGAGGCGCTGGCGGCGCTGGCCCAGATCGGCGCTGTGGAGTTCCACCCCTGGAACTGCCAACCGTTCCAACCGGAGACCCCGGGACGGCTGGTCTTCGACCTCGACCCCGATGAGGACATCCACTTCACCCGCGTCATCGAGGCCGCACTGGAGGTGAAGGCGCGGCTGGAGGCCGTGGGCCTGGTCGCCTTCTGCAAGACCACCGGCGGCAAGGGCCTGCACGTTGTCACGCCATTGAAGGGCGGCAAGGGAAAGATGGACTGGCCGACCGCCAAGACCTTTGCTCAGAATCTCTGCCTGGCCATGGCGGCCGATGCGCCGGACAGGTACGTGGTCAACATGTCCAAGGCCAGGCGGGTCGGCCGGATCTTCCTCGACTACCTGCGCAATGACCGGCTTTCGACGGCGGTGGCGCCGTTGTCGCCCCGCGCACGGCCCGGCGCGACGGTGTCCTTTCCGCTGACCTGGGACCAGGTGAAGCCGGGGCTCGACCCCAAGGCTTACACGGTGCGCACGGCGCCGGCCTTGCTGAAGACGACCAGGGCGTGGGACGATTACTTCGACGCCGAACAGCCGCTGGCGGCGGCGATCAGGAGGCTGAAGTAGATGGGCAAGTGGCTGGGCGTCCTGCTGGCGATCATGATCGCCTGCGCCGTGGCGGGCTTCCTGGTGGACGCCGTGCGGGCCATCGCCGGCTTGGCCTTCGTGGTCTGCCTTGGCGTGATCGTTTGGCAGATGGTCACACGCAAGCGGAGCGGGCCGACCTAGCGCCCGAAGGCTTCGGCATACGACATATTCGAGAAACAGGCCGGCCTTAGACATCGGGAAAATCCTGAGGGGGAAATCCGATGATCGCTCGCCGTTCGCTGACCGCCGCCGCGCTGGCGCTGGGCCTGCTCGCAACCTCGTCCGCCACCGTCGCCCAGACCCAGCCGGCCGCCGCTGCGGCCACGGCCGGGCCGGTGGTGAAGATCCGCCAGGGCGCCGTGCACGGCGCGGTGGTCGAGGGCGTCGAGACCTTCCTGGGCCTGCCCTACGCCATGCCGCCGGTGGGCGACCTGCGCTGGCGGCCGCCCGCCGCCGCGCACGCCTGGACCGGCGAGCGTGACGCCACGAAGGCCGGCGCCTCCTGCCAGCCGGCACGGGACGGGACCGCCGTCGAGGACTGCCTGTTCGTCAACGTCACCCGCCCGGCGGGCGCGAAGCCCGGCGCGAGATTGCCGGTTCTGGTGTGGATCCATGGCGGTGGCTTCACGATCGGGACCTCGGTCGCGGCCTTCGGCGCCGAGACCGACGGCATCCAGTTCGCAAAGGACGGCGTGATCACGGTGTCGCTCAACTATCGCCTGGGCCGCGCCGGCTGGTTCGCCCACCCCGCGCTCAGCAAGGAAGGCCCCACCGGAAACTACGGCCTGATGGACCAGATCGCCGCGCTGAAATGGGTGCAGGCCAATATCGCCAGCTTCGGCGGCGACCCGAAAAACGTCACCATCTCCGGCGAGAGCGCGGGCGGTATTTCCGTGCTTCTGCTGATGCTGGCGCCCGACGCGCGCGGCCTCTTCCAGAAGGCCATCGGCGAATCCAGCTTCGGCCGCCTTGAACCCACTCCGCTGAAGGCGGCGGAGGCCTCTGGCGCGGAAGCCGCCGCCAAGGCCGGTGTCACCGGCGACAACGCCGCCGCCGCCGCGGCCCTGCGCAAGGTGGCGCTCTCCGCCATGCCCTACACCGGCCCGTTCACCTCCCGCGCCGGCCCGATCCTCGACGGCCGCTATGTGCGGGGCGGCATCGCCGAAGGCTTCGCGGCGGGCCGGCAGGCGAAGGTCCCACTGCTGATCGGCGGCAATTCCAACGAGGCCAGCCTGTTCCGGCCCCAGGCCGCGCAGCTCGACATGATCCCGGCGTCCCGAAAGGACGCGGCGATGGCGGCCTTCGATCCCGAGAGCAAGGGGAACAAGCTGCAGATCGTCAACGACATGGCGACGCGGCAGTACATCACCGAGCCGGACCGCAACATCGCGCGGCTGCACACCCGGGCGGGCCAGCCGACCTACCTCTACTACTTCTCCTACGTGACGCCGGCAAAGCGCGCCGCCTCGTTCGGGGCGATCCACACCGCCGAAATCCCCTTCGCCTTCGCCGGGCCGAAGCAGAAGTTGGCGCCGGAAGACCAGCCGCTGGCGAGCGCGGTCAACGCCTTTTGGGCGGCCTTCATCAAGTCCGGCAATCCCGGCGCGGCCGGCGGCCCCGCCTGGTTGAAATTCACCGCGGCCCGCGAGGCCTCGATGGAGTTCGGCGCCGACGGCCCCCAGGTCCGCGAGCACCACCTCGGCAAGCAGCTCGACTGGACCGAGGAAGGCCTGAAGAAGCAGGAGCCTTAACCCGCGTACCCGTCGACCACATAGACCCGCGAGGTCGAGGACGCGTCGCGGATGGGCAGGATGGCGGCGTAGGCCGGCGACGCGCGCCAGGCCTTTGCGGTCTCACGGTCCGGGAACTCCAGGATCACCAGCCGTCCCGGCGCCGCGCCTTCGATCGCCTCGCTGACGCCGGAGCGCACGAGATAGCGGCCGCCGAACGCCGGCAGGGTCGGCGGGACCTGGACCACGTAGGTCTGGAAGACCTCCGGGTCGGTCACCACGATCTCATTGACCACATAGGCCGTCATTGTCTGCCCTCCGCCTGACGCGGACCGAGCCTAGCGTCAGGCGCGGTTCGTGGCAGGCGCCTTCTTCGCCAGTGACGTTTTCGGCGCTGGCGCGGCGGGCTTCTTCGCGCCCGCTCGGGCCGGGGCGGTTTTGCGGCGCTCGCCACCAGACTGGCCCAGGCTTCGCTTCAGCGCCTCCATCAGGTCAAGGACCTCGGCCTCCTTGGGCACTTCCGGCGCCGTGATCTCTTGGCCCTTCTCCTTTTCCTTGATCAGGGCCCGAAGCGCGTCCTCGTACCGGTCGGTGAACTGGCTGGGATCGAAGGGTCCTTCCTGCTGCTCGATGATGCGAGCCGCGATATCGACCATGGCGGCCGGGGGCGTCATCGCCTTGATGTGGGTGAAGATCTCCTCGGCCTCGCGGACCTCGGTCCGGTTTCGGAGGGTGTAGGCGAGGATGCCCTTCTCGTGCGCCTCCAGCGCCATCAGCCGCTCGCGCTGATGCATGACCAGGCGGCCCAGGGCCACCTTCTTCGCCTTGCGCATCGCCTCGCGGATCACTGTGAAGGCCTCCACCGCCATGTCGCCGTCGGGCGCCAGGAAATAGGGGTCGTTCCAGTAGAGCCGGTCGATATCGGCCTCGTCGACGAAGCGCTCAATGTCGAGGGTGCGGGTGGTCTCCAGCTTTACCGCCTTGATCTCCTCGTCGGTGATGACGACGTAGCGGCCCTTCTCGATCTCGTAGCCCTTGACGATGTCGGCCCGGTCGATCGGCCCGGCCTCCGGATCGGTGGGAATCATCCGGATGCGGTTGTGGGTCGTCTTCGAGAGCATATTGAAGTGCACCTCGCCCGAGCGCGAGGTCGCCGTGTAGAGCGCCACCGGGCAACTCACGAGGCTGAGGCGCAGGTAGCCCTGCCAGGTCGGACGCGTGGCCATGATGTCGGCGATCCCCTTGATGCGACTCAGGAAACGCCGAGCGGGGGATTCAGTTCGGAGCGCCTATTTCACCAGCGCCAGCGTCGGCAGGACCTCGCCTTCCTGGGCGTCGAGCTGGGACTTGCGGAAGTGGGTGCGAATGCCGGACGCGGCGCCGAACTCCATCAGCTGGTCCCTGGCGGGCGTGTAGGCCGGCCAGGGGTCGGGCCCGCATTTCGGCGCACCCGTTTTGGCGAAGCTGACCCAGCAGGCGTGCATCAGCGCAGCCATGGCCTTGTCCTCGTCGGAGACCGCGCTCATCGGCGTGCGGCGGCCCCAGTATTCGAAGACGTACTGGATCTCGGCGGCGTGGGCGGCCCGGGTCATGGCTGGCCGGAAGCGCGAACCCACATAGGAGAAGTAGTAGAGCCAGGCGGGCTTGCCGGCGGAGGTCTTCACCGCCACCCAGCGGGCGGGGCCGCCCATGAACCGGTCGGTGAAGGCCGTCCGCACCAGCGGATCCAGGCCGGCGGCTTCCTCGGCTTTGTAGGCCGCGCGCAGCGTCGGCGAAATCCGCGACGCGGCGTCGGCGCCCATGGGCAAGGGGCCCAGCAGCGAGTCCTCACCGGAGTTGGAGCCGATGATCAGCGGCACGTCGGGGAATTTTCCGCGGGCCAGCGCCTGGGACGCCGTCTCGGTCATCAGCCGACCGTCGGTGAAGGGTTGGTAGTCGCCGTTCAGCGGCACGAGCTTCTCCACCGGGATGGCCCGCAGGTCGGCGGCGGTCTTCGCGTCCCCCAGCCCCGCCCTGGCCAGCAGGGCTGCACCCTCGGCCTCCTTCCTGGCGAGCGGCATGGGGGTGAACCAGCCGGCGCCGGATTCCACGATGGCCTTCCGGTAGAGCCCGTTGGCGGAGGGTGTGGCCAGCAGGGCGAGTGTGCTCATCCCGCCGGCGCTCTCGCCGAAGACCGTGACGTTCTTCGGATCGCCGCCAAAGGCCACGATATTCCGCTGCACCCATTTCAGGGCCGCGATCTGGTCCATCAGACCGTAGTTGCCGACCGCGTCGCCAGGCTTGGCTGCGGCGGTCAGGGCCGGGTGGGCGAAATAGCCCAGCGCCCCCAGACGGTAGTTGATCGTCACCACCACCACCCCGTCGCGGGCGAAGGTCTGGCCGTCATAC
>JBBREC010000091.1:0-14551 GCA_038203295.1 Caulobacterales bacterium
GCCCGTCGCCCTGTCCCGCCAACTTCGAGATGATCGACAGGCTCTTACGCACTCGCCACTCGACCTGGGCGGAGGGACCCTCGCGGCCGCCACCGGTGAGTTCAAGATAGACGTCGTCGGTCAGGTATTTGCCGCCCGAGACCGTGACCCCGGAGGCGTCGCCGCCGCCCAGGGCCAGACGGTCAAGGCCGGCGAAGGTCCTCAGGTTGCCGATCACATCGAACCCGCCACCGCCGGCCAGCGATGAAAGAGCTGATGCCAGTTGCGCGGCTTCCAGAGGCGAAAGCTGCGACGCTGTGCGCCCGAACAGCACCTGCGACAGCACTTCGTCGTTGGGCAGGCTGGGGGTCGAGGAAAGGGTGATCTCGGGCTTGGCGGCATTGCCGCGAATCCGGACCGAAGCCATCAGCGTGGGATCGTCCCGCGTGGCGGTCAGGTCGAGCCGAACCAACTCGGGCCGGGTCGACAGATAGACCACGCTCTGCGGATCGAACTCGAAGCGTTTGCCCGCGAAATCATAGTCGCCGCGCACCACGTGGGCCGAGCCGCTTAGGTTAGGGTGGGTAGTCGTGCCGCTCACGTGGGCGTCCAGCGACAGTTCCACGTCAAGGCCGCGGCCGCGCAGGAACACCCGCCGGGGCGCCTTCAGGCTGACGTCCAGCGCCCAGCCATCGCCGCGCCGGGCGACAACCAGGTTGAGGTCGCCAAGGTTCAGCGGGCGGTTCTTCTCGATCACTTCCATGGCGACCACGCCCGAGGGCGTCGGCAGCAGCGGCGCGATATCAGCCCGGTCGATGGTCAGAGCGCCGGACAGGCGCACCTTGCCGTCGGCGGCGCGGTCGATCGTCGCCTGGCCGCTGGCTGAGGCGGTTGCCTGTTCGTTGTCGATCAGCCGGAAGCCCTTCAGGTCCAGCTTGAAGCTGGAGACCCCTTCGCGCATCAGGCTCATCCGCCCTTGCCCGCTCACCGTGCCGCCGCGGCCATCGGAGGCCGTGGCCTGCGTCACAGCGACGGCGTCGTTGGCGAAGCTGGCGCGCAGAGCGACCTGGCGCAGCGACAGTCCCGTCGCGCCGTCATCGAAACGGCCCGAATCCACTGCAATTTGCCCCGCAGCTGTCGGCTCGGCCAGCGTGCCGCCCAGTGCCCCCTCTGTCCTGATTTTGCCCGACAGGCTGCGCTCGCCGCCGATCAGAAGGTCCCAGAGCGGCCGCACCTCGCCCTCGGCGAAGAACCGCCCGCGCAGGGGCCGCTTGCGGGCGATGGCCACCCGGAACGGCGCCGCGGAGGCCTCGGCGGGGAGCACGACACTGGCGTTGGCCTGCAGCCCCGAGCCGTTCGCCGCCGTCATATCAAGGGTGAGCACACTGTCGCTGAGCTTGCCGTGGACCACACCGTCGATGCCCGACGCGGCTGGAGACCCGCGGCCGCGCGCGCCGGCGAGATTGGCCTCAAGCACGCCGTCCAGCCGCGCGCCCTGACCCTGCAGGGCCAGGGTGGCGTCGACCTTGCCGGTGAGGTCGTCGTCAGCCAACCGCAGGTCAAGACCTGAGACCTGAACGCGCACATCCGTGCCGGCGTCCGACAGTCGTCCGTCGAGATCGATCCGGCCGCCGCCCGAGGCCGCAAGCCGGAGCCGTGCGCTCTGGTCCGGCCCACCGAACCGGAAGGCTGCCGTCTCAAGTGTGTGTAGATCGCGTCCGCCCAGTTTGCCCACACCGTCGAACGTGGCCGCATAGCCCACCCGGGCCTGCGAAAGCACGCCGCGCCCATTGACGCCCCAGCGCTCCACTGTGGTCGCTCCCTCGGCCTGCACCGCGTAAGGTATGCGAGCCAGCGGACCATCGGCCGTGATCCGCGCCGAACGCACTGCGAAGGTCGAGCCGGTCAGGCGGGCGTTTTCGGCTGTGAGATTGAGCGTCGCGCGCGGCCCGCCGGCCGCGTCGGCGATCCTGACGCTGCCAGCGATCCTGCCGTCGTCCAGCAGCGCGCCCTGCGTGATTGTCAGATCCAGGTCCGCCGCAGACGGCGCGCGGCTTCGCAGAGACAGTGAACCTACGGCCTTCACCCCGCCCGCGTCCACCGAAAGCCCTGTCAGATCGACGCCGCCCTCCGGGAAGCGGAAGTCGGAGCGGGCGCGGGCCGGGCCGTAGGCGCTGGAGGCGGTGAGCGCCGCCATGCCGCTGGAGCCGTCCGGCTTGCGCAGGAAGCTGAGCGTCAGGTGTGCCGCCTTGAGCGGCAGGCGCGGGACATCGATCTCCTCGAGGTCGGCCAGCAGGTCGGCGCGGGGCGCGGCGAGCGTGCCGGTGAGCGCGCCTGAGCCCCTGGCCTTGCCGGCGATTTCCACCGGGCCTGCCCGGAAGGGGCCGTTGGCGCTCCAGTCGAGCTTGAACGTCAGGCGGCCGTCCGCCTCGAGCACGCCGGCGGAGGACGCATTCAGCGCGGCGCCGGCCAGCGAGGCGGATCCCACAGCCACGCGGCGGCCGGCGACGTTGGCCTGCGCCCTGATCTGGGGTTTGCCGCCCAGCAGCCTGTCGAGTTCGACGTACCCGGTGGCGAACTTCTCGCCGCGAGCGTCCGCCGTCAGGACCCAGGGCTGGCCCGCCTTGGATTGCGACGCGGACCATGTCGCCGTTGCGGAACCCGCGGCCCCGGCGCGGGCGGCGGCCAAGTTGGAGATCGCGGCCTTGCCCTTGAAGGTCAGCCCGCCCAGCAGGCTGCGTCCGCCACTGGCCTCGGCCTGCAGGCCGGCGCCGGTCAGAACAAGGTTGCGCAACATCAGCCGCCCGTCCGCCAGCCGCGAACCGTCGAAGCTGGCCCTGGGCGCTGCGCCCATCGCGGCGGCGACATAACCTGTTCCACGTCCGCCCGATCCGGCGAGTTGGGTCTTGATCGCCCATTCGCCGGCTTTGTTGGTGACTTCCATCGGCCCTGCGGCGCGGGCCAGGCTGTAAGCGCCGAGGTTGAGACTCGAGATCTGTGTCTGGCCGGCGAAGCGCCAGCCCGGTTTCGCCTCCGTCAGCCGGCCGGCGATCCGCGCCGGGCCGATTTCGGGACCGCCGGTGATCCGCGACAGGGCCGCGGCATCGGCGAGAACAGCCAGGCCCTGTGGTCCGAGCCGGCGCTGACCGATGTCTGCCAGACCCCAGGCGCGACCATTGAGGTTGGCCGAGTTCACCCGCGCATCAAGTGCAAACAGCGTGGGTCCGGCGCGGCGGCCCGCGATCGCGAAATTGGCGGCGGGTCCGAACCGTTGAGCGTAACGCGCGGTCAGCGTCGAGGCGGTAAGCGACATACGTCCGTAAGCCGAGCCGCCCTGGCTGTTCCAAGCGCCAACGGCCCGCAGGGGCAGACTGTCGCCTGACGCGGCGACGGCGGTCAGCCTGCCCTCGGAGAGCTTGCCGCCCGCCGCAACCCTCAGGCTGAAGGGCTGGCTGGCCGGCAGACCCATCGCGCCGGCCAGAGCGCCGCCACTTGCCTCCTCGGCGTCTGCCAGCACCATCAGCGGTTTGGACTTGGCCAACTCAAACGCGAGGTTGAGGTGGTCGCCCTGGCGCAGGGCGCTGACGGCACGGAGCTTGCCGTTCAGGTCTCCCGCCCGTTCGGCGTCAAGGTTGAGATCGACATCGTAGACGCCGCGCCGGTAGCTGAATGCCGGAAGCATTTCGATCCGGCCGTGGGCAGCGTCAATGTGGAACGAAACCGGCAGGCCTGAGTCCGCGCCCTTCGGCGTCAGCGTCGGACGGCGCAGCACCCGGACCAGCTGGACCTCGATCTTGTCGGCGTGAAAATTCCGCCTGAGAAGCTCAGCATAGCGCCATGTCATGTGGAGATTATTGGCCTCCAGCCAGACGCCCTTCTCGTCACGCAACGTAAGCCTGCGGATCGTCAGGTCGCGCCATATGTCGCCGCTCAGGCCCTCGATCTTCAGCTTACCAAGCCGCCCGACCTTGAGCCCGTCCGCGCGCGCCTCGATCATGACCCGAGCCTGCGGCAGCAGCACGCCGAACCGACCGGTAAGAGCGGTCACGGCGATCAGCACAAGTATGGCGAGCGCCAGGGCAACGATCAGCTTGGGGACCGCCGATCGCTTCAGGACCTCGGGCACGATGTCGTCAGGCGCGCTCAAAAGCTTTGCCCGATGCTGATGTATATCTGGAACGGCCCGGTATTCTTTCGGTCAGTGACCGGGCCGGCGATATCTAGGCGGATCGGTGCGAAGCCTAGGTTGTAGCGCACGCCAAGGCCCGCCCCGATGCTGAGGTCCTGGAAGCCAGGGGCTGGATCGCTGCCGATCGAGCCTGCGTCGACGAAAGCCACGACGCCCCACCTGGCGGTCAGGTCATGGCGCGCCTCCAGAGAAGTCTCGAACAGCGAGATGCCGCCCTGCGGGGTGGAATCAGCCAGCCGAGGCCCAACCGCCTGGTAGGCGAAGCCCCGCACCGAGCCGCCGCCGCCAGCGAAGAACCGCCGCGACGCGGGAATGTCCTCCACCGTACCGTTCAGAATGCTGCCGAGGTGCAGGCGCGCGGCGAAAACGGTCCTGGCCCTGTCACCCAATGGAAAATAGGCCGAGGCTTGGGTCTGGATCTTGAGGAAGGGCAGGTCGCCCCCCTGCCCCACAATCACGGTGGGCTCGGCCCGAGCGCTGAATCGCCAGCCGCGCCGGGGGTTCAGCGGATCGTCCGAGCGGTCCCAGGAAACGTCCGCCAGCCCTGCCGTGGTGATGAGGTCGCGGCCCAACGGCGCCAGGGTCTTCACAGTTAGTTCGTCGGTTCGGCTGAAATCCACCGATCCGCCAAGGGTGACGTAAGAGGTCTTGCCGTAGCGCCGCGTTACGTCGGCGTGCACGCCGACCCCCGTCTCATCATAGGCTTTGGTCAGGGTGCGATAGACGCCACCGGCAGCCTTCAGGGTCTGCCGGGCACGCAGCCAGTGCGGGAGGGTGAGGTCGACCTCGGCCTTGCTGTCGATGTTCGAGGCGCGGCCGATCACGGCGAGCGTGTCGGCGCGGCCGAGTACATTGTAGTGGGTCCAGCGCGCGTCGAGGCCAAGACCTTCGGTGGTGGCGTAGCTGGCCCCGAGCTCGATGGTGCGGCGCTTGCGCTCCGCCAGGCTCACGACGATGGGGCGAAGACCGGCGGCGGTCTTCTTCTCGATAGGCGCAAGCGCGACCGTGACGCTATCGTAGACGCCGGTATCCAGCAGGCGGCGCTCCAGCTCGGCGACGTCCTCAGGGTCGTAGACATCGCCGCTTTTCCAGGGCGCCAGATGCTGCAGCCACGACTGTCCGGTTCGGCCGTCGGTGGTGAAATCCATGCCGTCCAGGCGCACCAGCTCGCCCGCAGCGATCCGGAAGGTTGGGTGCAGCGAATGGTCGGCATGGTCGACCACCACCTCGCGGGGCTCAGTCTGAGCGTCAGCGTAGCCCAGGCGCTGGACGGTGGCCACGGCGCGGCCCTCGGCCCCGATTACGTCGACAGCCCGGCCCGGCGCGCCCTCGGTCAGATGCAGGGCCGCGACGGCGGCGGCCTGGGTCTTCGGGTCGGGCTGAGGGTCCTTCCAGTCGATCTTCGGGCCTGCGAGCAGGAACCTCGTCCCGGGCGTGACGCGAACCAGCGCGGCCGGCGCGTCCTCGGAGCCAACGTCCGGCTGCACCTCATAGGCGTAGTAGCCTTCGGACCGCAGTACCGCCATCGTATCCTCGGCGGCCGCGCGGGCGCGGCGGCGGGCTTCGAAGCGGTTTTCGATCGGGCGGTCGGTCTCGCCGATCGCACGGGTGATCGCCGCCTTCAGACCAGGCTCCAGTGCGCCCTCGACCAGCGCGCGCGGCTGCGCCGCTAACGCGGGCGCGGCGATCCCCTGGACGCAGAGGGCCGCTGAGGCGGCGACGGCGGAGACCAGTCGAGCCAAGCGGCAATATCCTCGCAAGCTAGCCCCCTTCGCCGGGTGTAGCGGCGCCCGGCAAGGCCAGCAATGGGCCAGCTAATTCACGCGTTTCACCAGGCGCCGATCTCGCGCAGCTGGCGGGCCAGTTCAGGCGGCGCTTCGCCGAAGGCTTCCAGCGACAGGTCCGGCGGCGAATCAGCCGGCGTGAGGTAGCGCCAGCCCTGGAATGCGCGCCGCGGCGTTGGGGCCACGCGAACCAGATCCGGCGACAGGGTCACCTCGCAGCGGGCGGCGACGCCCTCGCCCACCGTCCCAACCGCCAGGATCAGCTGGCGGCAGAGGATGACGCCCTTGAACACCCGGTACAGCGAGCCACCCTCCAGCAGCTCGGCGGCGCGCTTCGGAGTCTGGCGGGTGCGCATCACCCAGCGGTCGCCAGGCTCGCGGATCCGCTGCCACTCGAGCAGATCCTCGACAGTCGCGGCTCCGACGCAGAGCTTTATCATGTGAAGCGTCATGGCCTTGGATTAGGGCGCGTTTTCCGGTTTGGCCAGTGTGGCGGGTGGTCCCGGCCACCCAAAGACCCAGCATGGTGAAGCCGTAGCGGCGGGCGACGCGGCGCGCTAGGCTCGCAGATATGGGCGGGCTACCTGATATTCCGAACGAATCTGCGCTGTCGCGGCTGTTCCAGCAGGAGAATGTGCAGGAGCACTCGATCTGGTTCTCGCTCCCGGGCGGCCAGACACTGTTCTTCGCCGGCGACCGGTCCGAGCAGCTGTTCTTCGTGCGCGCCGGCCGCCTGGGCGCTTTTCGCCGTGAACAGGGCCAGGAAGTGCAGTTCCTTGGCGTGATACGGCCTGGCGAACCGGCTGGCGAAATGTCGCTGATCGCCGATGCCCCGCACTCCGCCGACGTGGTGGCCCTGCGCGACTCCGAGATTATCGCGGTGCCCAAGGACGTTTTCTTCGAGGCCTGCGAGGCCGACACCGCGGTAATGATCGAGCTCGCCAAGCTGATGATGCTGCGCAGTCGGCAGGCGGCGACCCGCGGCGGGGTAGGCGAGCCGACGGTCTTCGGCTTCGTACCGGTGGGCCAGCCGGGCGCGCTCAGGCCCCTGATCGAGCGCATTTCCCGCGAGATCGCCAAGCTCGACTATTCGGTCACTGTCTTGGGGGTCGAGGCCCAGACGGCGCCTACCGAGTGGTTCTCCGAGGTCGAGCGCACCCACGACTTCGTCCTCTATATCGCAGAGTCCGCGGATGGCGGCTGGCGCAACGTGGTGGCCCGGCAGGTGGATCGGTTGTTCCGTGTCGGACGCGGCGACAAGCATCCGCCGAAGCCCGAGGTCATCGCCGAGATGGTCTCGCCGCTGCAGGCGCAGAATCTCGTCGACCTGATCCTGGTGCATCCGCCCGAAACCCACGCGCCGCATGGCTCGGAAGCCTGGGTGGAGGCGGTCGAGCCCGCCCGGATATTCCACCTGCGCCGCGACCGGCCGGCCGACGTCCAGCGGATCGCCCGGGTCCTCACGGGCCAGTCGGTGGGGCTGGTGCTTTCCGGTGGGGGGGCGCGGGCCTATGCGCACATCGGCGCGGTCCGGGCGCTGCGCGAGCGCGGCGTGCCAATCGATTTCGTGGGCGGCGTTTCGATGGGCGCGATCATTGCCGCCGCCGTCGCGATGGGCTGGGAAGAGGAGGAGATGGATCGCCGCATCCACGAGGCCTTCGTGGACACCCCCCCGCTCGACGACATCGCGGTGCCGCTGTTGGCCATGACCCATGGGATCAAGGTCGGCGAGCGGCTCGCGCATCATTTCGGCGAGACGCATATTTCCGATCTCTGGCTGCCGTTCTTCTGCCTCTCTTCTAACCTCACGACGGGCGCCTATCAGCTGCATCGGCACGGCCTGCTACGGAAATCCCTGCGGGCGACGATCTCCCTGCCCGGCATCCTGCCGCCAGCCAACGACGGGCAGAACGTGCTGGTCGACGGCGCGGTGATGAAGAATTTCCCGGCTGACGTGATGCGCGCCGCCCAGCTCGGGCCGATCGTCGGCATCGATGTCACCACCGGTCGCAGCATCACCGCCGACGACGTGGCGCGGCCGTCCTCGGTCTGGCGCTGGATCTGGTCGGGCCAGTGGCGCAAGGGCCCCCCGATCGTGTCGCTGCTGATGCGGGCCGCGACCGTATCGACCTCCCGCGACGTGGCCGCCGCGCGGGAGGCCACCGATCTCCTGGTGCTGCCGGACGTAGGAAAGGTCGAAATCCGCGACTTCAGCGCTTACGACCCCGCCGTCGCCGAGGGTTACCGCGCCACCATCGAGGCGCTCGACAGACTCACCCGCCCTGTCCAGGCGCTCCGCCGACGTCTCAGCCTGGACGACCAGAAGGCGATCAAGGCCGCCGCGGCCGCCAAGGCCCACGTCAACTGACGGGGGGTTTGCGTGACGCCACGAACCGACCCATATTGAAGGTCCTGTTCAACAGCTGAAAGGAGGTGACCCAGTGTCTCATAGCAACGGCCTTAGCGCGGTAGCCGCGACCTGGACCTCCGCTAGTGGGGTCTGCGCCTAAGCCTTTGATCTGGCATTAGGTCGCGCACCGCTCTGCGGTCCGACTATGGAAAGGCCGTCCCAGCAATGGGGCGGCCTTTCGCATTTCAGACGCCTTGCTTTCCACCGCACCCTTGCGCAGCTTGAGGCCCAGCGAACCAAGTGGGGGAATAGCTATGCGGAACTTCAGGGGCGGACTGATCGCGGCCACGATCCTGGCGCTGGCCTCACCCGCCGCGGCCGACGGCATGGCGACGTGGAAAGCCCAGGCGCAACGAGTCTCCATCGTCCGCGACGACTGGGGCATCGCCCACGTCCACGGCAGGACCGACGCCGACGCGGTGTTCGGGATGGTCTACGCCCAGGCCGAGGACGACTTCAACCGGGTGGAGACCAACTACATCACCAACCTCGGCCGCACCGCTGAGGCCGAAGGCGAGGCTGCGATCTGGCAGGATCTGCGCCAGCGCCTGTTCGTCGATCCCGTCGACCTGAAGGCGAAGTACGCCCAGAGCCCGCCGTGGCTGCAGAGCCTGATGGCCGCATGGGCCGACGGGCTGAACTACTATCTGGCGACCCATCCGAAGGTGAAAACCCGGGTGATCACCCACTTTGAACCCTGGATGGCGCTATCGTTCACCGAGGGCAGCATCGGCGGCGATATCGAGAAGGTCTCTGTGAAGGACCTGGAAGCCTTCTACGGCAAGAAGCAGGTCGCGGCCCTGGATCCCACCGAAGCCTACCGCTTCCGCGAGCCCTCGGGCTCTAACGGCGTGGCTATCGGGCCGTCGGTCACCAAGAATGGCCATGCGCTACTGCTGATCAATCCGCACACCTCGTTCTTCTTCCGCTCCGAATTGCAAATGACCAGCGACGAGGGGCTGAACGCCTATGGCGCGGCGACCTGGGGCCAGATCTTTGTTTACCAGGGCTTCAACGAACACGCCGGCTGGATGCACACCACCTCGGGCGCGGACACGGTCGACGAGTTCGCCGAGACGGTTGCGACCGACGCGGACGGCCTGCACTACCGCTATGGGACCGAGCGGCGGAAGGTCACGGTCTCGACCATCGCTATCCCCTACCGCGCCGCTGACGGCGCGATGAGGAGCCGGTCGTTCACCGTCTACAGGACCCACCACGGCCCGATTATCCGCGAGGAAAACGGCAAGTGGATCGCCATCTCGCTGATGCAGAAGCCCATCGAGGCGCTGGAGCAGTCATTCGGACGGACGAAGACGACGGACTACGCCTCGTTCCTGAAGGTGGCGTCGCTGGCCGCCAACTCGTCGAACAACACACTCTTCGCCGACTCGAAGGGCGAGGTGGCGCTGCTGCTGCCGCAATTCATGCCCCGGCGCGACGACCGGTTCGACTACACCCAGCCTGTCGACGGCTCCGATCCGGCCACCGATTGGAAGGGCAACCACGCGATCGGCGAGTTGCCCCATGTCCTGACGCCGGCCAACGGCTGGGTCTTCAACGTCAATGACGCGCCCTGGTCGGCGGCGGGCGCCGACAGCCCGAAGAAAGCCAACTATCCACGCTACATGGATTCCGCCGGCGAGAATGCGCGGACGCCACACGCGATCCGAGTGCTTGGCGCACGCAGGGATTTCACCCTGCCGACCCTGATGGCCGCCGCCTATGACCCCTATATGCCGACTTTCGCAACGCTGATTCCGGGCCTGATGGCCGCTTATGACGCCGCGTCGGAGGTTGACAGGGCGAGGCTCGCCGAGCCCATCGCGGCGCTGCGCGGCTGGGACTACGGCTGGTCGGCGCAATCGGTCCCAACATCGCTGGCGGTCTTCTGGGGCGAGGCGCTCTGGGACCAATCCAGGGGCGCCGCCAAGGACGATGAGTCGACGGTCTACACCGCCATGGCCAAGGCCCCGGCCGCACAGAAGCTGGCGGCGCTAACTGAGGCTGTCGAGCGGTTGACGAAGGACTTCGGCGGCTGGCGGACCCCATGGGGCGAGATCAACCGCTTCCAGCGCAACGACGCCGCCATCGTCCAGACATTCGATGACGCGAAACCCAGCCGCGCGGTGCCCTTCGCCTCGGCCCAGTGGGGCTCCCTCGCCTCTTTCGGCGCCCGCCGCTATGAGGGGACGAAGCGCTACTATGGGACCAGCGGCAACAGCTTCGTCGCCGTGGTGGAGTTCGGCGACAAGGTTCAGGCGCGGGCCGTCACCGCTGGCGGCGAGAGCGGCGACGTGGCGTCAAAGCACTTCGGCGACCAGGCACAGCGCTATGCCGACGGCGCCCTGCGCGAGGTCTATTTCTACCCCGAGCAGCTAAAGGGCCACACCGAGCGGACTTACCATCCGGGCAAGTGAGCCTTGGCTACTTCCAGCCCTTGTCACGGGCGGCCTTCTCGGCGGCGGCGTCGAGGGGGACGCCGGCGATCAGAGAGTCAACCGCCGAGATGACGGCTGCGGGCATCTCGGTCGCGGCGGCACGGTCGGCCGGACTGGCGGCGGGCCTATGGGCGGTCGTGGTCTGCATCACCCAGCCGTCGCTCTGGCGACACGCGACGCCGGCCAGGCTGTCAGCGCCGCTTATGAACGTGCGGCAGTAGCGGCCCTTGGCGGTGCGGAATGTCAGGCCGACCCGCAGCGGGCCCGGCTGCGCCGCGAGCTGGCTGGTCAAGGCCTCCCGCAGATCGCCCGTGGCGACAATGGATCCATCTCGCACGACGAGAGCGCCTTCGTCCGGCCAGGCGAAATAGCCGCCTGCGATTCCCGCCGCGGCGCCGACGACCCCAGCCGCCGCTACGGCTGCCCACTGCGCCGCGCCGAACGCGGGCCTGGCGACGGACCGCGAACCCGCCGGGGCCTTCCGTTTGCCGGGCGCCTTGTCGTCGATGGCCGGCGCGTAGGCCATCGCCAGCCGCGCGGCCATGGTGCGGTGCTTCTCCACCTCGTCGGCAAGCCTTGGGTTGGCCGCGATTTCGGCCTCGAAAGTCGCCAGCTCCGCACCGGACAGCTCGCCGTCGACGTAGGCGATCAGTTTCTCGTCGAGCGTCATGGCGCGACCTCCTGCAATTGGGCCGTCAAGGCCATGCGCCCCCGGCGCAAGCCGGTCGATGCGAGCGCCGAAGGGAATCCGTGACGTCTCGGTGACGCCCTTGTAGGAGAGCCGCGCGGGCAAGACGAGGGGCACGACGCAACTGTGGCCTTCCAGAGCATCGGCCCACCGCACATTTCTTTACCTCGGAGGTCATGGAGGCGACCCCAGGGAGCGCAACGTGATCCTGGTGGCGGCGGGCTTCGCGCCGGTGTTCCCCGAGCGCGCCCTGGACGATCCGGCGCTCGGCGCGGCGCGGCGGGCCGTGGATCTGATCCTGGCCGCGCACGAGCCGAACCCGGCCATCCTGGTCGACCTGCGCTGGAACATGATAGGCGCCAACGCCGCGGTGGGGGTTTGCTGGAGGGCGTCGCCCCTGAGTTGCTGGAACCGCCCGTCAATGTTCTGCACCTGGCCCTCCATCCCAAGGGCGTGGCGGCGAGGATCGTCAATCTCGCTGAATGGCGGTCCCACATCCTGGAACGCCTGCGCCGACAAGTCGAGCTGACCGCCGATCCAGGCCTGATGGTCCTGGTCGCCGAATTGAAGACCTATCCGGTCCCGCCGACCGGAGGCCGGAGGACTATGGTGGGGTCACGGTCCCACTTCAGATGCTCACGTCCCGCGGCGTGCTGAGTTTCCTGACCGCTACGACCGTCTTTGGCACGGCGGTCGACATCACGCTGGCGGAACTGACCCTGGAGACCTTCTTCCCGGCCGACGCGGCCACGGCGGCTATCCAGCGAGGCGCAAGCTAGAACGAGACGCAGGACGCCTGGGTGACCAGCAGGACAGTCTCCTGCTGAAATTTCGTCTTGTAGGCTCCACGCACCGCCTCGATCTTGGCGGAGGGGTCGCCTCGCGCAGGCAGCACGATCACCACGACCTTGGACGCCTCGCGGATCAGCTGGTTCTCGGAGCCTCGCCACTGGCCGCCGCCGTTCAGGATGGTCAGGCCGTCAGGGAAACGCGGCGTCAGCTCGTCATCGACGAACTTTCGGAACTCGGCGTCGCTGACGCCGGGCTTCTGACTGAAGAACATCTGGGCGGTGCGCAGACGCTCCTGCCCCGTGGGGCACAACGGCGCCTGCAGGCTGGCGCAGCCGGCCAGCGTAACCGACAGGGCGATGGCGCCGAGAACCCTCATCCGCCGATCAACTCCCGCCCGATGAGGAAACGGCGGATCTCGTTGGTGCCTGCACCGATGTCATAGAGCTTGGCATCGCGCACCAGGCGCTCCACCGGAAAGTCCCTGGTGTAGCCCGCACCGCCCAGAGCCTGGACAGCCTCCAACGACACCCGCACCGCGTTCTCGCTGGCCATCAGGATTGCGCCAGCCGCGTCGAACCGGGTGGTCATGCCCGCGTCGCACGCCTTGGCTACCGCATAGACGTAAGCGCGGGCCGAGTTCAGCGCCACGTACATGTCGGCGATCTTGCCTTGCATCAGTTGGAACGAACCGATCGCCTGGCCGAACTGCTTGCGCTCGCGCACATAGGGCAGGACGACATCCAGGCACGCCTGCATAATCCCCAGCGGCCCGGCCGCCAGCACCGCGCGCTCATAGTCCAACCCGCTCATCAGCACGCCAACGCCGCCGTTCTCCGGCCCCATGACGTTTTCCTCCGGGACCTCGCAGTCCCGGAACACCAGCTCCGCGGTGTCCGACCCGCGCATGCCCATCTTGTCCAGCTTCTTCGACACGCTGAAGCCCTTCATCCCCTTCTCGATCAGAAAGGCGGTGATGCCCTTTCCCGCCATGTCCGGGTCGGTCTTCGCATACACGACCAGGGTATCGGCGTGCGGCGCGTTGGTGATCCAGAACTTCGTGCCGTTCAGGACGTAACGGTCGCCGGTCCGGCGCGCGACCAGCTTCATCGAAACGACGTCCGAGCCCGAACCGGCCTCACTCATGGCCAGCGCCCCCACGTGTTCGCCGCTGATCAGTTTGGGCAGATAACGCGCCTTCTGGGCGTCGGTCCCCCAGCGGCGGATCTGGTTCACGCAGAGGTTGGAGTGAGCTCCATACGACAGGCCGACCGAGGCCGAGGCGCGGGACACCTCCTCCATCGCCACCACATGCTCCAGGTAGCCGAGGCCCAGGCCGCCATAAGCCTCTTCGACCGTCACGCCATGCAGGCCCAGCGCGCCCATCTGCGGCCAGAGTTCGCGTGGGAAGGCGTTGTCGGCGTCGATACGCGCGGCGATCGGGGCGATCTTGTCGGCGGCGAAACGCGCGGTGGTGTCGCGGATGGCGTCGGCGGTCTCGCCGAGGCCGAATTCCATGCTGGGGCCGTGGTTCGGGATCATGCCGCGCGGCTTAGCACGCGTCGTGCGGCACGGTAAAATCCGCTCTGGATTAGCGGGTGCGGACCCGTGCAGCGCGTTCGGTGGCCTGACCAAGGCGCTGTAGCAGCAGGAACACCGCCACGGCAAAGAAGATCACGCCCGCCACGCCCGCGAGCCAACCCACGATCATCGGGCTGAGGAGCTTTTCGTCCGCCCCGGGCCGCGCGTTGGTCGCCCAGAAGACGCCGCCGGCAAAGAAGGCCAGGCCCAGGACCGCCAGAGCCACCAGGCTGAACAGCCCGCCCTTTGGCTGCTCCGGCAGTGGCCGGGGCGCGACGGCGCCGAAGTCGAACGGGGCGGCGTCGTCGATCATGGCGCGCGGTGCGGCGCCATCCAGCGGGAACTCGGCGTCCTCCGCCAGATCATTGGCCGCGGTCGGCTCCTCGAAGAGGTCCGGGCCGCCGACGTCGTCTGATGCCGAATCCTCTCCGTCGCGCGCTCGATCTACGAAGGCCGCATCGTCCCCATCGTCGAACGGCGAGACCAGAATGAAGGGCTCGTCGGCGACCGCGCCGGCTGGGGCCGCGAAATCGGCCTGCGGATGCGGTTCGTGCGGGATATTCTCGGGGTGGACCGGCGGCTCTAGGTCGGCCGGCTCCATGCCCGCTTCCGGAAAGATCGTCTGCAGACGCGCGGTGATGGCCTCGGCAGCGGCCCTGGCCGGGCCGATGGTCTCTTCGTACTCACGCT
>JBBREC010000092.1:0-14384 GCA_038203295.1 Caulobacterales bacterium
GTGGATCATCAGCCAGGTGCGGTGGTGCGGCACGCCGGCGAGTTCCGCCACGCCCCACTCAAAGAAGGTCATGTGGCCGTGGGCCAGCCCGCGAAGCAGCAGCGAGGCCGTCAAGCGCTTGTCGTGGTTCAACCCGACATCGAACGCGCGGATGTCGGCGGTCCGGGCGGCCTGGTCGACCAGGTCGATGGTGGCACGCTCGGTCGTGCTGATCGCCAACTGTAGCGCCTCGGCCGCGGCCATTGCGTGGTGGCTCACCAGATGTTCGCGGACCTGTTCGCCGACCAGGGCGACCAACCGCTCGCTGACCGACAGCGGCAGAACGGCGCGAAAGGCCATGGCCGCCAGCACCCGTTCGGACGTCGCGAACCGGCCGATCACCCGCTGCAGCGACGCCTCGGCGAAATCGGCGTTGTCATTGGCGCAGGCCGCGGTCAGGGCGCGTTCGCCGCCGTATTCCGAAAGGGCTTCTGTGACCTTCCGCGAGAGCACCGGACGCTTGGCGATGGCGAGCTGGCGCACCGGTCCGCCCAGCTTGACGATCTCGGCTAGGTCCTCGTCGGTGAAGGCGGGGGAGAAATTCAGCAAGGGGAGCGAGATGCTCTCCACGTCGCGCGCGAGCCTCAGCGCCACATCGCGGGGTACGTGAGGCGACGCCTTCAGCGTCTCGGCCAGCGCCTTGCGCACCAGCTCGGCGGCATCTGCGGCCATGATCCGCAGGATCTCGTCGGCGCTCGTCCGGTCTTCTTCAGAGAGCTGGACGGTGTCGATGGTCCGGCAAAGTTTGCGCGCGGCGATCGCCCGCTCGTCGGCAGTCGCGCCCTTCACCAGCGAACGGATATCCTCTTCCGTCAGCGCGGAGCGCGTCGTCGACATGATCCCGAAGCCCCCCGCGCGCCCCGTAGCCAAATCCAGAGCCCGAATTTGAACTCCCACGAGTCTGATGCTCGCCGATCATGCTTAACGTGGGGTTGCCGGCGAATCTGTGGATTAACGATCTCTTCTGAGCTTACGAAAATGAGTGCGCGCCGTGGTGGAACACTCTCGAAGCACTGTGTCCCTTGATCGAATTCGCCTGGCGCTGGCCGCGTCAACCGGCGCCAAGGCGCTGGACGCGCAGACCGCACTCAGCGCCTAGCCGGCTCTCGCCGCTTCGCAGAGGCGACGAAAGCGTCCTAGAATGGGTAAAAGCCTTCCCGGGGAAACGCGCACGTGCTGCTTACAGGCCTGAAGGTCGTCGATTTCACCTCCTACATCGCCGGTCCCGGCGCGGCCTGCATCCTGGGCGACTGGGGCGCGGACGTGATCAAGGTGGAGCGGCCCGGGGGCGACACCATGCGCCACGCCTTCGCCGACCTGAAGACCGACATCGGCTCTAACCCGACCTTCGACGTCGACAACCGCGGCAAGCGCGGCATCGTCCTCGACATCGCTAAGCCGGCCGGCCGCGACGCGCTGGCGAAGCTGGCCGCGGGGGCCGACGTGCTGCTGACCAATGTGCGCCCGGCATCGCTGCGCAAATACGGGCTGGACGACAAGACCCTGCGCGCCGCCAATCCCCGCCTGGTCTATGCCGTGATCACGGGCTACGGCCTGGAGGGTCCCGACGCCCACCTCCCTGGGTTCGACGTCACCGCGTTCTGGGCCCGCTCCGGCCTTGGCTATATGACCGCGCCAAAGGGGGCCGAGCCTTTCCAGCGCACGTCCGGCGTCGGCGACCACACAACCTCGCTGGCCACGGTCTCGGCGATCCTTGCGGCGCTTTACGAGCGCGCGCGGACCGGCGAAGGCCGTCTGGTGCAGACCTCGCTGCTGGCCACTGGCGTCTATCTGATGAGCTCCGACATGGCGGTGCAGTTGAAGCTGGGCCGCGTCGCCTCGGTCCGCGCCCGCGACAACCCGATCAACGCACTGTCCAACTACTACAGGAGCTCCGACGGCCGATGGTTCGTGCACAATCCGCGCGGCGGCTCCGGTGGCTGGGAAGCCTTCCTGAAGGCAGCCGGGCGCGAGGACCTGGTCTCCGACGAGCGGTTCGCCAGCGGCAAGTCACGCCGCCAGCACGCCCGGGACCTGGGCGCCGAGCTCGACGCGGGATTCGCGGCCCTGCCCTTCGACGAAATCGCCCGGCGGCTCGACGAGGCCGACCTGGTGTGGGCCCCGATGCAGACCCCCGGCGAGGTCGCCGCCGACCCGCAGGTCGCCGCCGCTGGCGCCTTCATCGATGTCGAGGACGGCCAGGGCGGAACCTTCCGCTCGCCCGCAGCGCCGGCCCGTTTCCCGGGCGCCGACGCCACCGTACGCCCGCGCTCGCCGCATCTGGGCGAGCACACCCGCGAGGTGCTGGGTGAGCTCGGCTATTCTGCCCCTGAAATCGAAGCGATCTTCGCGGCGGGCGCCGCCGCCTAGCTGTCACGGCTGTCGGACAGAACTTTCAACATCTCGGTAGTGAACATCGAGCCGGCCAGCCGGCCGCCTACGCCCACCTGGTCAGCCGGCTGCGCGCCGCGCAGGATCATGGACACAAGGGCGTCCTGCTGGTGCTGGCGGTCGAGATTGCGGGCCGAGGCGTACTGGATGAAGCCGCCGTCGCCAGGGTCGGCCGCCGCCGGTGCGGCGACGCCTTGGGCGGCGCCTCCGCCGGTGCGGGTCAGGTTGGAGTAGACCTCAGCGACGGTGGACGCCCGGCCATCGCGATAGAAGATCGACTTGTTGGCGTGCGCCGCGTCAGGGAACAGCGAGGCGGCCGAGGCGCCGGGACGCGACTGCACGGCCTCGATCAGCCTGGCCGAGCCCTGCGGGCCCAGGAAGTGAGCGGCGTAGAGTTCGCCCGCCGTCGGATCGCGGCCGACGCGGCCCTTCAGATAGGCAGCGTGGTCGGAGGCCAGTTCCCCGGCCATCAGGGAGGAGGCATGCGGATCGAGCCGCAGGTCCATGACCGCGCGCCGGGCCTCGGCGCCGCTCACGTGATAACGGCCGTCGGAGCCCTTGTTGATCAACTCGGCATAGCGGGCGTAGCCGTATTTCGAGCCGTGTTGTTTCAGGGTCGAGAGCCAGGTCTGCTCCACGAACTGAAAAAGCCCCGAGGCCGACGACGACCCGGCCCTGGCGCCCGGATTCATCCCGCTCTCGCGGTTGGCCGTCTTCATGAGGAAGGAGAAGTCGACCCCCGTCGCCTCACTGGCGCGCTGGATCGCCGACTCGACAACACCGCGTATGGCCTGGATCGACATGGGTTCGAGTTCTGGGCCGGTATGGTTAATACGCGGCTAACCATGATGAAGGCGGGCCGCCTACTCCGGACGAGTCGCCTCGATCTCGGCGAGTTGCCGCAGGCGCCGCCGCTCCTGGCGGCGCGCAAGCCACCAAGCGGCGACCAGCCACAGGCCGATGAGGGCCAGCACCGGCGCCCCGTTTAGCAGGCCCCGCGCTGGCTGCCCGGCGGTCAATACGGCCGCGACAACGAAGGTCACCAAGCCCGCCAAAAGCGGCCCCACAATGACCAGCATGTCGCCGAAGGTCATGCGCTGGCGCTGCAGTTCGGTGCGGTGGAATTCGAGGATGTCGACGCCCGACGCCGCGGCGTCGGGGAGCCGGCCTGGCCGGCGGATGGCGAAAAGGGCGATCATCCAGCCCAGGCCCACGAGGATCGCGAGCATGGCGGCGCGCAAGGCAAGACCGGGAAGGAGCAGGGCATAGCGACCGAAAACCACGATCTCCGCCAGCATCACGGCAAAGCCGAACAGATAAGTCGCACGACGGCGGTGGGTGTAGCGCGCCGCGCGGGTGCGGATGGTGTCGACGGACATCGGCGTGGTCTCCGTTTCCTGGCCCTTCCAAAGGGTCTTGAGGTGGTCTTCTGGAGGCTGGCTCATGCCGGCCCTCCCTCTTTGAACTGGCGGGCCAGGATGGCCTTGAGGCGATGGATCTTGGTAGCGACGGCGCCGGCGGACAGGCCGGTGATCTCGCCGATCGCCCCGGCGTCGAGGTCTTCCAGATAGAGCAGCACCACCTGGCGGTCGGGCGCCGCCAGCGCCTGGATCAGGCGCATCAGCCGGTCGAGGGCGCGGCGCTCGCCCACTGCGGCCTCGGGATCGTCGGCATCGGCCACGCGCTCCAGCTCTGCGAGGCTGGCGAGCCGCTCAGGACGCCCACGCCGGCGCCGAGCCACGTGGCTTGCCGCCGTGTTGTGCGCCACCCGGTAGACCCAGGTCCGCAGCGAGCAGCGCCCGTCGAACCCCGCGAGGCTGCGCCAGAGCGCCAGGTGGATGTCCTGGACCAGGTCCCCGCGTGTGTCGGGATCGGCCTCGTAGGCCCGGGCCAGCCGCTCGACCGCGCCGCCGAACGCGGCCGCCGCTTCAGCGTAGCGTTCGTCCTGGCTGGCCGCGCCCTCCGCCATCGTCGATCCGTCTCCACCCGTTCGAAAGAGGTAGTCGGCGCTCCGCGGCAAGTCTTACAGCGAACACGCGACGGGCATGAATCTGACATCTGTAATATTCGTCTTGACGCAGCGTCATTGTGGTCACTAAATATGACAGACGTAACTTTTCTGCGGCAGCGTGTTTCAGGGAGCTCACCGTGGTCGTCCAGCAGGCTTTCCCCTTCATCTTCGACGCCCCCGCCCCCCGGCGCCTGCCGCCGCACATGCGGATGGCGGTCGGCGTTTCGCTGGCCCTGCATCTCGCGGCGGGCGGCTACCTGGCCTACATGAAATTCAACCCGCCGCCGGTGATCTCCGACCCGCCGGAGCGTCCAATCATGACGACGATGATCGACCTTCCGCAGACCCAGCCGGATAGGATCGTCGAGAAGACGCCGCCGCCAATTCGCACCCCGGACCAGCGCCTGACGCCCCCGATCGACGTCCTCCCGATCCGGCCCATTGACGACCCGCCCCGGCCGCAGACGTTCGAGGTCGCCGACAGCCTGGCCCCAGCGCATCCGACCGTCGTCGAACCCACCGCGGTCTCGCATGTGATCGGCGGCCCCACCTGGCTGCGCAAGCCCAGCGGCGAGGAGATGGCGCGCTACTATCCCGACGGCGCCGCGCGGCGCGGGATCTCAGGAGTGGCGACGCTCAGCTGCGCCGTCACCGCGGCCGGAACGGTGCGTGATTGCCAGGTGGTCGGCGAGACGCCGGCCGCCGCCGGCTTCGGCGACGCCGCGCTGAAGCTCGCGCGCCTGTTCCGGATGGCCCCGCAGACCCTGGACGGTCAGGCGGTGGAGGGCGGCACGGTTCGCATCCCCATCCGCTTCGCCATCGCCAGCTAGGCGCGCACGCTCGGGGCTGGCCCGGCCTAGTAGCTCTTCGGCAGGCCCAGCACGCGCTCGGCGATGTAGTTCAGGATCATCTCGCGGCTGACCGGCGCGATCCTGGCGATCATGGACTCGCGGAAGTAGCGCTCCACGTCGAATTCCTTGGCGTAGCCCATGCCGCCGTGGCTCAGCACGGCGGTCTCGCAGGCTCGGAAACCCGCCTCCCCGCCCAGGTATTTCGCGGCATTGGCCTCAGCCCCGCAGTCGCGGCCGGCGTCATGGAGGGCGGCGGCCTTGAAGCACATCAGGCTGGCCGCCTCGAGTTCGGCCCAGGCCCTGGCGAGTGGGTGGGCGATGCCCTGGTTCTGGCCGATGGGCCGGCCGAACACGACCCGCTCCTTTGCGTACCCCGCTGCCCGTTGCAGCGCCGCACGGCCCAGGCCTACGGCCTCCGCGCCGATCAGCACGCGTTCTGGATTGAGGCCCTCCAGCAGATAGTGGAAGCCCTTGCCCTCCTCGCCGATCAGGGCGTCGGCGGGGACGTGTAGGTCGTCGATGAAGACGGCGTTCGACTCAACAGCCTTTCGCCCCATCTTCGGGATCACGGTCGCCTGGATTTTCGTGCGATCGAAGTCGGCGTAGAACAGGCTCAGGCCGTCGGCGGGGCGCTTGCCCTCCGCCTTCGGCGTGGTGCGGGCGATGATCAGGATCTTGGTCGCCCGCTGCGCCATGGTCGTCCACATCTTCCGGCCGCGGATGATATATCCATCGTTGGTGCGCGTGGCCTTGGTGGATAGGTTGGTGGTGTCGAGGCCCGCGTCGGGCTCGGTGATGCCGATGCAGATCCGGTCCTCGCCGGATATCAGGCGCGGGATCAGCTTCTTCTTTTGCTCGTCGGTGCCGAACCTGGCCACCGGCATGGGGCCGAAGATGTTCAGGTGCAGGGCGCTCGCGCCGGAGAAGCCCGCGCCGCTCTCGGCCACCTCCTGCATGGCGATGGTGGCCTCGGTCAGGCCCAGGCCCGAGCCGCCAAGCTCCACCGGCATGGCGGCGCCCAGCCAGCCGGCCTCGGCCATCGCGCCCACGAACGCTTCCGGGAAGTCGCCGGTCTCGTCGGTGCGGCGCCAGTAGGCGGCGTCGAAGCGGGCGCAGAGCTTCAGCACGCTCTCGCGGATCGCCTGCTGCTCGTCGGTGAACCAGAAGCCGTTCAATGCGTCCTCGCCATTCCGGATCAGGAGAGTTCGAATCTCGTCGGATCAAACCTGGCGGCATAAGGGCCAGGATCACCCCCCGTCACGCAAGCCACGATGATCCGGGCCACCATCGGGGCCAGCAGCCAGCCGTTGCGCCGCGCGCCGGCGGCCACCAGCACGCCGGGGTCCGCCGAGGGGCCGACCATCGGCATGCCATCGGGCGTCGCAGCTCTGATGCCGGCGAAGGCCTGGAAGGTCGCGCCGCGCAGATCCGGAAACAGCAGCCCCGCAGCCGCGACCAGCGGGCGCAGCGTGACTGGATCGATGTTTGTGTCGTCGAGGCCGGGCTCCATGGTGGCGCCCACGGCCAGCCCCTCGGCGCCAGGGGTCACATAGGCGCCCTCGGCCCGCAGGCTGATGCCGCCGCTGCCCCTGTCGGCAAACCGCAGGATCTGTCCCTTGATCGGCGCCAGCAGCGCGAGTTCTGGGGCCAGGCCGCGCACGGCGCCGGTGGCCGCCACCAGCCAGTCGGCGTCGCCCCGCCCACTGACCGCCTCGGCGTGGAATATGACGCCGGCCTCGACCGCGGCGCGCCGAAGGGCTCGCAGCGCCTGCCCGGGATCGAGCCGCCAGTCTTCCCGGGTCATCACGCCCACGTCGAAGCCCTCGGTCAGGCCCGGCGCGAGCGTGCCGAGGGTGCTGCGGCCAATGTCGGTCCCATGGAGCCCGAGCCGCGTCAGGCCCGCGCGCACCTTCGCCAGCCAGATCTCCGAGCCCACCGCCACCGCGCCGGACCGGTCGAGCGCCACGCCGGCCTTCTGCGCCAACCCCGGCCACAGGTCGCGCGCGGTCAGCAGCAGCGCCAGGTCGTCCGGGCCTTCACCGTCCAGCACGGTCTCGAACACCGGCGCAAGCATCCCGGCCGCCACGCCGGACGCATTGGCGGCCTCCAGCGCGGGATCGCACAGCTTCACCGTGCAGCCGGCGTCGGCAAGCGCGAGCGCGGTGCTCAGTCCCAGCGCGCCTGCGCCGGCCACGATGACGTTTGCGCCTCGGCCCATGGGCCTAACGACCCGCGCGGGCCGGGAAAATCAAGGGGCCCTTCCCCTGACCGCCACCTCTTGTAGACATCCAGGCAGGAGAGCCTGATCCCATGACCGCCTACCTCAACATCCGGCATGACGACCGCGCGCGCGGACGCGTCGCGTTCGTCACCATCGACAATGCGAAAAAGCTGAACAGCCTGTCGTCCGACGTGATGGCTGAAGCCACCGCCGTCTTCCAGAGCCTGGCCGCCGACCCGACGCTGCGCGCCGTGGTCCTGACCGGCCAGGGCAAGGCTTTCATCGGCGGCGCGAACATCGACGAGATGGCCGCCATCGCCAGTCCCGCCGAGGGTCGGGCCTTCATCACCAAGGTGCACCGTCTTTCCCGAGCGATCCGCGACACACCGGTCCCGGTGGTCGCGGCGATCAACGGCTGGTGCCTGGGCGCCGGGCTGGAGGTTGCCGCGGCCTGCGACATGCGCCTGGCCTCCGACACCGCCATCATGGGCATGCCGGAGGTAAAGCTGGGCATCCCTTCTGTTATCGAGGCAGCGCTGCTGCCAACGCTGATCGGCTGGGGGCGCACGCGGCGTATCCTGATGACCGGCGAGACCTTCTCCGCTCGCGACGCGCTCGCCTGGGGTCTCGTCGAGGAAATTCATCCACCGGAACTGCTGAACGCGGCTTGCGACGCCCTGCTCGACAAGCTGCTGGAGGCCGAGCCCCGCGCACTGGCGCTGCAAAAGGCGCTGATGCAGCGCTGGGAGGATTTGCCGATGAGCCAGGCGATCGCCGCCGGCATCGACGCCTTCGAAGACGCCTGGAGCACAGCCGAGCCAGCGCAGGCCATGGCGCGGTTCCAGGCCGAGCGGGCGGCGGCGAAGGCCCGCCGCTAGCTTTTGGGGTGCGCTCCGCCCCAGCCCTGATGCCACTCAGGCTCGCCGGCGTAGCGCCTGGCCAGGAAGTCGACGAAGGCCCGCACCTTGGCCGCCAGGTGCCGGCCGTGGGGATAGACGGCATGGACGTAGATCTGCTCCGGCTCGTAGGCGCAGAGAAGTGGCTCGAGACGGCCTTCCCGCAGGTCCTGCGCCGCCGCGAACGCCGGCGAGCGGGTAACGCCAAGGCTTCGGCGGGCGGCGGCTACACAGGCGTCGGCGCCGGCGAAGCTGAGCCGGCCATGCACGCGCACGTCATGGCTGCCGTTGTCGCTGGCGAAGCGCCAGACCGTCGGGTCCGAGGCGTTGGTGTCGATGATCGCGGTATGGCCAGACAGGTCCTCCGGCGTCAGCGGCGCGCCGTGGGCCTGCAGATACTCCGGCGAGGCGCAGGTCACCATCCGCACCGCCGCCAGCTTGCGTGCAATGAGCGAAGAGTCGGACAGCCGGCCGATGCGCACGCCAACGTCGAAGCCCTCTTCGACCAGGTTCACCATCCTGTCGGTGGATGACACATCGAGCGCGACGTCCGGATAGGCGACGGCGAAATCGAGCAGGGCCGGCGTCAGCTGGCTCGCCCCGAACGACATGGGAGCGGAGATCTTCAGGAGGCCCTTCGGGCCCGTCTCGTCGCGCACCGAGGTTTCCAGCGCCTCGAAATCCTCCAGCAGCACGCGGGCGCGCTCCAGATAGGCGCGGCCCGTATCGGTAAGGGAAACGTCGCGGGTGGTGCGGTTGAGCAGCCGCGAGCCAAGCCGGTTCTCCAGCCGGGCGACCAGCTTGGAGACCTGGGCGGACGAGACTCCCAGCCGCCGGGCCCCTTGCGTGAAGCTGCGCGCGTCGGCCACGGCGGCGAAGGCGCTGATTTCGTCGAACCGATCCATCACATTGCTTCCAAATTGGAAGCATACTTATGCAGACAGCCCCGATTATCAACGGGATCGATCAAGCCCACTTCTGCATCCATCAACGCCGCAGGAGGCAACCCTCATGTCCAACCCCCGCACCGTCGCTGTCGTCGTCGGCAGCCTTCGCAAGGATTCTGTCAGCCGAAAGCTAGCCCGCGCGCTGGCAGTGCTCACCCCTGACCTGAAGTTTGTCGAGGTCGAAATCGGCGCATTGCCACTGTTTGACCAGGACCTCGAAGCCACGCCTCCCGCCGAATGGATCGGCTTCCGCAATCAGATCAAGGCGGCCGACGCCGTCCTGTTCGTGACGCCGGAATACAACCGTTCCGTCCCGGGCGTGCTGAAGAACGCCATCGACGTCGGCTCGCGCCCCTATGGCTCCAGCGCCTGGAACGGCAAGCCCGGCGCGGTGATCAGCAATTCTCCGGGCGCCATCGGCGGCTTCGGCGCCAACCATCACCTGCGCCAGTCGCTGGTCTTCCTGAACGTGCCGCTGCTTAGCCAGGAAGCCTATGTCGGCAATGTCTTCTCGTTGTTCGGCGAGAACGGCGAGCTGGTCAACGAAAGCACCGCCGAGTTCCTCAAGGCCTACGGCGCGGCGTTCAAGTCCTGGATCGACACGATCCTCGGTGAGGAAGGCTCCGCGGGGAAGGCTGCCTGACGGCGGTCATCATGACACTTCCCACCCTGTTCATCCCCCACGGCGCCGGTCCCTGCTTCTTTATGCACTGGACCCGGGGACCGGCCGCCACCTGGGACAGGACCGCCGTCTGGCTGAAGGGCCTCGTCGCGGACCTTCCGGAGCGGCCCAGGGCGATCCTGGTGGTCTCCAGTCACTGGGAGGCGCCGGTGTTCACGGTGGGTTCGTCGCCGAAACCGTCCCTGCTGTTCGATTACTACGGCTTCCCGGAGCAGACCTATCGCCTGACGTTCGATGCGCCGGGCTCGCCGGCCCTGGCCTCCCGTGTCCGTGAACTGTTGGGCGCGGCAGGTATCCCCTCGGCAGAGGACAGCGCGCGCGGATACGACCATGGGGTCTTCGTACCCCTGAAGCTGGTGACGCCCGAAGCCGACATTCCGGTTGTGCAGCTTTCGCTGAGGGCAGACCTCGACCCCGAAGCGCACTTGGCCGCCGGCCGGGCGCTGGCCCCGCTCAGGAACGAAGGCGTGCTGATCGTCGGCTCTGGCATGAGCTGGCACAACATGGGCGGTTTCTCGCCGGCGTTCACCGCGCGCTCGCAAGTGTTCGACGCGTGGCTGGTCCAGGCCATGGCCGATCCAGCCGGGCGCGGCGAGTCGATCCGCCACTGGGCCCGGGGCCCCTACGCCCGCGACGCCCATCCGCGAGAGGAGCATCTCGCGCCGCTGTTCGTCGCCGCCGGCGCGGCCCAGGGAGAACCGGGCCGTGTGGCCTTCAGGGACACGGCCATGGACGTGGTGCTCTCGGGCTTCAAGTTCGGCTGAGCCGGCAGGCTCAGGCGGCCGCAGTGGCCTCGCGGTCATAGGCGGCGTCGAGCGCGGCCTGGATCACGGTGTAGAGGCGGCTTGCCTCGATCGGCTTGGCGACGAAATCGTCCATGCCGGCGCTTTTGTACTCAAGGACCTGATGGGCCATGGCGTTGGCCGTCAGCGCCACGATCGGGGTCCGCATGCGGCCCTCGGCCTTTTCACGGGCGCGGATGACGCCGGTCGCCGTCGGGCCATCCATGACCGGCATCTGCACGTCCATCAGGATCAGGTCCCAGGGCTCGCGCTCCCACGCCAGCACCGCGGCGCGGCCATCGGGCACCATCACCGGATCGACGCCCACCTGATTGAGCAGGGTCTTCAGCACCAGCTGATTCATGCCGTTGTCTTCGGCCGCCAGCACGCGGATGGCGCGGCCCTCCATCGGCGCGGCCGGCTCGGCGGCGGCGGGGACAGGCATGGCGGGTCGGCTCGAGATGCGGACGAGCGGCAGCTCGGCGCGGAACGTGGCGCCCTCGCCGGGAATGCTCTCCACGCTGACCGACCCGCCCATCATCTCCGCAAGGTCGCGGCAGATCGACAGACCAAGGCCCGTGCCGCCGAAACGCCGGGTGGTGGAAGCATCGGCCTGCTCGAACTTCTGGAACAGGGTGGAAAGCTGCTCCGGCGCGATGCCGATGCCGGTGTCCTTGACGGTCAGCAGAAGCTTCCTGGCCGCCCGGCCGACGGTCACTTTCACCCGGCCCTTGTCGGTGAATTTCAGGGCGTTCGAGACGAGATTGTAGAGGATCTGGCGTACCCGCACTGGATCGCCCTGGTAGACGCCGCGGGCTCGGGCCTCGACGCTCAGGTCGAACCCCAGGCCCTTGGCTTCGGCGGTGGCGGCGAAGGTGGCGTATGCGCCCTGGGCCAGTTCGCCGATGTCGAACTCAGCCTCCTCGAGTTGCAATTTTCCGGCTTCGATCTTGGACAAATCGAGCACGTCGTTGAGGATCGACAGCAGAGCCTCGCCCGAGGCGCGCACGACGTCCAGCCGCTCCCGTTGTTGGCCGGTCAGTTCGCCCATGGCCATGGCCTGGGCCATGCCCAGCACGCCATTCAGGGGCGTGCGGATCTCGTGGCTCATGGTCGCCAGGAAGGCGCTCTTGGCGCGTGTGGCAGCCTCGGCCTCTTCCTTGGCCTGGACCAGGGCGCGTTCGGACGTCTTGCGCTCGGTGATGTTCTGGATTGCCCCGATCATCCGGAGCGGGCGCCCGTTTTCGTCGGTCAGGTAGCGGACGGCGCCCTGCACCCAGACTTCCTTGTCGTCGCTGCGCACCACCCTGTATTCCGGATGGTACGGCTCGCCATCGTTGATGTGGCGATCCCAGTCGGTTTTGACTCGATCGAGGTCGCGCGGATCAATCGTTGACCAGATGTCGCCGGCCAGTTCGCCATAGGTCTTGAGCTCGGTGAAGAAGGTATCCTCAGCGCCGACCTTGATCAGTTCGCGGCGACGGTAATCCAGTTCCCAGACATGGACTTCGGAGATTTCCATGGCGAGCTTCAGACGCTCCTCCGAGCGCTCGGTGCGCTCCAGGGCCTCGACCATCTCGGTCACGTCGTGGGTGGTGATGATCAGGCCGCCCACTTCGCCCGCGACATCGCGCCACGCGATCAGCTCGGCCTGCAGCCAGACCACGACGCCGTCGGTGCGCCGCAACTCTACGCGGTTGGCTCTCACGTCTTCGCCGGCGAGCACCCGCTGATAAACCGGCGCCCATTTCTCGGCGTCGGGGACCATTTGGATCAGCGGCTGGCCGATCACCACCTGGCCCTGAAGCTGCCGGGCTTCGATCCACCGCGGGCTCGCCGAGATGATTTTCAGATCCCGATCGGTCATCACCAGCGACAGGGGCGCCGACTGGATGATCGACGCCACCATCCGCTGAGCCGTATCGATCTCCTGTCGGGCGGCCTCGCGAGCGCGCCTAGTGTGAACTCGGCTCCATTCATCCGCAACGAACGCCGCAAGATCGCTCAGCCGTCCGCCAAGGCTGACGTCGTAGGGCCGGGTCTCGAGCCCGGCCACCCATATGACGCCCGGGATATCGCCGTTTTCGAGCTTGATCGGGGCGCCGGCGAAGAACCGAAGATGAGGCGGCCCCTTGACCACGGCCTCGTGGCTGAAGCGCTCGTCCTGGGTCGCGTCCTCGATCCAGAGGAGCTCTCCGGTGGCAATGGCGTGGCGTATGCCCGCGGCGTCGCCTTCGACGGGCTTGCGCCTGGTGCCGCTGCGCCAGAAGCCTTCGGGCGTGATCAGGGTGATTTGCGCGGCAACCGCGCCGAACAGCGACTTGGCCAGCCGAGTGGCGCGGTCGAACACCGCCCCCGACTGTTCCATGCCGGCCGGCAGCACGGGCGTCCGGTCGGCATTGGGGTGCTGCGCGCCCGGCATCGATCGCCCCCCGGGATGCGGTTTCAAATTCACCTCACGACGATACCCATCGCAAGTTAAGGCGCCCTTTAGACGGCCGGCCTGCGGATGCTGCGCCGCAGGTGGTGCAGCACGATACCGCTGGAGGTCGCGACGTTCAGGGAGTCGAAGCCTCCCGACATCGGGATGCGCACGCTTTGCACCCGGTCGAGCATCGCTTGTGGCAAGCCTGGCCCCTCGGCGCCGAAGAGGGCGGCGGTGCGCGCCGCGGGCTCGAAATCGGCCAGGTCCACGCCGCCCTGCGGCGACAGGGCGACGACGGTGAACCCGGACGCAGCCAGCTGCCCCGCAAGCTCGCCGGCGTCGCCAGCCATGGCGAAGGGGGTCGTCAGCGCGGCGCCAACCGAGACCCGTATCGCCTTGCGGTAAAGCGGGTCGCAGCAACTATCATCGAGCAGCACCGCGGCTGCCCCGAAGGCGGCGGCGTTGCGGAAAAGCCCGCCCATGTTGTCGTGGTTGGCGATACCGACCAGGCCCACCACCAGCGCCTGGGGCGGCAGCCTGGCCAGCAGGGCGTCTGCGTCGAGCGGGCGCCGCTCGCCCACCGCAAGGATGCCCCGGTGGATGGGGAAGCCCACCACCGCGTCCATCGCCGCCTGGGTGGCCGCATAGACCGGGACGCTGTCCGCAACCCCGGCCAGCAGGTCCGCAAGCCCCGCAAGCCGTTTCTCGGCCACCAGCACCGAGCGCAGGGGGTGACGGCCGCTCCCGACCAATTTCTCCAGCACCACCTGGCCTTCGGCGATGAAGCCGTCACGGCCGGCAAGGTCGCGCTCGCGCACCTCACGATAGTCCGCCAGGCGCGGGTCGGCGGGGTCGTCGATGAATATGGCGGCGCTCACGTCGCCCTTCTGTCACGGCCACCACGATCACGAAACCGCGCGCCTTGGACTGACAAAGTTGACGCCATCGTCACTTTGCGATCTATGCACTGCTAAAATCCGGAGGAGACACTATGGCGGACGGCAATCTCGCGAACCTTGCTCAGGCCCGAGACGAGGTCTACGCCACGCCCCTGGAGAAGCTGAACCCGGCCCAGCCGACGCTCTTCCAGAACGACACCATGTGGCCGATCTTCGAGCGCCTGCGCGCCGAGGCGCCCG
>JBBREC010000093.1:0-14263 GCA_038203295.1 Caulobacterales bacterium
CAGACTGTGCCGGTCGTGGCGCTGACGGCCGACGTCACCTCGGGCGGCCGCGAGCACTTCCAGGCCCTTGGCTTCACCGAGCATGAGTCAAAGCCGATCCAGGTGCAGCACCTGGTCGAAGCCATGGCGCGCGCCATGGCCGCCGGGCAGCGGCCCGACAGCTCGACCGAGTTCAGCCAGGCCAGTTAGGTCAGGCCGCCTCGCGCGTCCGCACGTCGTGCAGCGCAGGGTCGAGGCCCTTGCCCAGCAGGTCGATAAAGTTGTCGCGGAAGAACCGCTGCCTGACCTGATCCGACAGGCCGTCCAGGCTATCGTTGAACCGCTTCAGCGGATTGCGGCCACCCTCGATGTGCGGGAAGTCCGACGAGAACAGCAGCATCTCTTCGCCGGAGTTTTCGATGATCCAGCGGGTGTCCTCATGGGGATAGGGCGTGGCGCGGAACTGGCGGCGCAGGATCTCGCTGGGCTTGCCCGACAGCTTCTGCAGCCGCTCTTCCTTGCCGAAGGCTGCGACCCCTGAATCCAGGAACCGCATCAGACTGGGCAGCCATGAGGCGCCCAGTTCGATCGCGCCCCACTTCAGCCGCGGGAACCGGTCGAACACGCCGTCGATCACCAGGGCCGAGAGCGTCTGCCAGACGCTGAGCGGGATCGTCATGAAGGTCAGCGAGGTGAAATTCTCATCGCCCCCGTGGAAGTCCTTCACGAAGGGCAGCCCGTTTTCCAGATAGTCGCGGGCCATCTTCTCCTCGCCGCCGACGTGGAAGAGGATCGGAACGCCGGCCTCCTGGGCCAGCGCCCAGAGCGGATCGAGCTCGACGTGACTGGGCGAGAAGCCGGGCGGGTGGCGGGACGCGATCACCAGCGCCTTGGCGCCCAGCGCCAGCGCCTCCCTGGCGATCTGCGGCGCGCGGGCGCGGTCGACCAGCGGCACATAGCCGGTGGCCAGCAGGCGGCGATCCACCGCGCAGAACTCCGTCATCATCCGGTTGTGGGCGCGCGCGGTTTCGACGGCGAGGTCGATCTCGCCCATCTGCTCCAGCCCGAAGTTCGAAAGGCAGGCGGTGGTGAACACCAGCTGGCTGGCGAAGCCGAAGTGGTCCAGCGCCTTGGGCCGGTCCTGGCTGCGGAAGGCGCCCAAGGCCTGATTGTTCTTGGGTAGGAGAAGGTTCGCCTCGTCGCCGGCGCGGAACTCGGGATCGTCCTGCATCGCCTGGATCTTCGCCGACCACTCCGGCAGCACCGCCTTGGGACCGGCCAGTTCCACGAACCGGTCGCGGAATTTCGGGTCAATGTAGGGATTGATCGTCCCCGGCAGCTCCATGATGTGGCTGTCGGCGTCGTGGATGGTTTGGCCCTCGACGTACGGCATGCGAATTCTCCCCTTATGGTTGGCCCTATTTCGCGCCCTCAGGTCCGTGCCCGTCAAGCCGAGCTGTTCAACAGCCCTTCGGATGCCGCCGCCCGCGCCCTGATCGGCTGGACCTTCACCTACAATGGGGTCGGCGGACGCATCGTCGAGACCGAGGCCTACCACCCGAACGACCCCGCCGCGCACAGCTTCTCAGGGCCGACGCCGCGCAACGCGGTGATGTTCGGGCCGGTGGGCCACATCTACGTCTACCGGTCCTACGGCATCCACTGGTGCATGAACCTGGTTTGCGGCGACGGGCCGGGCAGCGCGGTGCTGATCCGCGCCCTGCAGCCGACGGAGGGGCTGGGCCTGATGGCCGAGCGCCGGGGGACGAACGATCTGCGCCGGCTCTGCTCGGGACCCGGGAAGCTCTGCGAGGCGCTGGCGGTGACGCGGGACCACGATGGCCTGCGCGCGGATGCGCCGCCGTTCGCGCTGATCCCCGGCGAGACGCCCGAGGTCGTGGCCGGCCCGCGGATCGGCATCAGCAAGGCGGTGGAGGTCCCCTGGCGCTTCGGGGAGCTCGGGTCGCGATTCCTGAGCCGGCCGTTCCGCTAGCTCCAGCGCAGGACGCGCGAACCGGCAAGGCCGCCCAGCGCCGCCACCGCCGCCATGCCAAGGGTGTACCAGATGGCCACGAAGGGCGCGGCGGTCTCGTTGCAGTGGAAGCCGTAGATCGCCGCCCCGATGGCTCCGGCGCACCCGCCGGCCACGGCGCCCGCCAGAGCCAGGCGGGTTGGCGCGAGGCCCCGCACCGCCCAGACCGCCCCGGCCAGCACCGGCAGGCCGATGATGACGATCCGCCACGGGCAGACGCTGGCGGAATCGCCCATCAATAACAGCCGCCTCGCCTCGGGAGGCGCCTGGGCCAGACGCATGCAGGCCATGGCGACCAGCACCGCCAACGGCGCGGCGATCGCGACCGTGATGGGGCCAACCCTCGCCGCCGGGCGGGACAGCCGGATGAGCGCGGCGGCCAGCAGCAGGCCGGTGAGCGCAGTGTAGGCGAACTTCATCCAGAACATCGACGTCGCCATGGCCGGCATCAGGTCACGCCGCGGCCCCAGCCACGCCAGCATCAGGGCGACCGCGACCGCGGCCCCGAAGCCCAGGCCAAGGACCACGCGCCGCGCCACCGCGCCGGGCGCGACCGGCTCGGGACGGTCGGAGAGGTTGCGGATCAGCGCGTCAGTCTCCACGGGAGCCTCCGAATCTGGCGCCCAGCGCCTTCAGCCCCCGATGCACGGCCACCTTCACCGCCGATTCCGACATGTCGTGCTTCTGCGCCGCCTCACGCGTCGACAGGCCCTCGATCCGGGTATCGCGTATCAGGTCCCGGGTGCGGGCCGGCAGGTCGGCCATCACCCGGTCGAGGTCGCGGCTGGCCATTGCGGCGTCGGCGCCAGGATCGACAAACAGGGCCTCGGCCGCCTCTTCCGGCGCCCGCAGGTGCAGGCGCGCGCGGCGCAGGTGGTCGATCATCTTGTAGCGCGCGATCGCGTAGGCCCAGGCGGTGAAGGGCTGGCCGGCCTCATAGGTGGCTCGGCGGGTGTGCACAGCGATCAACGTCTCTTGAACCAGGTCCTCGGTATCAACGCCCGGCGGACAGCGGCGGCCGTAGTAGGCGCGCAACAGGCCAGACAGCTCGTCCAGCAGACTGCGATAGGGCCCGGCCTCCCCAGCAAGGCCGGCGAGCATCAGTCCACGCAGTCTGAGTTCGATCTGATCCAACGCGCCTTGAGGGGAATACGAAGCACCCGGCCGAAAGGTTACAGGCTCGCGCCCGGTAACCGAACCTCGATCTGCAACGAACCTTTCATCAGCCCGCCACTGCGGCGGCCCACGAAGGAAATCCCATGACTGTCCGCAAGTCCCTCACCGCCCTCATGGCCCTCAGCTTCGCCACCGCACTGGCCGGAACCGCCGCCGCGCAGGACGCGATGACCAAGGACCATATGGCGAAGGGCGCCATGGCCTCCGAAGGCATGAAGACCGACTCGATGAAGACGGACGGCATGATGGCCGACCACAAGGCCATGAAGAAGCCGATGAAGAAGAAGGCCATGGCCAAGACGCCGATGGCCGCCGGCGCCATGGCGACGGGCCAAATGTCCTCGGACCACATGTCGTCGGACCACATGGCCTCCGAAACGATGGCGGAGAAGAAGTAGTGCGGCAGGCCCCGCGCCTACGGGCGCGGGGCCGCGCTTTTGTCGTCTAGAGCTGGGCCAGCAGGTAGTCGGCGGCCGAGACCTTGAATTCGCCGGGGGCCTCGACGTTGAGGGTCTCCACGACGCCGTCGTTGACGATCATCGAATAGCGCTGCGAGCGCTTGCCCATGCCGAAGCGCGAGGCGTCGAAGTCCAGGCACACCGCGTCGGTGAAGGCCGAGCCGCCGTCGGCCAGCATGACGATGTCCTCGCCCACGGCCTGATCCTCGGCCCAGGCCCGCATCACGAAGGCGTCGTTGACCGACAGGCAGGCGATGGTGTCGACGCCCTTGGCCTTGATCTCGCCGCCCAACTGCTTGAAGCCCGGCAGGTGCTTGGCCGAGCAGGTCGGCGTGAACGCGCCCGGCAGGGCGAAAAGCGCCACTTTCTTGCCCTTGAAGATGTCGTCGGTGGTGACAGGCTTGGGACCCTCGGCGGTCGCCTGGGTTAGCGTCACGGCCGGCAGCTTGTCGCCAACTTTGATGGTCATGGAAGTCCCTTCCGGTGAATTGAAGTCAGGCAGATAGCGACAACTTCGCGCGCTGCAACCCGGCGCGCTTGAAGTCGCCACGTTCAGGCGCAAAAGTCGAGGCGATGGAAGGTGGATTCTTCTCAGGCCAGATGCTGATCGCCATGCCGGGCATCGGCGACCCACGCTTTGATCGCGCGGTGATCCTGGTCTGCGCCCACGATTCCGAGCACGCCATGGGACTGGCCGTGAACCGGCCGGTGGACGGCCTGACGGTGCCGGACCTGCTGGAACGACTGGGCGTCACGTCCACCATCAGGCTTCCCGACGACCTGGTGCTGATGGGCGGGCCGGTGGAGCGCGAGCGCGGCTTCGTGCTGCACACCGACGACTTCGGCGTCGACCACAGCCTGCGGGTAGGCGGCGGCGTGGCGCTGACCGCCACCCGCGAGGCGCTGGACGCGATGGTCGACCCGGCGGGCCATCCACGCCGGTCGCTGCTGGCGCTGGGCTATGCGGGCTGGGGCGCTGGTCAGCTGGAAGACGAGATCAAGGCCAACGTCTGGCTGACCTGCGACGCCGATGAGGGCCTGATCTTCGGCGACGACTATCCGAAGAAATGGAGCCGCGCGCTGGCCAAGCTGGGCGTCGATCCGAAGTTTCTCGGCAGCGCGGCGGGGCGAGCCTGATTCCCTAGCGGATCGCGCCGCTGCGGGCCTTCACCGGCGCCGCGCCGTCCACATAGCTTTCGTTGAGATAGACTTCGGCCTCCTGCGGCGAGAGCGCCGGCGCATAGCCGAAGCCCTGGCCGTAGTCGCAGCCCAGCGCCAGAAGCTGGCGGGCCATGCCGGCGTTCTCTACGCCCTCGGCCACCACTTCCAGCGCCAGGTCCTGACCCAGCTTCACGACGGACGAGACGATGGTCGCCGAACCCTCGTTGGTGGCCATGGTGCGCACGAAGTAGCGGTCGATCTTCAGGGTGTCGAAGGGAAGCCGGGTCAGGTAGCTCAGCGACGAAAAGCCGGTGCCGAAGTCGTCCAGCGCCAGCGCCGCGCCGGCGTCGCGCAGGTCGCCAAGGATGACAGCGGCCCGGTCGGGGTCGCGCATGACGTCGCCTTCGGTGACTTCCAGCTTCAGCGCGCCCGGCGGCAGGCCGGTCTCTCGGCGGATGGCGGCGACGTCGGACACCAGGTCCGGCCGGTCGATCTCGCCGGTAGAGAGGTTGACGGCGACGGTGAGCTCGCCCGCGGCCTTGTGCTTCATCCGCCAAGCGGCGAGCTGGCCGGCGGCCGTGCGCATCATCATCGCGCCCAGCTCTTCCATCAGGCCCATCTCTTCGCAGAGCGGTAGGAAGACTTCCGGCGTCAGCAGGCCGCGGCGCGGATGGCGCCAGCGGACCAGCGCCTCGAAGCCCGAGAGCGCGCCGCTCGAGAGCCGCACGATGGGCTGGTAGAAGGGCACCAGTTCGCCGCGGCCCAGGGCGCCCTTGAGGTCGCCTTCCAGGGCCAGGCGCGAGAGGCCGTCGCTTTCCAGGCCGCGGCCATAGGCGGCGGCGCCGCCGCGGCCGTGGCTCTTGGCGCTTTCGACGGCCAGTTCGGCGCGGCGCAGCAGCTCGGCCGCCTCCGGTGCGTCGGGTCCGCCGTGGGCCTCTACCGCGCCGATCGAGAGCGTAGGGTGGATGTCGAAGCCGGCGACCCGTAGCGGCTGTTCCAGCGCGCGGCGCAGGGCGTCCGCGCCCGGCGAGGCGCCGGCGACGCACAGCGCGGCGAACTCGTCCTCGCCGATCCGCGCCACCACGGCGTCAGACGGGAAGGCGGCGGCCAGTCGCGACCCCAGGGCCGCCAGCACCAGGTCAGCGCGCTCGTGGCCCAGGGCCTCGTTCAGGCGGCGAAGGCGGTCGAGGTCGGCGACGATGAGTTCGTGGCGGCCTGGAGTCTGCAACTGCTCGCGCGCCCGGGTAATGAAGCTCTTGCGGTCCAGCAGACCGGTCAGCGCGTCCTGGTCGGAGGCGGCGAAGCGGATTTCCGGGGCCACGACGCCGGCCGCGCGGCAGCCCTCCTCGAGCCATACGCCCCGCCAGATGGAAACACCGGCGCCGCGCATGCGCAGGCGGACGGCGACCTCCGAGCCCGGCTCCTGCACCCGCAAGACATCCTCGGCATAGGCGCGGTCCTGTGGAAGGGCCAGAGCGCGAAGGGCGGCGGAGGAACAGTCGGGGGCCAGTGGTCCAAGGCCAAGGGCGCGGGTGGCGCCGGTGAGCCGCATGCGGTCCTTCTCGGGCTCCCAGACCCACAGGCAGACGTCGGCGGCGCCCAACGCCTCAAGCGTCGAGGTGGCGTCCCACATCCATCGGTCGTTCGGCATCACCAAGAGAGGGCCGCCTGGGCTCTAACGCGCGTGCCCCGGTCAGACCGACACACCTTCATCCGGTCCCTCAGGCGCCAAGAGAGGCGAGATCAGGCCGAACAGGACATGGTCTCTCCAAACGCCGTTAATTTTGAGATAAGCGCGGGCATATCCCTCTTCTTCGAAGCCCGCTTTCAGCAGCAGTTTTCTTGACGGTCCGTTCTCCGGGATGCAAGCGGCCTCCAGCCGGTGGAGACCCAGAGTGCGAAAGGAAAAGTCGGCCAGGGCCCGCACCGCCGCCAGGGTATGGCCATGCCTCGCAAATGGCCGTCCGCACCAGTAGCCGACCGACCCCATCTGGGCCACGCCGCGGCGGATGTTGGAGAGCGTGATCCCGCCGGTCAGCGCGTCGTCGGAGGACCGGAAAACGAAGAACGGATAGGCCGCGCCGGCCTCGCGATCGCGGGCGTAGGCGGTCAGCCTGCGACGGAACGCCGCGCGGCTGAGATCGTCAGCCGGCCAGGTGGGCTCCCAGGGCTGCAGGAAGCCACGCGAGACGGCCCGCAGTTCACGCCATTGCGCATAGTCGTGGGCACGCGGCGGCCGCAGGTGAACGCCCTGGCCTTCCACCCGCAAGCCGCTCTCCGGCGCGATCCAGTCCAGCAAGGCCATGGGCGCAGGTTCGCGGAAACCGGCCTCGCCCGCAAGTTACCCGAACAACGCCTTCTCGAAGGCCGGGCCTGCCTTCAGCGACGTCCTGGGCCCCAGGATAGCGACAGCGGCCTTGCCCGACGACAGGATGTTCTGCGTCACCCGCACGAGGTCGCCCGGCGCCACGGCGTCGACCTCCTCGGCGATTTCGTTGGGATCGAGGGTTTTTCCGAACAGCAGCACCTGGCCGGCCGCCTGTTCGGCGCGGGCCAGCGCGCCTTCGCGGCCCATGAACATGGCGCCCTTCAACTGCGCCTTGGCGCGGGCCAGTTCGCCGTCGCTGACCGGCCTGGTCATGCCGGCGATCTCTCGCGCGGCGACTTCGGCCAGTTCGGCGGCGTCCTTGGCCGCGCAGCCGGCGAATACGCCCAGCACGCCGGTGTCGGCATAGGTCTCGGAGTAGGCGTCGATGGCGTAGGCGAGGCCGCGGTTCTCGCGGGCCTCCTGGAAGAGTCTGGACGCCATGCCGCCGCCGAGGATCTCGGCCAGCAGGCGCAGCGCGAAATAGTCCGGATCCAGCACGCCCATCGCCGGAAGCAGGAGCACGAGATTGGCCTGCTCCAGGGTCTTGGCGACAGCTTTCGAACCGCCCGCGAAGGCCGCGGTGTCCGGCGCGTCATGGTCGCCTGCGCTCGCCGCATGGCCGTAGTCGCGCTCGGCGAGCTTCAGCAATTCGTCTTCGTCGACCGCGCCGGCCGCGCTGACCACCAGGGTGGACGGGCAATAGAGCCGCGCCCGCCATGCGCCAAGCGTCTCCGGCGTCGCCGTGCCGATGGAGGCGGAGGTCCCCAGGATCGGTCGGCCCAGGGGCTGACCGGCGAAGGCGGCTTCCTGCGCCAGTTCGAAGACCAGATCGTCCGGGGCGTCGGCCGCCTCGGCGATCTCCTGGCCGACCACCTGCTTTTCGCGGGCGAGGTCGGCGGCGTCCATGGCCGGGTGCAGCACCAGGTCGGCGATCACCGCGGATCCGAGGTCGAGCCCGCCAGCCAGCGCGCGGACCTGGAAGCTGGTGCGCTCATAGCCGGTGGCGGCGTTGATGTGGCCGCCCTCCGCCTCGATGACCTCGACGATATCGCGGGCCGACCGGCCGCCCGCGCCCTTGAAGACCATGTGCTCGAGCAGGTGCGACCAGCCGGAATGGGCCTCGGGCTCGGCGCGGGCCCCCTGTCCGGCCACCACCGACAGCGCCACCGTCTGCAGGCCCGGCATCGGGTCGCAGACCACCCGGACCCCGTTGGAGAGGGTGTGAACCTTGGGCGTGTTCAGGGGAGTGATGGCGTCAGGCCTCTGCGAACTTGCGGACGTACGCCTTGATGGCGTCGGCGTCGGCGTCCAGGCGATCGAAGCGCTCCGGGCGATCGGCGAGATTGGCCGCGCCGCGCGGCAGGTCCGGCGTCACGCCACTGGCCGCGGCCACGTCGGCGGGGAACTTGGCGGGATGCGCGGTAGAGAGCACCACGACGGGCTTTTCAAGCGGGCCGATCTTGGAGAGCGCGGCGACCGCGACGGCGGTGTGCGGGTCGATCAGCTCGCCGCTGGCCGCCAGCGTCGCGGCGATGGCGGCGCCGGTCTCGGCCTCGCTGACCGCCACGCCGCGGAAGAGCTCGCGCATCGCCGCGAACGCCGGAGCCGGAACCACGATGGCGCCGCCGTCCGCGAAGCCGGTGAAGGCTGTCGCCGTGCCCGCCGCGTCACGGCCGACGCTTTCGAAATAGAGCCGCTCGAAGTTCGACGCCGACTGGATGTCCATGGCCGGCGATATGGTGGCTTGCACCGTTCCGCGCTCGTAGGTCCCGCTCTCGAAGGTGCGGGCCAGGATATCGTTTGAGTTGGTGGCGACTACAATGCAGGCGATCGGCAGGCCCATGCGGTGGGCGACGTAGCCGGCGAAGGCGTCGCCGAAGTTGCCCGAGGGCACGCAGAACGTCACGGCCCTCGCCGGCGCGCCCAGCGCCACGGCGGTGGTGAAATAATAGACGGCTTGCGCGGCGACCCGGGCGAAATTGATCGAATTGACTCCAGACAGGTCGACCGCCTGGCGCAGGGCCTGGTCCTGGAAGGCCGCCTTCACGATCGCCTGGCAATCGTCGAACGAGCCCTTCACCGCGACACAGGCGACGTTGGCCTCGGCGGCCGTGGTCATGAACCGGCGTTGGACCTCGGATATGCGGCCCTCGGGGAAGAGGGCCACGACCTTGACGTTCTTGCGGCCGCGGAAGGCCTCAACCGCCGCCCCGCCGGTATCGCCCGAGGTGGCGCACAGGATGGTCTGCACCCGGCCCTGGTCGCCAAGAACATGATCGTAGAGCCGGGCCAGGATCTGCATCGCCACGTCCTTGAAGGCGAGGCTGGGGCCATGGAACAGCTCGGCCATGAAGACGCCGGGACGAAGCTGAACCAGCGGCGCGACGGCGGCGTGGCTGAAGGTCGCGTAGGCCTCGCGGCACATGGCCAGCAGAACGGCCGGCGCGATCTCGTCGCCGGCGAATGCGCCGATCACCCTCGCCGCGACCTCGGCGTAGGAGAGGTCTGCGAAGGCGGTGATCTCGGCTTTGGTGAAGGTCGGCCAGGCTTCGGGAACGTAGAGGCCGCCATCGGGAGCCAGGCTGCCAAGCACCGCGTCAACAAAACCCACCGCCGGCGACTGCCCGCGGGTCGAGACGTAGCGCATCAGGATTTCCGCCTGCGAATAAGGTCGGCGACATAGACGCAGGCAAGGGACGCGGCAAGACCGAACCAGGTCAGGGCGTACTCGAAGTGGTTATTGGCGATCTCGACCGGAAGCGGCGCCGGGACCAGGCCTTTCCAATCCGGATTGGAGCTGGTCTCGGCCATCAGGAACACCGGCGCGACGACGGGCGCCTTGAGGGCGCGGCCCATGCCCGAGGCGTCATGCAGGAACCACTGACCGGGACGGGCCTTCGGCGTCATGAAATTCCCGTTTTCGGGTGTGCGCAGAACGCCCACGATCTCCACCGGATCTGGCGCATTCGGATCGACCGCCGGCCGGCCCGAGACCGTGTCGGCTACGAAGCCGCGATCCACCAGCACGGTTCGATAAAGCGCCGTCAGCACGGGACAGGCGGAGATCAACCGCGAGCCGGTCTTGCCGTCGCTGATCGAGTAGAGGTTCAGCGATGGCGCCCAGCCGAGACCCCGGCAGGTCACCCTCACCCGCGTGAAGTCCACATCGTGGCCGTTGGCGAGGGAATCGAGCACCGGCTCAATCGGCACAGGCTGGGCAGCCTGGGCGCGCGCCACATCGGCGAGCAGGGCTTCCTTCCATTTCAAACGCTGCAGCTGCCAGACGCCAAGGCCGATCAGGATGGCCATGGCGATGATCGTGGCGATGGTCAGGCCAACAGAAAAGCGCACGACCGGGCGCTCCGGCCGATTGCTCGGCGCGATCTGCGGCTCCCAGGCTTCGTTAGACACGCAAGGCCTCAGTCGTCATGGCGGGCCTCGGAGGCCTTGTTCATAAACTGGGCGGCCAGCATGACGCCCTTGAAGGGCCGCAGCAGTCCCAGACAGACAACCAGGGTCATGGGCAGCCAGATCAACAGGGTGAGCCAGACTGGCGGGTGGAAGGTGAAGGTCGTGAACAGCGCCCCAAACGCAACGAAGAAGCCGCCGATCAGGATCACGAACACCGCCGGCCCGTCGCCCGAATCGGCCTTGGCCAAGTCGTAGCCGCAGGCCTCGCAGCGTGGCGCCACTCGCAGGAAGCCTTCAAAGAGGTGGCCCTCTCCGCAGTTGGGGCAGCGTCCGGCCGCCCCAGACAGCAGTGGGTTATGTCGCGCCATCAGGCGCACGCCTCCAGGTGAAGTGGGTGACGGTTCGCCGCCCGGGAGGCGCGCCAGCTAAGAGTTCTGAACGCGTTTAGGTGCAACAACCGGTTCCCCGTTTTGCGGACGCGTTCAGCCGGGGGCTCCGAAGATCACGTAGATGAAGGCGAAGAGGAACAGCCACACCACGTCCACGAAGTGCCAGTACCAGGCGGCCGCTTCGAACCCGAAGTGCTTCTGCGGCGTGAACCCGCCGGCCATCAGGCGGATCAGGCAGACCGTCAGGAAGATGGTCCCGATCAGCACGTGGAAGCCGTGGAAGCCGGTGGCCATGATGAAGGTCGAACCGTACAGGCCCGCGTTGGCCGCCTCTTCCGAGAAGAAGTACTTGTGCTCGAAGATGTGGTTGTACTCGAACGCCTGGATCGAGGTGAACAGCACGCCGAGCAGCACGGTGAGCAGCAGGCCGATCTTGGCGCCCTTGCGGTCGCCGGTCTGCAGCGCGTGGTGCGCCCAGGTGACCGTGGTGCCCGAGAGCAGCAGGGTAAGGGTGTTGACCAGCGGCAGCTGGAAAGCCGGGACCGTCTCGACGCCGTGTGGCGGCCAGGTGGCCCAGGCCTGACGGACTTCCTCGATGGATTCGCCCATGCCTGCACGGTGGCCGTGGAAGAGCGCCATCTCGAAGAAGATCCAGAACCAGGCGACGAAGAACATCACTTCGGACGCGATGAACAAGACCATGCCGTAACGCAGGCCAATGGAGACCACCGGGGTGTGATCGCCGGCGTTGGCCTCGTTCACGACATCCCGCCACCAGGCCAGCATGGTGAAGAGCACGCCGGCCAGGCCCGCGAAGAACATCCACGAGGTGTGCGCCGGCAGGCCGAACAGGCCCTTCATCCAGGTTACGCCGCCGAGGGCCATGACCACCGCGGCGGTCGAGCCGACCAGCGGCCACGGGCTCGGATTGACCAGGTGGTAGTCGTGCTTCACGCCTTCGGCCATCGGTGGTCCCAGTCCCTCACAAATTCGGCGCGGTCTCGGCGCGGACTCACGCCCGCACAAGACCGGTTCGCGTGACGCTATAGCCCTGCCGCGGCGGGTCCGCCAAGACCCGATGCGGGCTTGGTGACAGATGCCTTGGCGATCTTGGCTGCCGGCTTGGCGTCGACGGCCGGGTAGAAGGTGTAGGAGAGGGTGACCTCCCCCTTGCCGCGGGTGTCGGAATCCTCAGCGTATTTCGGATCGACGAAGTAGAGCACCGGCATTTCCACGGTGGCGCCGGCGGCGATCGTCTGGTCGGTAAAGCAAAAGCAGGAGAGCTTCTCGAAATAGGCGCCGGCCTGTTCGGGGACCACGTTGAACACCGCCCGGCCGGTGATCGGCCTGTCGGAATGGTTGGTGACCCGGAAGAGCGCCACTTTGGTCTCGCCGATCTTCACCGTCTGGGCGGTCTGCAGGGCCTGGAAGTCCCAGGGCAGTCCGCGGACGTTGGCGTCGAAGCGGATGACCAGCGTCTTGCCCAGCACCTCGGTGGGCGCCACGGCGGCCCTGCGCACCGTGCCGTCGTAGCCGGTGACCTGGCAGAACGCCTTGTAGAGCGGCACGGAGGCGTAGGCCGCGCCGACCATGCCGGCGAACACCAGGCCGCAGATTGCGCCGAGCCTGCGGTTACGCCGCTGGGCCGGCGTCAGCTCGCGCTTAGAAGGGGCGGTTTGCGACATTTCCCCCCAGCCGGATTATGGTGACCACGAAGATCAGGATGACAAAGACAACAAGGCCCAGCGCCAGCGCAATATTGCGGCCGCGGCGGGCCTTGGCGTCGACTTCGGACTCGCGGGCGGGATCGCTCATCGCAGGAGTTCCCAGTTCAGGAGGTTCAGGGCAGACCAGCCCATCAGATGTTCGGCCAGGAGGGTCGCGAACAGCAGGGTGAGATAGAGGATCGAGAAGGCGAAGAGGTTTCGCGCATCCCGGGCGCCGGCGCGCACGTCATAGAGGCCGTCGTCGTTGCGCTGGCCGGTCGCCTCGCCGGCCTGGCTGCGCGATAGGCGCCAGGCGAGGACCAGGAACACAAGTCCACCCACCACGGCGACGCCAAGATAGGCCGCGCCGCCCAGGCCGGTGAAGGCCGGCAGCAGGCAGATGGGCGTGAACAGCAGACTGTAGACCAGGATCTGTTTGCGGGTCGACCTGGCGCCCGCCACCAGAGGCATCATCGGCACGCCGGCCTTCTGATAGTCCTCGGAGGTGTATAGGCTGAGCGCCCAGAAGTGCGGCGGCGTCCACATGAAGATGATCGCGCAGAGCAGCCAGGCGTTTAGGGGCGTCGTCCCCGTGGCCGCGGCCCAGCCGATCACCGGCGGCAGAGCGCCGGCCAGTCCGCCGATGACGATGTTCTGCGCCGTCCAGCGCTTGAGCCACATGGTGTAGACCACGGCGTAGAAGAGGATCGTGAAGGCCAGCAAACCGGCCGCCAGCCAGTTCAGCGCCATGCCCATCAGCATGACCGAGAACATCGACAGCACCACGCCCAGCGCCAGCGCATCGGCGCCCTGCACCCGGCCCGCGGGCACCGGTCGACCGCGCGTACGGCGCATCTTGGCGTCGATGTCGGCGTCGTACCACATGTTGAGCGCGCCCGACGCGCCGGCGCCCACCGCGATGCAAAGGATGGCGACGGCCCCCAGGATCGGGTTGATCGCGTGGCCCGCGCAGACCAGGCCGGTCAGGCCGGTGAACACCACAAGCGACATCACGCGCGGCTTCATGAGCTGCAGGTAGTCCTGCCAGCGGGCGGGCGCTCGGGTGGTTGTCAGGGCCTCGGACATGGCCATGCGATCATACTCTGAAAACGGTCGAAGGGCGCGGACCCGAAGATCCGCGCCCTTCTGGGAAGTTTGGGTCGAACCCTGCCCCTAGTGGGCGTCGGGCTGGATGACCGGCAGTTCGTTGAACTGGTGGAACGGCGGCGGAGAGGGAAGGGTCCACTCCAGCGTCGTCGCGCCCTCGCCCCACGGATTGGCTTCGGCCTTGCGGCGGAAGACCATGGCGTCGATCAGCACCAGCAGGAACACGCCCACGCCGACGGCGGTGATCATGTAGCCGATGGTGGAGACCTTGTTCCAGTAGGCGAAGGCTTCCGGGTAGTCGATGTAGCGGCGCGGCATGCCCTGGAGACCCAGGAAATGCTGCGGGAAGAAGGTCAGGTTGACGCCGATGAAGGTGGTCCAGAAATGGATCTGGCCAAAGGTTTCATTGTATTGCCGGCCCGACATCTTGCCGATCCAGTAATAGAACCCGGCAAAAAGCGAAAAAACGGCGCCGA
>JBBREC010000094.1:0-14127 GCA_038203295.1 Caulobacterales bacterium
CCCCAGCCTCAGCAATCCCAATGGCCATATCGTCGAAATCAAGGGGCTCTCCCGTGTCCGATAATCCGCCGCCGACTCCCCAGACCGTGGCGCCCATGCGCGTCCTGGCCATCGCCAACCAGAAGGGCGGCGTGGGCAAGACCACGACCGCCATCAACCTCGGCACGGCGCTGGCCGCCGTCGGCGAGCGCGTGCTGCTGATCGATTCAGACCCTCAGGGCAATGCCTCCACCGGGCTGGGCGTCGGCCGGGCGCTTCGCAAGCACACCCTCTACGACGTCCTGATGGGCGAAAAATCCATGCTGGAGGCGGTGGTGAAGACGTCCGTGCCCGGTCTCGACCTCGCGCCGTCCGATCCGGACCTCTCCGGCATCGAAATGGAGTTGGCCCAGCAGGCGCGGCGCTCGTTCAAGCTGCGCGACGCGCTTGATCCCCTGCGCCGCCAGGGTGACTACACCTATGTCCTGATCGACTGCCCACCGTCCCTTAACCTGCTGACCGTCAACGCCATGGCGGCCTCGGACGCCGTTCTGGTGCCGCTGCAGTGCGAGTTCTTCGCCCTGGAGGGCCTGTCTCAGCTCATGCGGACCATCGACCTGGTCAAGGCGAGTCTCAATCCGAAGCTGGAGATCCAGGGCATCGTGCTGACCATGTACGATCGCCGCAACAGCCTGTCGGAACAGGTGGCCAGCGATGTCCGGGGCCACTTCGGCGGCACGGTCTACCAGACCGTGATCCCCCGCAACGTCCGGGTCTCCGAGGCGCCGTCCTTCGGCAAGCCGGCGCTGGTCTATGATCTCAAGTGCGCGGGGAGCCAAGCCTACCTGAAGCTCGCCCGTGAAGTGGTGCTGCGCGAGCGCGATCGCCGCCGGCTGGAAATGGCGTAAGAGGCTCCCATGGCGGAAAACCGCAGAGGACTGGGACGGGGACTTTCCGCCCTGCTTGGCGAGGCGGACGAGAGCGCCGAGGGCAAGGCCGCGGCCGCCGCCGCTGACGGCCAGCGCGAGGTCCCTATCGAGCTGATCCACCGAAACCCGGACCAGCCGCGCCAGTACTTCTCCGATGCCGAGCTTGAGGAACTGACCGCCTCGATCCGCGACAAGGGCGTGCTGCAGCCGATCCTGGTGCGGCCTTCGCCGAAAACCCCCGGCGAGTACGAGATCGTGGCCGGTGAACGCCGCTGGCGCGCGGCCCAGCGGGCGGGTCTGGTGGTGCTGCCGGTGCTGGTCCGCGACATGCCCGACGACCGGGCCTTCGAGATTGCCGTCGTCGAGAACGTCCAGCGCGAAGACCTCAACGCCATGGAGGAGGCCCAGGCCTACGCCTCCCTGATGCGGCGCATGGCCTACACTCAGGACAAGGCTGCTGCCGCGGTCGGCAAGTCGCGCAGCCACGTGGCCAACACCCTCCGCCTGCTGCAGCTGCCCGGCAGCGTGCAGGACCACGTGCTGTTCGGCCGCCTGACCGCCGGCCATGCGCGGGCGATCCTGGCCTCCGCCTTTCCGGAAATTCTGGCGGAAACCATTGTCGAGAAAGGGCTTTCCGTCCGCGACGCCGAGGCCCTGGCCAAGCAGAAGCCGGGCGGCGCCAGGAAGGGGTCCGGGCCCCGCCGCGCCCCCAAGGATGCCGATACCACCGCCGTCGAGGCCGATCTCGAGGATCAGCTCGGCATGACCGTCGAGCTGACCGACCGCGGCGGCGCCGGCGAGCTGAAGATCAGATACGCTACCCTCGACCAGCTCGATGAGCTGATCCGCCGGCTCAGCCGCCGATGATCGTGGCCGAGGGCAGCCGCGTCCGCCTGCGCAACATCGGAGTCCGCGACCTGAAGGCGGCGTCGGCCCACAAGTTCACGCTGTCGATCACCGAGCCGGCGACCGACCCGAAGCGCCTGCGGGTGCTCTACGACCGGCACGGCTTCTGGACCGAGGACTTCGGCGCGGTGGCCATCGAGGCGGTGGACGGCAAGCGGCTGCTCGGCACGCTGCAGTTCTACCGCTCCGGGCCGGGCATCCACGGCTACGAGATCGGCTACATCCTGCACAGCCAGGACGACCAGGGCAAAGGCTATGCCTCTGAAGCCGTTCGCCTTTTCTCGGACTACCTGTTCGCGGAACGGCCCGGCTGCCACCGCCTGCAGCTGATCATCGAGATCGAAAACTTCGCCTCGGCCCGCCTGGCCGAAGCCGTTGGCTACGCCAGCGAGGGCACGCTTCGCAAAGCCGGCTACTCATCCCCCGACGAACCCAGCGACTGCTTCATCTATTCGCGGGTGCGTGACTAGGACACCGCGCGTCTGGCTGAAATTACAGCCCCAGCCGCCGCGCGCGCCCCGCCACGGTCAGCGCGAGGCGTTCGGCGATCAACTGGTCGGGACTTCCGGTGGTCTTGCACGCCCTGTCGGCAGCCAGGATCTCGGGCTGCAGCCGGTCGAGGTCCTCAAGCGACCACGAGCGGACCTGGCGAAGCACTTCGCGCTCCTGTTTCCAGAACACCCGGGCGGTCTTGGCGGCCTCCTGCAGGCCCGCGCCGCTCTTGTGCAGCGTCAGGATCCGCCGCAGCAGCGCCAGGTGCAGGCTGAGCATGCGAACCGCCGCGGGTCCGGACTCGCCCTCCTGCGCGGCGCGGCGCAGGCCGGTCTGAGCTTCGGCCAGCCGCCCGCCGAAGGCGTCGGACGCCGCTTCGAACAGCGAGGCCTCCGGCTCGACCCCCAGGAACGGCTCCAGGTCGGCCGGCGTGGCGGTCCCGCCGGAGCCCGGAGCCAGGAACAGCGCCAGCCGCTCGATCTCCTGGCGCGCGACGCCGCGCTCCTTGGGCATGCGGGCGACAAAGAGGGCTAGGGCGTCGGCGTTCAGCGCCAAATTGTCCCTCGCCAGCGTCTCGCGGACCAGACGGGCCACGTCGCCTGGCTCATCCTCGTAGCAGGGGATCACCGCCGCGCCGCTGGCCTTCTCCGCCGCCTTGCGCAGCGCCGAGTCCTTGCCGAGAGCGCCGGCTTCGATGAGCAGGAAGGCGTCTGGATTGAGCTCGCCGGCGGCGTGGCGGGTCAGGGCCTCGGCGGCCTGCTTGTCGAGACCGGCCTTGTCTGTAGCGAAGCGCACACGCACGAGACGCCGCCCGCCCATCAGCGACTGGGCGGCCAGTTCGCCCTCCAGCCGGCCGCCGTCGGCGTCCATGTCGCCGTCGGTCAGCAGGGCCACGTTGAACGGGTCGTCCAGGTCGGGGACGATCTGCTTGGCCAGTTGCCGCGACCGATCCTGCACCACGCCCATGTCGCGGCCATAGATCACCGCCGCCCGGATCTGCGGGTCAGGCCGACTGAGGAAGCGTTCGATATCGGGGCGTTTGCTGAGGATCACGCTGACCTCAGCCTCCACAGGAAATGATCGCGATCATTTCCGTTCTTTCTTTTCTCGCGCCACTTCCACGCCGAACCGGCCTCCACTTCGACGGAAATGACTAGCGCTTCGCCCCGGTGGCCAGCCACGCGGCGAGCTCGAGCTGGATGCGGCGGGCGGCTTCCTCGGCCCCGCGCTGCTGGGCGTCCTGCTGCGCCGAGATCGAGGCATAGGGCTGGTCAGCCGAGTCATAGGTCAGCTCGACCCGCACGGTTCCCTTCTTCGCCAGCGCCCCTGAAGGCAGGGCGGCCAGGGTGTAGTTCGCCGTAAGTACATACTCGTAGCGGGTGGCGACGTTGTCGATGCGGATGCCGCGCGGATAGCGCGCTTCGGCCAGCGACAGGGTCATCCGGTAGCTGGCGGGCCCCGACCGGTTCTTGGCGAAGGCGTCGTCGAGGCTCTGGCGGATGAGAAATCCGGTGCGGCCCTCGGGCGCGACCACGTCGATGGCGGCCAGATTCGAGACCACGCCGGTCTGGGCGTAGAGCGGGGAGAATCCGCAACCGCTCAACGCGACGGCGGCGGCGGTCAGGACGGCGAGGGTGAGCGTTCGACGGGTCATGCGGCCACGATGTTGACGATGCGATCCTTCACCACGATCACCTTGCGGATGGTCAGGCCTTCCAGGTGCCGCGTGATCTCGGGATCTTCCATCACGATCTTCTCCACCTCGGCGGGCTCCGCTCCGGCCGGTGCGGAGATTTCGCCCCGGCGCTTTCCGTTGACCTGCACTGGCAGGATGCGCACGGCGTCCTCGGTCAGCGCAGGATCGAACTCCGGCCAGGACGCTTCCACGACCATGCCTTTGCCGCCGACGCGGGTCCAGCATTCCTCGGCCAGGTGGGGCGTGAACGGCCCGATCAGCCGCGCGAAGGTCAGCAGCGCTTCGCGCCGGGCGGCCAGCACCGCCGGCGATGCGCCCTCGGCCGGATTGGCCTTCAGCAGGTTGAGGAACTCGTAGAGTCGGGCGATGCCGGAATTGAAGCGGAAGCTGTCGATGGCCTCGGTGACCTGCTTGGTCAGCTTGTGGGTGGCGCGGCGCACGGCGAGCGCCGCCTCGCCGTCGACCGCGGCGGCCGCGTCGGCCGGCTGGCTGTCGAACTCTTCCCAGACCCTGTTCACGAACCGCCAGGCGCCCTGGACGCCGGCGGTCGACCACACCGTATCACGCTCCGGCGGGCTGTCGGACAGCACGAACAGGCGCGCGGCGTCGACGCCGTAGACGCCGAAGATCTCTTCCGGCGCCACGGTGTTGTACTTGGATTTCGACATCTTCTCGACGTCGCCGATGGTCACCTCGGCGCCGTTCTCGATCAGCTTCGCGCGGCGGGTATTGCCTTCGACAGTGATCTCGACGTCCTTCGGCTCCACCCATTCGCCGCTCTGCCGCCGATAGGTCTCGTGGGTCACCATGCCCTGGGTGAACAGCCCCGCGAACGGCTCGCGCACCGAGACCTGGCCGTCGTCGGCCAGCGCCTTGGTCATGAACCGCGCGTAGAGCAGGTGCAGCACGGCGTGCTCGATGCCGCCGATGTACTGGTCGACCGGCAGCCAGTAGTCGGCGGCCGCCTTGTCGATGGGAACCGGCGACTTGGTGTCGGTGAAGCGGGCGAAGTACCAGGAACTGTCCACTAACGTGTCCAGCGTGTCGGTCTCGCGCGTCGCCGGTCCGCCGCACACGGGGCAGGCAGCGTGCTTCCATGACGGGTGGCGGTCTAGCGCGTTGCCGGGTTTTCCGAATTCCAGGTCGTCCGGCAGCGCGATGGGCAGGGCCGATTTGGGCAGCGGGACCACGCCGTCCTTCGCGCAGTGCACCACCGGGATCGGGCAGCCCCAGCCGCGCTGGCGGGCTACGCCCCAGTCGCGCAGGCGGAAGACGGTCGCGCCTTCACCCTGCTTCTGGGCCTCGATCCGGTCGATGGCCGCGGCCTTGGCCGGCTCGATCTCCAGCCCGTCCAGGAAGCCGGAATGGAAGATGGTCCCGGGACCGGTGTAGGCTTCGCCGCCCACGTCGAACGTCGCCGGATCCTCGCCGGGCGGCAGCACCACCGGTGTCACCGAAAGCCCGTATTTCCGAGCAAAATCAAGGTCGCGCTGGTCATGGGCCGGACAGCCGAAGATCGCCCCCGTGCCGTAGTCCATCAGGATGAAATTGGCGATCCAGACGGCCAAAGTTCGGCTAGCGTCGAAGGGATGCTGCACCACTACCCCGGTGTTGAACCCCATCTTCTCGGCAGTGTCGATCTCGGCCTGGCTGGCCCCGCCCTTCTTGCATTCGGCGATGAAGGCGGCGGCCTTCGGGTCGCGCGCGGCAGCCTGCTCGGCCAGTGGGTGGTCGGCGGCGATGCCGACGAAGGACGCGCCGAAGAGGGTGTCGGGCCGCGTCGTGTAGACCTCCAGCCCGTCTTCGAAGCCGGCCGGCGCTTCGCCGGCGAATTTGAAGGCAAACTTCAGGCCCCTGGAGCGGCCGATCCAGTTTTCCTGCATGACCCGGACCTTCTCTGGCCAGCGGTCCAGGGTCGTCAGGTCATCGGTCAGCTGGTCGGCGTAGTCTGTGATGCGCAGGAACCACTGGTTCAGCTTGCGCTTCTCGACCACCGCGCCCGAGCGCCAGCCGCGGCCGTCGACCACCTGCTCGTTGGCCAGCACGGTCATGTCGACCGGGTCCCAGTTGACCATGCCCTCCTTGCGATAGACCAGGCCGCGGGCGAACAGGTCCAGGAACAGCGCCTGCTGCTGGCCATAGTAGTCCACGTCGCAGGTGGCGAATTCGCGGGACCAGTCGATCGAGAGGCCAAGCTCCTTCAACTCGTCGCGCATCCGGGCGATGTTCTCGTAGGTCCAGGCCTTGGGGTCGACGCCGCGTTCCATGGCGGCGTTCTCGGCGGGCAGGCCGAAGGCGTCCCAGCCCATGGGGTGCAGCACCGAAAATCCGCGGGCGCGCTTGAACCGGGCGATCACGTCGCCAAGGGAATAGTTGCGCACATGGCCCATGTGCAGGCGCCCCGACGGATAGGGGAACATCTCCAGCACATAGTACTTGGGCTTGCCGGGCAGCATCTCGGCACGGAAGGAGTCAGCCTCAGACCAGGCTTTACGCCATCTGGGCTCGGTCTCTTTGGGATTGTAGCGGGCCATTGTGAGAAGGCCTTTGGACTGGAGTTGGACTTCCGGTCAACGGCTTCTCAGAAGCGCGCCGACAGACGAACGAAGGGCCTCAGCCCTTGATGTTCGAAAGTCGAAGCTGGCGGGCCCGCGTCAGGATGGCGTTTTCGATGTCCGTCTCGGTCTGGCCGGCCGACGGGGCGTCGATCCAGCTCCCCGATCCGTCGCGGTTCTGCTTGAAGACCGCCACGTTCAGGCCGTCGGCGCGCAGGCGTGAATCCAGGATGTAGACGGTGCACTTGAAGCGCTCGTCCGGCTTTTCCGGGTTCACGTACCAGTCGGTGATGATCACGCCGCCGTACGGGTCCGCCGAGGACAGCGGCATGAAGGACAGGGTGTCCAGCGTCGCGCGCCACAGGTAGCCGTTGACGCCGATCGACGGCGCGTCGGCATTGACCGAGGCCGACCGACCGCGACCCATCATGCCGCTGAACGGATTGAAGCCGCCCGATTCCTGGGTCTGGAAGGTCTTGGGTCCAGTCCCGCAGGCGGCAAGAGCCATCAGGCCCACGCCCACGATGGCGCCACGCACCCAGACTCCACGCACAAACGGCATTTGTATCCGTCTCCAATTAATTCCGCGGCGCCGGGCGCCGCGGCGCCGCCCCGCGCCGGGGGCCTCTATAACAACGCTCTAGCCGAGGCCAAACAGGAATCGCGTGGCGATTCAGACACAGGCGCCCGGCAACTTAGCGTTAACGGATCGCTGGAGCCCGTGAGTCAATTGACGTCGGCGGCAACCCCTCCTTAATCGGGCTCGACCGTAATGGCCGTCCGGGGTTGCCCGTGGCTTTAATTACGGAGCGTTGGGGCTATATGTTGGACATGTCCGTCCGCAAGATCGCAGTTCTGATCGCCGCGACCGCGCTCCTGAGCTCGGGCGCCGGCGTCGCGAACGCCGCTGACGCCAAGAGCAGGCCCATCGACTTCACGGTCCGCACCGAGTCCTCGGCCATCGCGCCCGGCGCCCAGGTGCTGAAATGGGATGCGGCAAGGGGCCGCTGGGGCGTGATGCTGAATCTGCAGCAGCCTGACAATCGCGGCGCCATCGCCAACGATATCCAGGCCGGGGCGTACTACAAGATCACCCCGTCGCTCCGTGTTGGCGGCGCCGTCGCCATTGGCGATCCGCAGTTCCAGAACGGCCCCCGCAAGATCACGCCCGAAGAAGGCCAGCCGCGCGTCCAGTTCGAGACCCGCTTCAAGTTCTAAAGGCGTCCACTGCCGCCAGACCGATCAGGCCCGCGTCCTTCAGGAGGCGGGCCGTTTTGTTGGTCACGCCCCCCAGCGCATAGACGGGCCCGCGCGCGGCGCGCACCAACAGGGCCAGCTTTAGCGGCCCGATCGCGGCGCCGGCTGAGGGGCTGCGGCTGGGGAATACTGCCGAGACCACCACCGCGTCGGCCCCTGCCGCCAGGCCCCGTCGCGCCGCCAGGGTCGAGTGGGCCGCCGACGTGACGATCCAGCCGGGGTTCGCCGCCCTGAGCCGTCGCGCCCTGTGGGCCCATCGCTCGGGCAGGTGGACCCCGTCCGCCCCCACTGCCCGGGCCAGACCCGGATCGGCGCCCACCAGCAGCGTCAGGCCGCGAGCGTCGGCGATGGCGCGCAGCCGGCGCCCCCGCGCCAGGGCGTCCGCCGCGCCAAACGCCCGGAACACCACGCCCGACCCCCGGGGCAGGGTGCGGGCTATCGCCTCAGGATCGGGGGTCCGGACCGGGTCGGTGAAGAACAGCAGGCGCGGCAGGGCCTTCCGCGCGGGGCCGCGACGCCGTAAGAGGCCAGCCGTCCGCTCCAAGCTCCAGAACCCGCCGGAAATGGCCATGCCCCCTGTCGACCCCGCGACTGCCTACGCCGACGTCGTGGCCCGGATCGGTCGCGCCGCGCAAGCCGCCGGACGTCCGGCGAGCGACGTGGAGTTGGTGGCGGTCTCCAAGCAGCAGGCCTGGGCGGCCATCGCCCCGGTGCTGGCCGCCGGCCAGACCGTGTTCGGCGAGAACCGCGTGCAGGACGCCCTGGACCGCTGGGAGGGCCGCCGCGACGGCCTCACCCTGCACCTGATCGGGCCGCTGCAGTCCAACAAGGCGAAGGAGGCCGTGGCATTCTTCGACGTCATCGAAACCCTCGACCGCGAAAAACTCGTCCGCGTGCTGGCCGAGGAAATCCAGCGCCAGGGCAAGGCGCCCGGTCTCTATGTCCAGGTGAACACCGGCGAGGAGCCGCAGAAGGCCGGGGTGATCCCCGCCGAGGCCGACGCCCTGATCGCTACGGCGCGGACGACCTATGGCCTGGAGCCCGCGGGCCTGATGTGCATCCCGCCGGCCCACGAGCCGCCCGGCCCGCACTTCGCGCTGTTGGGCAAGATCGCCGCGCGCAATGGGCTGACGAAGCTCTCCATGGGCATGAGCCACGACTTCGAGACCGCCATCCGCCTCGGCGCCACCAGCGTCCGCATCGGCTCGGCCGTGTTCGGGGCTCGCGCCTAGGCGACGATCTCGACGGCATCGCCCGGTTTGGCGAGCTTCAGCAGCGCTTCCAGCTCGGCCCGCGGGATCGCCACGCAGCCCGCCGTCGGCGAATAGTCCGGCGTGCTCAGGTGCAGGAAGATCGCCGAGCCCATGTCGGGGACCACCGGATCGTCGTTGTGGCCCAGGATCACGACGATGTCATAGACTCCGCTCTCCAGCCACATGTGCTCAGCGCTGGCCGGGTAGGGCAGGTAGACGGGCCGGTTGTAGGCCGGGTCCTTGGGATCGTCGCACCAGCCATCGTGCTGGGAAATCGGCTGCAGGTCGAAGGCGGTGACGGGCGGCGCGCCACGTCCGGGCCGGTAGAGCACCCGGCGGATTGGCCAGATGCCGGCCGGCGAGGCGCCGTCGCCCTCTCGCTTGTCGGCGGCTGGCTTCACACCGCTCTTGCCAAGGGCGCAGCGCACCCTGCGCCCGCCGATATCGATGAAACCATCTGCGGTGGCTGTGAACTTCACGTCCGCGTCCCCAAATATCTTTGCCCGGTTACGTCAACACGGTGCATGTTCCCAGCCATGGCTCAACGCAAGACCCTCCTCATCGTCGATGACGACGCGGACCTTCGCGGCGCTGTCGCCGAACAGCTCCAGGCCGAGGACTTCATCACCCTGGAAGCCGCAACCGCCGGCGATGGCGTCAGGCTTGCGCAGAGCGAGCGCCCGGACCTGGTCCTGCTCGACGTCGACCTTCCCGATTTCGACGGCCGCGAGGCCTGCCGGCGCATGCGCGCGGCCGGCGTCTCGGCGCCGGTCATCATGCTGACCGCCGCCGCCGAGGACGACGACACCGTCCAGGGCCTCGATTCCGGGGCCAACGACTACGTCACCAAGCCGTACCGGTTCGCTGTCCTGCTGGCCCGCATCCGCGCCCAGCTGCGCAGCGCCGAACAGTCGGAGGCCGCGGTCTACAGGCTGGGCGCCTACGAGTTCCGCCCGTCCGGCAAGATGCTGCTCGATCCGCAGGGCAAGAAGATCCGCCTGACCGAAAAAGAGACAAGCATCCTGAAGTACCTCTACCGCGCCGGCGAAAAGCCGGTGTCGCGCGAGGAGCTGCTGGCCGAGGTCTGGGGCTACAACGCCGGCGTCACCACCCACACCCTGGAAACCCACGTCTATCGCCTTCGCCAGAAGATCGAGACCGACCCCGCCAACGCCAAGCTGCTGCTCACTGAAGCCGGCGGCTACCGCTTGGCGCCCTAGAGCACGAAATCCGCTGACACCGGCGCGTGGTCGCTGGGCCGCTCCCACGCCCGCACGTCGTCGTGGATGCGACTGGCCGCGGCCCCCAGCCGGAAGGCCGCGTCGCGCAGGCCCGGTGTCACCAGGATGTGGTCGAGACGGAGCCCTCGGGCCGACTGGCGGAAATCCTGGGCGCGGTAGCTCCACCAGCTTGCCAGCCTCTCGGGGTCCGGCGAGGTCTCGCGCGTCACGTCGATGAAGCCCAGCGAGGCGCGGAGCGCCTCGAAAGCCGCGATCTCCACCGGTGTGTGGCTGACGATCTTCGACATGTATTTGTGGTTCCAGACGTCGAATTCGCCAGGCGCCACGTTCAGATCGCCGACGATCGCCAGCGGCGCCTTGGGGTCGCGCCTCGCCATCTCCGCCGTCAGCTTTTCGTAGAAGTCGAGCTTGTGGTCGAACTTGGCGTTCTCCGCGCGGTCGGGCGTATCGCCGCCGGCCGGGATGTAGAAGTTCTGGATCTCGACGCCCGCCACCTTCACGCCCACGCAGCGGGCATGGCCCTCACGGCAGACATCCAGCGGCTCGGGGTCCTCGATGGGCAGGCGCGACGCGATGGCCACCCCGTGCCAGCCCTTCTGGCCGGCGATCTTCAGGTAAGGCAGGCCCATCTCGACGAAGGCCGCGCGGGGGAACTCACCCTCGCGGCACTTGATCTCCTGCAGGCACAGGACGTCGGGCGCCTGCTCGGCCACGAAGCGGGCGGCCTGTTCGGCGCGCAGGCGGACGGAGTTGACGTTCCAGGTGCAGATTCTGAGGCGCATGCGCCCCATCTAGGGGTGGCCGCCCCTAAAAGAAACGCCCGGGCACTGGAGAAAGCCCGGGCGTCCAGTTGTGTCTCGTGCCGCGGCCGGGAGGGGATAGGTTCCGACCGTGGTTCCATCCGCGCGGCGTCGCGTAGACGGCATAGTGACATTAGCGCCACGCATGTGAACTAATGTCAACCGCCCAATTGTTAGCACTTGCCCGTGACGAATTAATCACATCTTGCCGCGGCCGACGTTCTTTGGGCGGGGATCCTTCAGCACGAAAAGCCCGGGGTCGAGGCCCGGCGAGGCCTGCAGGCCCAGGAGCGCCACGCGGGTGGCGCGGCCCTGCGCGTCGGTCACCGACCAGCCGGCCAGCGCCAGGGGCGTGTCGGTGAAGGTCAGCGTGATCTGGCCGGCGGTTTCCTTCTTCACGTCGCGCGCGGTGATCGAAAAGCCGTCGCTCATCCGCGCCACCCGGGTCACCTGCACGCCGCGGTCGAGCCGTATGGTCTTGGCCAGGAACAGTGACAGCGGCGTCGCGACCAGCGGATAGGCGTCGAAGGTCTTCAGCCGAGCGTCGGCCACCGAAACGGTCGATCCGTTCGACACCACCAGCAGGCCCGACGGCGGGTCATAGGCGAACCGCGCCTTGCCCGGCCGCTTCAGCCACAACGTGCCCTGGGTCGAGGCGCCCCGCGCATCGGTCTGTACGAACCGGGCCCTGACCTCGCCCAGGTCCTGCAGATAGGCGACCGCGCGGTCGACCAGCGCCTGCTCGGGCGGGGTGATCGTCTGGGCGAGGGCCGGCGTCGCCAGCAGGGCGGCGGCGGACGAGATCATATGGCGGCGGGTCAGCATCGAAGGCTCCGGTCGTTCGCGGTCTGGATATCCGCACGCTCTGGCGGCAATAGGGCGGTCTTCGTGGGGCGCCTGCAACGCCGAAGCGTCGCGCGCCGTTCCGATCCCGCGACCCGGTCCGGGCGCCGGCCGTTGACAGGCAAGAGAATGCTTGCGTATTGTCAGCGCATGGCCCCAGGGACCCCGGATGACATGGACCTGGTCTTCAAGGCGTTGGCGGACGCCAGCCGTCGGCGGCTGCTGGATTTGCTGCATGGCGACGAGGGCCAGACGCTGGGCGCGCTTTGCGGCCGGCTCGACATGACCCGACAGGCGGTCAGCCAGCATCTCGCGGTGCTGGAAACCGCGAACCTGATCGCCACCGTCCGGCGGGGGCGCGAGAAGCTGCACTACCTGAACCCCGTGCCGATCCACGGCATCGCCAGCCGGTGGATCAACAAGTTCCAGCGGCCGCACCTCGACGCGCTCGCGGCCATGAAGCAACGCCTCGAAGGAGACGACGATGGATAAGCACACCTACGTCTACGTGATCTACATCCTCAGCACGGCCGAGAAGGTCTGGGAGGCCCTGACCGACGCGGCCATCAGCGCCAGCTATTGGGAGCGCGAGAACGTCTCTGACTGGAAGGTGGGCTCTGAGTGGCAGCATCGCCTCCCGGGCAAGTCCGCCGACGTCATCGGCATGGTGCTCGAGAGCGACCCGCCACGGCGGCTGGTCACAGCCTGGGAAGCGCCGGCCGACCGCGGGAATCCAGAGACCAGCAGCCGCTGCGCTTATGACATCGAAGACGTCGGCGGCAAGGTGAAGCTTACCGTCACCCACGCCCACCTGAGCGACGAGGGGCTGAAAGCGGTCTCCGGGGGCTGGCCGGCGGTGCTCTCCAACCTGAAAACCCTGCTTGAGACCGGCAGGACGCTTCCGAACCCGTTCGGCGCGATCGCGGGCCGGTCGGAAGGCTGACCTAGCCGCTACACTTCGATCATTGTCTAAATTATATCGTCATCATCTGCTCGCCCCCAGAGGCGATCGGGGGGCGCCCAAGCCTAGACGCGATCTGGATTGAGGCCGTTTGGGTCCCCCGAACCTATGGCGCGGCGCTGACCAGGATCTCGCGCTTGCCGGCATGATTGGCGGGGCTGACGACGCCTTCCTGTTCCATCCGCTCGATCAGTGATGCAGCCCGGTTATAGCCGATCTGCAACCGCCGCTGGATGTAGCTGGTCGACGCCTTGCCGTCGCGGGTGACCACCGCCACGGCCCGGTCGTAGAGATCGTTGGATTCCTCGCCGCCACCGAAGCCCCCGTCGCCGTCGCCGCCGTCCTCGTCCGGCGCGGCGGTGACCTCCTCAAGGTATTGTGGCGTGCCCTGCTCGCGCAGGAACTTGGCCACAGCCTCCACCTCGCCGTCGGACACAAAGGGCCCGTGCAGCCGGGTGATCCGCCCGCCGCCGGCCATGTAGAGTTGGTCGCCCTGGCCAAGCAGCTGCTCGGCGCCCTGCTCGCCAAGGATGGTGCGGCTGTCGATCTTCGAGGTGACCTGGAAGGAGATCCGGGTCGGGAAGTTCGCCTTGATGGTGCCGGTGATCACGTCCACCGATGGGCGCTGCGTCGCCATGATCAGATGGATGCCGGCGGCGCGCGCCATCTGCGCCAGGCGCTGGACCAGACCCTCGATGTCCTTGCCCGCGACCATCATCAGGTCGGCGACTTCGTCGATGATCACCACCAGCATCGGCATCGGCTCGGGCGTAATCTTCTCGCTCTCGTAGATCGCCTGGCCGCGGTCATCGAACCCCGTTTGGACGGTGCGTTCAAAGTGCTCGCCCTTGGCGGCGGCCTCCCGGGCGCGCTCGTTGTAGCCGGCGACGTTGCGCACGCCGATCTTCGACATGCGCCGATAGCGGTCCTCCATCTCGCGCACGGTCCACTTCAGCGCGACGATGGCTTTCTTCGGATCGGTGACCACGGGCGCGAGCAGGTGCGGGATGCCGTCGTAGACGCTGAGCTCGAGCATCTTGGGGTCGATCATGATCATCCGGCACTGCTCGGGCGGCAGGCGGTAGAGGATCGACAGGATCATGGCGTTGACCCCCACCGACTTGCCCGAGCCGGTGGTCCCGGCGATCAGCAGGTGGGGCATCTTGGCGAGGTCGGCGATGTAGGGCTCGCCGCCGATGGTTTCGCCCAGCGCCA
>JBBREC010000095.1:0-14028 GCA_038203295.1 Caulobacterales bacterium
ATCGCAACGGGTCGAATGGTGGGCGACAGATCCGCCACCGTCAGGCCGAAGGGGAAGAGCTCGCGATAGATCACCCGGTCGCGAAGGCCGGGTCCGATGCGGAAGCCGACCTTGCGGGAGAGTGCCTCGACCCGCTCGTCCAGGCGCTTGCGGTTGCGGGCCTCGGTAGGCGCCAGGCGGTTGCGCAGCACGACCCAGTCAATCTGCTTGCGATCGGCGATGGCCCGCGCCTTGCGGCTGTTCCAGACAGTCTCGGAGTAGAGGCTATGACGCTTCAACTCCAGGGTGACCGGATCGACGATGCCCAGCATGTCGAAGTCGACGAAGCTGTCGTTCATCGGCGTGACGATCAGGTCGGCAAGGCCATGGGCCGCGCGGCTGATGGCCGTATCGCTTCCGGGGGTGTCGATCAACACGAAGTCGGCCTCGTCGCGGGCCCTGGCGAAGGCATCCTGGAAGCGGGCCATGGCCTCGGCCTCCGGGGCGGTGGCGAGGTCAGCGCTCAGCGTCGACGGCATGGGCATGGGCGCCACCGCGTTGTTGGCGGCCAGCCAGGCGGCGCGGTTGGAGAAGAAATGCGCTGTCGACTGTTGGCGCACGTCGAGGTCGAGGACCACGACCTTGGCTTCCCCATGCAGCAGGGCCGTGGCGGTGTGGATGGCGATGGTGGACTTGCCCGCCCCGCCCTTTTCGTTGCCGACCACGATGACGCTGGCCTGCGGCATGCTCTGAAACTCCTGGAACGCCGGGCGACCGCCGCGACTCACAACGAATGAGAGGTGATCTTCGCACGGAACCGCGTCAACGCGCCGATGGTCGCTGGCGGTGGATGGACGCCCGCGCCGCCCTCGGCCATAAGGCCCGCCGACCTCACGGAGGCCCCTCATGCCGATGCCAATCGTCCGCACCGTCGCCAAGCTGCGCGCACAGGTGGCCGCCTGGAGGACGCAGGACCTGCGCGTAGGGTTCACGCCGACGATGGGGGCGCTGCACGACGGTCACCTGTCGCTGGTGCGGCTGGCGGGCGGGCGCTGCGACCGGGTCGTGGCCAGCATCTTCGTCAACCCGACCCAGTTCGCGCCGCACGAGGACTTCGAGGCCTACCCCCGGGACGAGGCTGGCGACGCGGCCCTGCTGGAAGCGGCCGGCTGCCACCTGCTGTATGCGCCCGCAGTCGCGCAGATGTATCCGCCGGGCACCTCAACCATCGTCACCGTCGCTGGCGTGTCGGAGCCCCTGGACGGCGCGGCGCGGCCGGCGCATTTCGCCGGCGTGGCCACTGTCGTCGCCAAGCTGCTCATTCAGTGCGCGCCCGACCTCGCGGTGTTTGGTGAGAAGGACTACCAGCAGCTGCAGGTGATCCGCCGCCTGGTCCGCGACCTGGACATCCCTGTCGAGATCTTGGGCGCCCCGATCGTGCGCGCAGGCGACGGCCTGGCGCTGTCCTCCCGCAACACCTACCTGACCCCCGCGGAGCGCGAGACCGCGCCTGCGCTCGGCCGCGCGCTCGCCCGGGCCGTCGAGCGGCTGCACGCCGGAACGCCGGTCGCCGACGCCGAAGTCGAGGCCGTAACTGCCCTCCACGCCGCCGGGTTCGCGCGCATCGACTATCTGGAGGTCCGCGGCGCCGAGGACCTCACGCGCCTCGGACCGGGGCCGCTCGCGGGGCCAGCCCGGGTACTCGCGGCCGCGGTGCTTGGCCGTACCCGGCTCATCGACAACATGCCCGCCTGATCACTGCCTGAAAAACGGGCGCCCGCCGCCGCCGGAACGTTCTGGTCATGCCCGCCTTCCTGTGTTGGCATAAGCGCCGTAAGACCATCAGGCACATGGGGAACGATCCGGGGTGAGCGGCAGCGTGTCGAAGGACGACAAGGCAGCGGGGGCGTCCTTCGCGTTGTCACCCTATGACGAAATGCTGGGCCCGGAGGACGCAGTCCGTCCGCACTACGCCGCGCTGGCCGAACGGCTCTCGACGCTGAGCCCCAAGGAACTCTCGGAGCGCCAGCGCACGCTGGAGCGGTTCTTCCTGCTGCAGGGCATCACCTTCACGGTCTATGGCGCGGAAAGCTCTACCGAGCGGATCATCCCCACCGACCTCCTGCCGCGGATCATCGCGGCCGAGGAATGGAAGACCATCGAGACCGGCCTCACTCAGCGTCTGAAGGCGCTGAACATGTTCCTGGCCGATATCTACTCGGGCCAGCAGATCCTGATGGACGGAGTCGTCCCGCGGGAACTGGTGCTGAGCGCGCCCTCTTACCGCCGCCAGATGCAGAACCTCTATGTGCCGCACCAGGCCTACGCCAACGTCTGCGGCTCGGACCTCATCCGCCAACCTGACGGCGGATTCGCGGTGCTGGAGGACAACCTGCGGGTTCCCTCGGGCGTCTCCTACATGCTGGCCAACCGGGAAGCCTCCAAGCGGGTCTTCCCTGGCACCTTCCGCGGCGCCGGCGTGCGGCCTATCGACCGTTATCCCGACCTGCTGCTCACCACGTTGAAGAGCATGGCCTCCGACTGGCGGCCCAACCCGCAGGTCGTGGTGCTGACGCCTGGCGTCTACAACTCCGCCTACTTCGAACACGCCTATCTGGCGCGGCTGATGGGCGCGCCGCTGGTCGAGGGCCGCGACCTCGTTGTGCATGACAACATGGTCTACATGCGCACCACCACGGGCCTGCGCCGGATCGACGTAATCTACCGCCGGGTGGACGACGACTTCATCGACCCCCTCACCTTCCGCCGCGATTCGGGCCTGGGGTCCGCTGGCCTGTTCAACGCCTACCGCGCCGGCAATGTGGTCATCTGCAACGCGCCCGGCACGGGCGTCGCCGACGACAAGGCGGTCTATGCTTACGTGCCCGAAATCATCAAATACTACCTGGGCGAGGACGCGATCCTGCCAAACATCGAGACCTTCCTCTGCCGCGAACCGGCGCAACTGAGCCATGTGCTGGCGCACCTCGACAAGTTCGTGGTCAAGGCTGTTGGCGCGTCGGGCGGCTACGGAATGCTGGTCGGCCCGCATTCGAGCAAGGCCCAGCAGGACGAGTTCGCCGCCGCCCTGAAGGCCGATCCGGACAACTATATCGCCCAGCCCACCATCCAGCTCTCCACCGCGCCGTGCCTGATCGGCGACGAGATCGAATCCCGCCACGTCGATCTTCGGCCGTTCATACTGTGCGGCGAAAAGATCGTGGTCACACCCGGCGCGCTGACCCGCGTGGCCTTGCGCAAGGGTTCGCTGGTGGTCAACTCAAGCCAGGGCGGTGGATCCAAGGACACCTGGGTGCTCACCGACGGCAAGGATCTTGAGCCATGATGCTCGCCAATTTCTCCAGCAAAGGACCGCGAGCATGATGCTCGCGAGGGTTGCCGACAGCCTCTACTGGATCGGTCGCTATGTGGAGCGGGCTGAGCATCTCTGCCGCCTCTCCGACGTGATGCTCACCGCGACCCTCGACCGCACCGAGGCGGCCAGCCAGGTCGCCCGCATCGCGCTCGCCGCCGTTGGCGATCCCGAAGACGCCATCAAGGCCCGAAACCCCTACGAGGCGGCTTTGGCGCTGGTCCTCGACCGCGAGGACCATGGCTCGGTTGCGAGTTCGCTCGGCCGCGCCCGCGAAAACGCCCGCCAGGTCCGCGACCAGATCACCACCGAGACCTGGGAGCGGCTGAACCTGATCCACTTCCGGATGATCGACCCCAACGCCGCCAACGCCTTCGCCGGCGGAAGCCAGGCCTTCCTGCATGACACCATCGCCGACCTGCACCTTTTCAAGGGGGCGGCCGACGCCACGATGAGCCACGGCGAGGGCTGGCGGTTCATGATGCTGGGCGTCTATCTGGAGCGTGCGCAGCTTATCGGGGCCTTGCTGGAGGTCTGTTTCGGCGACAAGAAACGCCGCGCGATTACCGACCACACGGCGCTGACCAATCTGCTGCGGATGGCCTGCGCACTGGAGCCCTACCTGCGGGTCTATACCGCCGACATGCAGCCGCGCTTCATCCAGGAGTTCCTCCTGCTGGACGAGGACTTCCCGCGCTCGGTCCGGTTCTGCACCGCCCGCATCGAGGAACACCTGTCCTCGATCAGCCGGCCCGTGGAGGGCGCGGGCCTGCTCGGCCCCGACCGCCTTGCCGGACGCCTGCGAGCGCGCCTGCAGTATGCCGACATTGATGAGGTTCAGGCCAGCGGCCCCACCGCCTTTCTTGGCGCGGTCCTCGACGAATGCGCCGGCGTGCACAAGTCGGTCTACGAGGCTTTCGTCGCCTATCCCCTCGAACAGCGTCTGCCGGCGTAGAGGCCCTCATGCTCCTCGATATCCGCCACGTCACCCGCTACCAGTACGACGAGCCCGTTCGCGAGAGCCTGATGGAGCTGTGGATGCAGCCCCAGAAGCGCGGGGAGCAGCGGCTGATCAGCTTCGAGCTCGAGATCGACCCGCCCGCCCAGTTGTTCTCTTACGCCGACACGTTCGGCAACGCCGTCTACCATTTCGACATCCCCCAGCCGCACCAGCAGATGACCATCGTGGCCCGCTCGGCAGTGGAGACCCAGGATCCGCCGGCGCTCCCCGAAGCGCTCGACCGCGGCGAGTGGGATCGCCTGAAGTCGGACTTCGTGCGCGGAGAACACTTCGATTTCCTGCGCCCGCACGGTTTCGCGGGGCCCACCGATGCGCTTGCTGCCTTCGTGGCCGAAAAGGGCTTCGACGAGCTGCGGATCTCCAATCCGCTGAACGCGGTGCGCGAGCTATCCCGGATCATTTACGAGAGCTTCGCCTACCAGTCGGGCGTGACCCGCGCCGATAGCCCGATCGACGACGTACTGAAGGCGCGTGGCGGGGTCTGCCAGGACTTCGCCCATGTGATGATCGCCATCTGCCGCCAGTGGGGCGTGCCGGCGCGCTATGTCTCAGGCTACCTTTTCACCGACCGCAAGCATGGCGACCGGTCCGACCCCGACGCCACTCACGCCTGGGTGGAGGTCTTCCTGCCGAGCCTGCGCTGGGTGGGCTTCGATCCGACCAACAACACCATGGCCTGCGAGCGCCATGTGGCATGCGCCGTGGGCCGCGACTACTCCGACGTACCGCCGTCGCGCGGGGTCTACAAGGGCGAGGCGGAGAGCGAGCTGGCCGTGGGGGTCACTGTACGCCGGGCCCGCGCTGCAACGGCCGAGCCGGAATTCCTGCGCACCTCGCAGAGCGCGCCCCGCGGCGGCCAGCGCCGCGGACAGCACAACGGCCTGTCCTACGAGCACCAGCGCCAACAGCAACAACAGCAGTAGCGACCGCCTGGGAAGAAAGAGTGGTAGGCCCGGTGAGGATCGAACTCACGACCATTCGATTAAAAGTCGAATGCTCTACCGCTGAGCTACAGGCCCGCAGGCCAGGGGCCAAACGGCGCCACGGCGAAGCGGCGCGGACCATAGGCGCCGCGCTTGGCGGGCGCAAGGCCGGCTGGGCCTTAACTCGCCGGTGAAGTGCGCTAGGATGGGTCTTGCCATGACCAGAACCCTCGCCATTTTCGCTGCCGCCCTTGCCCTGACAGCCACTGCCGCGCAGTCTCAGTCTCAGCCGCCCTCCAGGGCGCAGACCAACTCCCAGGCCAGCCGGGAAAGCCTGAAGGGCGCGGCCCAGGCCCCGCTGCGCGACCTGAACGTCATCCGCACCCAGGTGCCGCAGGTGCTGGTGGAGGCGCTCGCCGACCCCTACGCGCGGCCGAAGACCAGGAAATGCCCTGAGCTGGTGGAGATGATTCTGCCACTCAACGATGCGCTGGGCGCCGATATCGATGTGCCACCCACCGATGAGGAGCGCACCATGATCCAGCGCGGCCGCCCGATGGCGCTGGGCGCAGTGGCCGGCATGGCCTCCGACGTGATCCCGTTCCGCGGCGTGGTCCGCCAGGTGACCGGCGCGGCCAGGCACGACGAATATGTCCAGGCCGCGATCCTCGCCGGGACAGCGCGGCGAGCCTATCTGAAGGGGCTGGGCGAGGCGCGGGGCTGCAAGCCGCCAGCCACGCCGTCGCACATGCTGGCCGGCTCGCCACTACCCGTGGACGTCAACGCGGGGATCGATCGTGGCGCGAAGCCACGCTATCCGACCAAGCGCTGACGGGCTTTGAACTGCTTACGGAAGGCCTCAAGGCGGCCTTCCGCGATCGCCGCGCGCAGGTGATGCGTCAGGCTCTGGAAGAAGGCGATGTTGTGCCAGGAGAGCAGCACCTGGCCCAGGATCTCCTCCGACTTCACGAGGTGATGTAGGTAGGCCTTTGAATAGTCGCGGCTGGCCGAGACCGGGATTGTCTCGTCGAGCGGGCTCTCGTCGTCGGCGAAGCGGGCGTTCTTGAGGTTGATCGAACCTTCCCAGGTCCAGGCTTGGCCATGGCGTCCTGAGCGGGTCGGCAGCACGCAATCGAACATGTCCACACCGCGGGCCACCGCCTCAACGATGTCGATCGGCTTGCCGACGCCCATCAGGTAGCGGGGCCGGTCGACGGGCATCAGGCCCGGCGCATAGTCCAGTACCTCGCACATCGCCTCGTGCCCCTCGCCAACCGCCAACCCGCCAAGGGCATAGCCGTCGAAACCGGTCTCGGTCAGCCGTTCGGCCGATTCGCGCCTCAGGGCCTCGTTGACGCCGCCCTGCTGGATACCGAACAGCGCCTGGCTGTCCCGCTGGCCGAACGCCGCCTTCGAGCGCTCGCCCCAGCGCGCCGAGCGCCGCATCGCCTCGGCCACAACCGTGTCGTCGCTGGGCAGCGGCACAAGCTCGTCGAGCTGCATTACGATATCTGACCCCAGCAGGTCGGCCTGGATCTCGATGGATCGCTCCGGGGAGAGGACGTGACGTGAGCCGTCGATATGGCTCTGGAAGGTGGCCGCCTCCTCGGTGACCTTGGAGATCTTCGAGAGCGACATGACCTGGAAGCCGCCGGAGTCGGTCAGGATCGGCTTCTCCCAGCGCATGAACCTGTGCAGCCCGCCCAGCCGCTTCACCCGCTCCGCGGTGGGGCGAAGCATCAGGTGGTAGGTGTTGCCGAGGATGATGTCGGCGCCGGTCTCGGCGACCTGGTCGACGGTCATCGCTTTGACGGTCGCCGCGGTTCCCACTGGCATGAAAGCGGGCGTGCGGATATCGCCCCTCGGCGTCCTCAGTACCCCGGTGCGGGCCTTGCCGTCGGTGGCGGCGATGTCGAAGGGAAACGCGCTCAAGGCTCCGCCCTCCAGAGCAGGCTCGCGTCGCCATAGGAATAGAAGCGGTAGCCATGGGCGACCGCGTGGGCGTAGGCGGCTTTCATGACGTCCATGCCCGCCAGGGCGCAGACCAGCATGAAGAGCGTCGACTTCGGCAGATGGAAGTTGGTCATCAGGCCGTCCACGGCGCGGAATCGGTAGCCCGGGGTGATGAAGATCGCCGTCTCGGACCTGAAAGGCCGGATCACGCGATCCTCGCCAGTCGCGGACTCCAGCAGCCTGAGCGAGGTCGTCCCGACACAGACGATCCGGCCACCCGCCGCCCTCGCAGCGTTCAGGCGATCGGCGGTAGCGGCGTCCACCTCGCCCCATTCGGCATGCATCTTGTGGTCAGCGAGGCTCTCAGCCTTCACCGGGAGGAAGGTGCCAGCGCCCACGTGCAGGGTAACAAAGGCCGTGCCGACGCCGGCGGCCTCAAGCCGGGCGAACAGCTCCGGCGTGAAATGCAGGCCGGCGGTGGGCGCCGCCACCGAGCCGTCCTCAACCGCATAGACCGTCTGGTAGTCTGTACGATCCCGGGCGTCCTCGCCCCGCTTGGCGGCGATGTAGGGCGGCAGAGGCATGTCGCCCTGTTCCGCGACGGCGGCGTCGAGGTCGGGCCCCGAGAGGTCGAAGGCGAGCGTGATTTCACCGCCCTCGCCCTTCTCCTTCACGGTGGCGTCCAGGGCGCCCAGCAGACAGGCCCGGTCGCGGCTCTCGCCAAAGGCTATCCGGTCGCCGGGCGCTAGCTTCTTGCCGGGCTTCATGAAGGCCGTCCAGACGTGGGCGGAGAGCCGGCGGTGCAGGGTCGCCTCGACGGCGATCCGGCTGTCCTGGCGCGTCCGAACGCCCTTCAACCGTGCCGGGATGACCCGGGTATCATTGAGCACCAGCATGTCGCCAGCCCGCAGCAGGCCCGGCAGGTCGCTGACCGAGAGGTCCCGCAGGTCCTCGCCCGGCTGCACGAGCAGCAGGCGCGCGGAATCGCGCGGAATCGCCGGGCGGAGCGCGATGCGGTCCTCAGGAAGGTGGAAATCGAAGTCAGCTGGCTGCATGAGACGCGGGTGAAGGCCATGCGGCGCCTGTCCCGTCAAGTCGTGCGGCGGTCTACGCCCGGTCGCGCCGCGCCGCGTCAAGCGCCGAATCCAGCTTGGCGCGGGCGATTTCATGCCCCGCGTGCAGGTCTTCCTCACGGCGGTCGAGGTCCGCCCTCGCCCGCTCCAGCGCGGCCGCGGCGCGGTCGTGAGCCCCGTCCAGCGCGGCGAGCTGCTTTTCCAGGGTCGCCACCAGTCTCAGTCGGGCTTTCGAGACTCCTGCAGACTTGGCAGGCTTGGCGGATTTCATCTTCGTCAGCTGTTCCAGCGTGGCGGCCGGCCGCCGGAGCACCTCGCCGGCTCGGGCCAGCGCGGCCTTTACCAGCGCCGGGTCGTCGGTCTCTCGGGCCGCGCCTTCCTTGAACACATCCTGGCGCAGGCCCCAGGCCGCCAGGGCCTTGGCCTTCGAGCTCACGGCCACGACGTAGTCGGTGAGCCCGTCAGAGGTGACGAAAACCTTGAGGCGAGGCGCCACGGCCCGGACCTCAGGCGTCCGCCGCCACTTTCATCGAGATGATCTTGCCCGGAGCGCGCGGCGGCTCGCCCTTGGGCAGCTTGTCGACATTGTCCATGCCCTCAATCACCTCGCCCCAGACGGTGTACTGGTTGTCGAGGAACTTGGCGTCGTCGAGGCAGATGAAGAACTGGCTGTTGGCCGTATGCGGCGCTTGCGTGCGGGCCATCGAGCATACCCCGCGCACATGCGGCTCCTTGGAGAATTCGGCCTGCAGGTTCGGCTTGTCGGAGCCGCCAGAACCCGTGCCGGTGGGATCGCCGCCCTGGGCCATGAATCCGTCGATCACGCGGTGGAAAACCACACCGTTATAGAAGCCGGCGCGCGCCAACTCCTTGATCCGGGCCACGTGGCCGGGCGCCAAGTCGGGGCGAAGCTTGATGGTCACTGGGCCGCTTTCCAGCTCCAGCATCAGGGTGTTTTCGGGATCCATCACTTCACCTCTACCGGCATTTGAATGTCGCAGGCCGAGAAGTCGGCCCCTTTTGCAGCCCGCGCGCGGGCGATCTCGGCCTTGAACCACGGGCCCCGGGTGTCGATTACCCGGACTTGCGGGCGGTCTTTATCAGGCAAATCGGCCAGAAGTCGAACGCGTTCCATGCGGTCCTGCGGATCAGGAACCGGTTCGCCCACCTTGATGGCGAGGACGGCGTCCATGCCGGAGATCACCCGGCCGAAGGCGGTATAGCGCTTCTCCAGCGCCGGATAGCCGGCGCGCATCAGGAAGAACTGGCTGTTCGCCGAGTCCGGGTTCTCGTCGCGGGCCATGCCGGCGACGCCAGGGCAGTAGAGGCCCCAGGCCGACACTTTCTGGTCCTTAGTCATGGCCGACAGCATCATCGACTGGCTCATCACCGGTAGCGACTTCACGAAACCCACCTCCGCCACGGACTGGTCGGCGGCCAGGGTGAACGGCAGGTCGGCGCCGCGACGGAAGGTGAACTCGCCCGGAACATTGGGCTTGTCGGATCCACCGACGCCGGTGTTCTGCGGATCGCCGGTCTGATCCATAAAGTTCTCGATCACCCGGAAAAACCGCTGACCGTCGAAGAAGTTGGCGTGCGCCAACTCGCGGATGCGCGTGGCGTTTTGCGGCGCGACCTCGGGGACCAGCTCGACCAGGATGCGGCCCTTGTTGGTGTCGATCACCAGGACGTCGTTCGGGTCGGGAACGCGCCAGTCGGCGGTGGTGGGCCCCACGGCTACGGCGGGCGCGGCGGACTTCGCGGCGGCGGCTGGAGCCTTCGGCGCGGCCTGGGCCGCAACGGCGAGGGCCGCGATCGCCGCGGCAAGCATCAGGGTGCGTTTCATCAGGCTACTCGTAATAGGCGGGAGCGTCGCAGGCCAGCGTCGAGGTCAGGCCTGGTCGCGGCCGACCTTGGCCATCAGCCGATCCTTGACATGCGGGCTGACGAAGCGGGAGACGTCGCCGCCCAGCTCGGCAATTTCCTTGACCAGCTTGGAGGCGATCGCCTGGTGGTGCGGGTCGGCCATCAGGAACACGGTCTCGATCTCACGGTCGAGCTGGCGGTTCATGGCCGTCATCTGGAATTCGTACTCGAAATCGCCCAACGCGCGTAGGCCGCGCACCAGGATGCCAGCGCCCACTTCGCGTGCGAAATGCATCAGAAGGCCCTCGTAGGGCATGACCACGATTTCACCGCTGCGCCGCATCGGTGTGACCGCCTCCTCGGCGATGGCCACCCGTTCCTCAAGCGAAAAGAGCGGGCCTTTGCCGGCGTTGATCGCCACGCCGATCACCAGCTTGTCCACCAATTTCAGCGCGCGGCCCATAATATCGGTGTGGCCGTTGTGGATCGGGTCGAAGGTGCCCGGATAAAGCCCGACGCGGGTCATGCGGCCTGGTCCCCCAACTGCCCGACTTCGCGTTTCGCCGGGCTGAGCGTATCTGGCAAGTCAAAACTGCGCCGCATCAACCCTTGGGGGCCTCTGGCGAGGCGTCGGGCGTGTCGCCATTCTCCGCCGCATCGCCCTCGATGTCGTCGATCTCTGGGTCCTCGCCGGTATCCGCGAGCCGCTCAACCGAGACCACGTGCTCGTTTTCAGCCGTGCGGAAGACGATGACGCCAGACGTGTTGCGGCCGACCATTCGCACCTGGCTAACCGGCGTGCGGATCAGCTGGCCCTGATCGGTGACGAGCAGGATCTGGTCGAACTCGTCCACCGGGAACGAGGCGGCTAGGCGTCCACCCTTGCCCTTTTTGGTCAGGTCCTGGGCCAGAAGCCCCTGCCCGCCCCGACCAGTGCGGCGGAACTCATAGGCCGAGGTCCGCTTGCCGTAGCCTTCGGTGGAGACGGTAAGGATGACTTCCTCGGCCGCACCCAGTTCGGCGATACGATCGCCGGAGAGGGCGGCTTCGTCGCCGGTTTCTTCCTCGTCGTCCGGCGCGGCGGCGTCCTCGACGTCCTCGCCTTCGCCGCTGACCGCGCGGCGCATGGCGTTGGCGTGCTTAACGTAAGCCGCGCGTTCAGCCGGCGTGGCTCCTACCGATCGCAGGATCGCCATGGAGATGACGCTGTCGCTCTCCGCCAGGCGTATACCGCGCACGCCGGTGGAATCACGGCCGGCGAACACGCGGACTTCCTCGGTCGCAAAGCGGATGCAGCGCCCGAGCGCGGTCGTCAGCAGGATGTCGTTCACCTGGGCGTTGCAGACGCCCACGCCGATGATCGAGTCGCCCTCGTCGAGCTTCATGGCGATCTTGCCGTTGCGTCGAATGTCCGCGAAGTCGGAGAGCTTGTTGCGACGCACCCCGCCCGAGCGGGTGGCGAACATCACGTCGTACTGATCCCAGCTGGCCTCGTCCTCGGGAAGTGGCAGGATCGAAGTGATGCTCTCGCCGGGCTCGATAGGCAGCAGGTTCACGAAGGCCTTGCCGCGCGACGTCGGCGTTCCGACCGGCAGACGCCACACCTTCAGCTTGTAGGCCTTGCCGCCGCTGGAGAAGAACAGCATCGGCGTGTGGGTGCTGGCCGAGAACACGCGGGTTACGGCGTCTTCTTCCTTGGTCGCCATTCCGGCGCGGCCTTTTCCGCCGCGGTGCTGGGTCCGGTAAATCGACAGCGGGGTGCGTTTCACATAGCCACCGTGCGTCACGGTGATGACCATGTCCTCGCGCGCTATAAGATCCTCGTCCTCGACGTCGGCGTCGCCGTCGACAATCTGGGTGCGGCGCGGCACAGCGAAGGCGGCGCGGACTTCGACCAGTTCCTCGCGAACGATCGCCATGATCTTTTCGCGAGACGCAAGCAGCTCCAGGTAGCCCTGGATGGCGGTGGCCAGGTCCTGAGCTTCGGCGAAGATTTCGTCGCGGCCAAGGCCGGTCAGGCGCGACAGGGTGAGCGCCAGGATGGCGCGGGCCTGCTCGTCCGATAGCCGGATCAGGTTTTTGTCGATGACCAGCGTGCGCGGGTCCTGGATCAGCTCGACCAGCGGCAGCATGTCGCCCGCCGGCCAGTCCTTGGCGATTAGCCGTTCACGGGCCTCGGCCGGGTCCTTCGACGAGCGGATGATGTGGATGAACTCGTCGATGTTGGCGACGGCGATCGCCAGGCCAACCAGCACGTGGCCGCGGTCGCGGGACTTCGACAGCTCGAACTTAGTGCGCCGGACGACGACTTCCTCGCGGAAGTCGACGAAGGCGGTGACCATGTCGCGCAGACCCATCTGCAGCGGCCGCCCGCGGTTCAGCGCCAGCATGTTGACGCCGAAGGAGCTTTGCAGCGGCGTGTACCGATAGAGTTGGTTCAGGATCACGTCGGCGGCGGCGTCGCGCTTGGTCTCAATGACGATGCGCATGCCGTCGCGGTCGCTCTCGTCGCGCAGGTCGGAAATGCCCTCGATCCGCTTCTCGCGCACCAGCTCGGCGATGCGCTCGACGAGCGCGGCCTTGTTCAGCTGAAATGGGATCGAGTGGATGATGATCGCCTCGCGATCCTTGCGGATCTCCTCGACGGTCGCGGTGCCGCGCATGATCACCGAGCCGCGGCCAGTCATCAGGGCCGTGCGCGCGCCGGTCCGGCCGATGATCTCGCCCCCGGTGGGGAAGTCCGGGCCTGGGACGATATCCAGCAGGGCGTCCAGGCTGATCTCGGGATCGTCGATATAGGCGAGGCAGGCGTCGACCACTTCGCCGAGGTTATGCGGCGGGATGTTGGTGGCCATGCCGACAGCGATGCCGCCTGCGCCGTTCACCAGCAGGTTCGGGATGCGCGATGGCAGGACCACGGGCTCGTGCTCGGAGCCGTCGTAGTTGTCCTTGAAGTCGACAGTATCCTTGTCGAGGTCGGCGAGGATCGCCATCGCCGCCTTGGTCATCCGGCTTTCAGTGTAGCGCATGGCCGCGGCGGGATCGTTGTCCACCGAGCCGAAGTTGCCCTGACCGTCAATGAGCAGCAGGTTCATCGAGAACGGCTGGGCCATGCGGACCATGGTGTCGTAGATCGCCTGGTCGCCGTGCGGGTGATATTTGCCCATCACGTCGCCGACAATGCGGGCCGATTTCACGTAGGAGCGGTCGGGCGTATGCCCCTGCTCGCCCATCGAGAACAGAATGCGCCGGTGCACCGGCTTCAGGCCGTCGCGGACGTCCGGCAGCGCGCGGCTGACGATCACGCTCATCGCGTAGTCAAGATACGAACGCTTCAGTTCGTCCTCGATTGCGATAGGGGCGATGCCCCCGCGCCGGTCGTCCGGAGGGGTGGTGTTGTCGTCGGTCAAAGGAGGGATTTCGCCGCTAGAATCGGACTGGGTATATGGGGCTCTTAGTTAGCATTCTGAAGACCCCCGCGCCAACTCTCTCGCGTGCGCGCGAGCGCGCGCGGCCATATCGAACATCGTGACCGCCGCCGCGGACCGCCCTAGAAGGGAGGCGAAAGGACTTTCCATGCCGCTGTCGTCGGGCGAGCCCGCGCCCTGGTTCACGGCGCCCACGCCCTCAAATCCGCAATTCGTGTTCGACACGGCGGCTGGCCGCTACGTCCTGCTGACCTTTTTGCCGGCCGGCGACCCGGACGCCAGTGGCGCCGCGCTGAAGATGCTGGCGACCCATCAGCAACTGTTCGATGACCGCAGGCTGTCGGCCTTCGTGGTGCTGCGCGATCCGGATATGGCCGCCACGGCGCGCGATATGCGCGGCCTGCGCTGGTTC
>JBBREC010000096.1:0-13967 GCA_038203295.1 Caulobacterales bacterium
GGCCTCGATTCGCTCCCGCGCCTCGCGCCAGCCGCGCCAGCGCTGCGCCACCTTGGCGGCCAGGTCCTCAAGGCCGCCGAAGCTGTCGAGCATCGGGCGATGGGTGCGGCTGTCGAGCAGGCCCACGGTCTCGTGCTGGCCGTGGACCTCAAGCAGGGCCTCGCCGACCTCCTTGAGCACGCCAACGCCGGTTGCCTGGTCGTTGACGAAGGCGCGGCTACGACCGTCGGCGCTGAGCGAGCGGCGCAGGACGAGGTCCTCGTCGCGGGCGTAGGAGAGCCCCTTTTCCTCCAGCAGATCCCAGACGGGATGGGTGGGTGCGGGCGCGAACACCGCGGACGCCATGGCCTGGGCCGCGCCGCGGCGCACGAGGCCGGCGTCGGCGCGCGCGCCCGTCGCCAGGCCCAGCGCATCAAGGATGATCGACTTGCCAGCCCCGGTCTCGCCGGTCAGCGCGGTGAGGCCCGGCCCGATGGACAGGTCCAGGGCCTCGATCAGCACCACGTCGCGGATCCACAAACCGATCAGCATGGAGGGACGATCACCCGGAATCAGAGCCCGACATCAGGGCCGCCGAGTCACAGTTGATCACTTTTTGTTCTCATGCGCCAGCGCGCCCGACGATGAGGCCGGGCGAAGTCCGACTAGCCCTTGGTGAAAGGGATGCGGAACCAGCCGCGCTTCTTGACCTTGGCGTTTGGATCCTTGGTGTCCTTGGTCACCGTGGCGGTCGGCTCGGTGGACGCAGCCTTGGGCGCCATCGCCTGGGCAGGCGACATGGCCGCGGCTGGCGGCTTCACCGTGATGTTCTTGTCCTTGATAAACGGGATGCGGAAGAAGCCCTTCCGGCCGCCACCATCGGGCTCGACCGCCGGACGCAGACCCTTGGAGGTGAGAAGCCGGTAGGCGTCGGCGTACCAGCCGTCGCCAGGGTAGTTGTAGCCAAGCACCGCGCCGTTCTTCCTGGCCTCGTCCAGCAGGCCCAATGTGAGATAGGCTTCCACCAGCCGGTACAGCGCCTCGGGCGTGTGGCTGGTGGTCTGATACCTGTCGATGACGGTCTTGAACCGGCCGACGGCGGCAAGCGTGTCACCCTGGCGCAGATAGTAGCGGCCGACGGTCATTTCCTTGCCGGCCAGCTGGTCATTGACCATGTCCATCTTCAGACGGGCGTCGGCGGCGTATTCAGTGCGCGGATAGCGCTGGGAAACTTCGCGCAGGTTCTCCAGGGCCTGGCCCGTGGCGGCCTGGTCCCGGCCCACGTCGACGATCTGCTCGAAATAGCAGATGGCCTTCAGGTAGTGGGCGTAGGCGGCCGTGGCGTTGCCGGGATATAGCGAGATGAAGCGGTCGGCGTCGCCGATGGCCTCGTCATAGTTGTTGGCCTGATAGTGGGCGAAAGCCTGCATCAGGATCGAACGGCGCGACCACTCCGAATAGGGGTGCTGGCGCTCCACTTCCTGGAAGTAGTCGACGGCCTGGGCCCACAGGTGCCGGTCAAGCCGGTCCGCGCCGGTGGCGTAGAGCAGCTCCACCGGGCGCTCCTCATAGGCCAGGCGGGGCTTGTTTTTCTTGTTGGCGGCACAGCCTGCGAGGGCCAGGGCGCAGAAGCCGGCGACGAGCACCGGGCGAGCCCAAGAATTGCGTAGAAAGGACACCATCACCTCAAAGCACCAGCGCGCGCCCCCACGCGAGAAATCGCTTCTACACCACCGGAGAAGTCGCGCAAACGGAACGGGGCCGCCAAGAGACCTTGCGCCGCGGCTTCTGGAGCGTTCCTAGACCGCGATCGCCATCTCGTCGGCGAAAGTGCGGACGCGCCACGCGTCCGGGCGGGCCAGCAGCGCGCGGACCAGCTGGTTGTTGATTCCGTGGCCGGCGAGCTCGCCCTCGAAACGGCCGATGATCGGCGCGCCAAGGACATAGAGGTCGCCGATGGCGTCGAGCGCCTTGTGGCGGACGAACTCGTCGGGGCGGCGCAGGCCTTCGGGGTTCAGGACACGGTCGCCTTCGATGACCACGACATTGTCCATGGAGCCGCCACGGGCCAGACCCATGGCCCGCAGGGCCTCGACCTCGTGCAGGAAGCCGAAGGTGCGGCAATCGGCCAGTTCGCGGCGGAAGGCGTGCTCGTCCATCGGCAGGTCGACGAACTGGCGGCCAATGGCCGCCGACGGGAAGCTGATCTCGAAGGACACTTCGAAGCGCATTGCAGGCTTCAGCGCGGCGCGCTTGTCGCCGTCGATGACTTCCACAGTATCCAGGATCTCGATGAACCGGCGCGGCGCGTGCAGAACCCGCTTACCGGCCCGCTCCAGGATCTGGACGAACGGAAGGGAGGAGCCGTCCATGATCGGCATCTCGGGGCCGTCGAGCTCGACGACGGCGTTATCGATGCCCAGCATCACCAGAGCGGCCATCAGGTGCTCGATGGTGGCCACGGTGACGCCGGCCGCGTTGCCGATGACAGTGCCGAGCTGGGTCTTGCAGACCGCCTCGGCCGAGGCTGGCACGCGGTTGTCGAGATCCGTGATGTCAGTGCGAACGAAGACTATGCCTTCATCGGCCGCGGCTGGACGCACGGAGACACGCGTGTAGGCGCCGGTGTGCACACCCACGCCCGCGAAAACCGCCGGTGCGCGAACCGTGTGCTGGAAAGCCCCGCTCTGGAAACCGTCTGCAGCCACGCTGGGACCTTCCTGCATTCTGGGCCAGAAACGAGGAGCTGTTTCTTAAAGCCGTATCGCCCCAACGCCCGAGTAGGGTGATTGGTGCGACGCAGCAAAGCACATCCTGTTTCGCAATGTTTCGGTATCTGAAGGGTTAACGGAAGCCTTAGATGACAAACGCTGCGGAAGCCGGTGGGCTTCCGCAGCGCATGGAAAAACAAGACTTTTCTGTGGCCTAGTTGGCGAGCCTGCGGAGGAACGAGGGAATTTCCAGATCCTCGCCGGCGTCGGCCTGTTCTTCGGGTTGGGCAGCTTCCATCGGCTGGGCGCCGCCACGGCTGGCCATCGGACGCTGGGAGGGAGCCTGCTGCGCCTGGGGTGGCGAGTCGTATCGCGGGCGCCCACCGAAGAGGCTGAGGAAGCCGCCGCGCGGACGACGCTCCTCATAGGCCGGCTCGGCGAACAGCGGGGCGTCGTTTTCGTCCGCGACCGAGGGGTCGACGATGCGGGTGATCGGGGGGGCCGCGGGCGCCTCGGCCGCGACGGGCGCGGCGTAGAGGTCGGGCTGTTCCTCGTCCACCGCCTCGGTGGCGAGCGCAGGCTCGCCATAGGCAGGGGCCGGAGCGGCCATGGCGTAGGCCGGCGCGGCGGCGGATTCGGTCGACGTGGTACGGGTTTCCGGCGCCATCAGCGGCGGGGCGGTCATCGGCCGCCTCTCGATCTTGGGCTCGATGGCAGCCATGGAGGCGCCGTCCATGCCGGTGGCGACCACCGAGACGCGGATCATGCCGTCGAGCGACGGGTCGAAAGCCGCGCCGAAGATAATGTTGGCTTCCGGGTCGACCTGTTCGGAGATGGCGTTCGCCGCCTCATCGACTTCCAGCAGGGTCATGTCGAGGCCGCCGGTCACATTGACCAGCACGGCCTTGGCGCCCTTCAGCGAGACTTCGTCCAGCAGGGGGTTCTGGATGGCATTGTGGGCGGCCATCAGCGCGCGGTCGTCGCCGGTCGCCTCGCCGGTGCCCATCATCGCCTTGCCCATTTCGGTCATGACCGTGCGGACGTCGGCGAAGTCGAGGTTGATCAGGCCGGGCAGCACCATCAGGTCGGTGATCGAGCGGACGCCCGAGTGCAGGACCTGGTCGGCCATGCCGAACGCTTCGGCGAAGGTGGTCCGCTCATTGGCGACGCGGAACAGATTCTGGTTGGGGATCACGATCAGGGTGTCGACGTAGCGCTGCAGTTCGCCGATGCCGGCGTCGGCCAGGCGCATGCGGTGGCGGCCTTCGAAGTGGAAGGGCTTGGTGACCACGCCCACGGTCAGGATGCCGCGCTCACGAGCGCACTTGGCGATGATGGGGGCCGCGCCGGTGCCGGTGCCGCCACCCATGCCCGCGGTGATGAACACCATGTGGGCGCCGTCGAGATGCTCTCCGATTTCCGGGATGCTCTCCTCGGCCGCGCTCATGCCGATTTCGGGATGGGCGCCGGCGCCGAGCCCTTGCGTCGCCATCACGCCCAACTGGATGCGCCGGTCGGTCTTGGCAAAGGCGAGCTGCTGGGCGTCGGTGTTCGCAACCACGAACTCCACGCCCTCAAGGCCGGCCTCGATCATGTTGTTGACCGCATTGCCGCCGGCGCCGCCGACGCCAAAGACCACAATGCGCGGCTTCAATTCTGTCGCGCGCGGCGCTGAAAGTGCGATGGCCATGGAATCCCTGCGTCCTTCCGAAATGCGACCAGGTGCGCCTGACGATCCCCCGCCGAAGCACCTTGGTAAGGATGCGTTAAGTACGCTCCAAACACCCTTAATCGAGTGTTAATCGCATAGCGTGAGTCGCGAGCGGGTCGAGCTTGGCCGGAAGGAAAAAATCCCTTGCGCGACAAGGGATAAGCCGAATCGCTGGTGCAATTGCGACACAGTGACTCGGTGGCCGAATATTGGCGAAATCAACAGCTTTCGCAGCTTTTTTCCAGGGATCGGCTGAACGGCGTCGCCAGCGAGGCGCCATCCCGGCGAGCTTAGGGGGTCGCCGGGATGACCGGGAGCGGCGGGACGAGCCGCCACTGCCGAACGTGCTACTGGCCGAGCTTGCCCCTGATCGCGGCCAGACCGCTTTCATAGATGCCGGTCAGTGCGCCGCTGGCGTCGGCGGCCTTGCCGGCGTTGGGCGTGTAGGTCCCGGTCCAGGTCACGGTGGAGACGCCCGGACCCTTGGCCACCACGCTGAACGTCGAGACGTAGTCGGTCACCGGCACCGGGGCCGAGGTGAAGCTATAGGAATAGCTGTGAGCAGCGTCGTTGCGGGCGGTCTGCAATTCCACGAATTTCGCGCCGTCCCGGGTCAGCAGTGTGCGGGTCACAGGCGTCCTGCCGTCAGTCATGCAGGAGCCGATTGCCGGGTGCCAGGTCGCGATGGCGCAATATGAGCCGATCGCGGCCCAGACCGCGGCGGGCGAGCCCTTGACGTCGACGCTGCGGGTCAGGGTGGCGGCCGACGCCTGCGAGGCGGCCAGTCCGAGGACGAGCGCGCTGAACGCCGCGCCCCTGATGAGTTGAATGTCGAGGCGCGGCATGAACCGTCTCCATGGGGTTGAGGCGAGCCCTGTGCTCGCCATGAACCTGGAGACCTGCCCGCAGCCAACCCGCAGTTCAGCACGCGCGCCAGAGGTGGTACAGTTACTGAACTATTGACCCCTGCACGAACGGACTAGGGTCAAGATTAAATCGACGAACGGAGGGGCTCATGACCCGGGGCAGCTACCAGCAATTCTGTCCGGTCGCCATGGCGGCGGAGGTGCTGTGCACCCGCTGGACGGTCGTACTGCTGCGCGAAATGATGGCGGGCTCGACAAGGTTCAACGACCTGCGCCGCGGGGTGCCGCGGATGTCGCCAGCGCTACTTTCGCAGCGGCTAAAGGACCTCGAGGCCGCCGGCGTGATCCGCCGCGCCGCCAACTCGCCCGACCGCGCCACGCCGGAATATCACCTGACCGAGGCCGGCCGCGAGCTCGGCCCGGTGGTGATGGCGTTCGGGGTCTGGGGCCAGCGATGGGTGGAGACCGACCTGACGCTGCAGAATCTCGATGTGACGCTGCTGATGTGGGACATGCGCCGCAACCTGAACCTCATGCCCCTGCCCAAGCGGCGCAGCGTGATCCAGTTCCTCTATCCCGGCCTGCCCTCGACCCAGAGATCCTGGTGGCTGATCGTCGAGTCTGACGCCGAGGTGGACCTTTGCTCCGTCGATCCGGGCTTCAACGTCGATCTCTTCGTAACCACTGACCTGCGCACCATGACTGCGATCTGGATGGGCCTGGACAGTGTGCGCGCTGCGCTGGGCGCGGGCCGGCTGGCCCTGACCGGCGACCGGCGCCTGGCGGCGGACATGCAGGTATGGCTTGGTCTCAGTCCTTTCGCGGCGGAGCGCAAGCTCGCGAGCTGAAGACAAAACGCGGGGCGCGGAGCGCAGCGCCCGGCCTGGGGCCTCAGAGGTTGTCGCGCAGCCAGGCGGCGGCCTTGGCCACCGGGTTGGCGCGGGGATCGAGCGGTTCGCGGCGCAGCTTGGCGGAGGCCAGCGCCTTGGCGCTGACCGCCTCGCGGGGCCCGAAGGCGGCGCGGTGCAGGATGCCGGCGGCGGCCGTGAAGGCCGGACCTGAGGCGGCGTCGGCCAGGTGCGGCACCCGGCGCGGACGCCCCAGGCGCACCGGACGGTCGAACACACGCACGGCCACTTCGCGCACGCCCTGAAGCTGGCTCGCGCCGCCAGTCAAGACCAGGCCCGCGCCCGCCTCGATCGGGCAGCCGGAGTTCTTCAGGCGGTCGCGGAGCAGTTCAAGGGTCTCTTCGACGCGTGGCGCGATGATGCCCTTCAAGAGGCTGCGCGGCGCGATGACCGGGCCCGCACCGGGGTCGTCGCCGCGCGGCGGCGCTTCGATCATCTCGCGGTCCTCGTTGGCCGAGGCGATGGCCGAGCCGTGCAGGGTCTTGATCCGCTCGGCGCCGGCGATGGAGGTGGAGAGACCGCGGGCGATATCCTGGGTCACGTGCTGGCCGCCGACCGGCACGGTCTCGACGTGGACCACGGAACCCAGGTTGAACACGGCCGCCGAGGTCGAGCCGCCGCCCATGTCGATGCAGACCGAACCCAGGTCCATCTCGTCTTCCTCCAGCGCGGCGAGCGCCGAGACGAAGGGCGCGGCGACTACGCCATCGAACTGCAGGTGGGCGCGCTCGACGCAGGCGCCCAGGGTCTGGAACACGGCTTCGGACACCGAGACGACCAGCAGCTCTACGCCGAGCGTGCGACCGAACATGGCGCGCGGATCGCGCACCCCGCCCTGCCCGTCCACCGACCAGGAGATCGGCAGGATGTGGGCGGCGCGCCGGCCCGGCAGCTTGATCTGGGCGAGCGCGTGGTTGATGGCGCGGGCCAGGTCGTTGTCGGAGATCGGCCGCGCGCCGATCGAGACGCGGCCCGCCACGCGGTGCGAGGTCAGCTGGCCGCCGGCCGTGGCGACGGTGACGCCCTGGACGTTGACGCCCGCGACGTTCTCAGCCCGCTCGACCGCCTGGGCGATAGCCTCGGAGGCCTCATCAAGATTGATGATCGAGCCGCCGCGAACGCCGCGCGACTGGACATAGCCGACGCCGGCGGTGGTCAGCGTGCGGTCGCCCCGGCGCACGCCATCGGGCTTCATGATGAAGCAGGTGACTTTCGAGGCGCCCAGATCGACGGCGGCGACCACCGGCGGGCGGACCAGCGCGGCCTTGAGGCCCTCGCGTCCCTCGTGGCTCCTGGCCTCGGGACGGGGCTTCTTCTCCTCAGCACGGGTCGCCAAATTCAACATCCGTCGGTCTTCCGTCTACAGGTCTCAGATACCGTCCGCAGCGAGCGCGCTGCCGGGCCGGGGGGCTTGGCGGGGCCTGACGGCCACGACCTCGGGGTTGCGCAGGTCGATGCGCTCGAATCCGAGCTCCATGATCCGCGAACGCTGGTCGAGCTGTTCGAGGCGCATGAGCGACTCTTCCTCGCCGACCGCGGGCAGCTGGATCAGCGAGCCGTCCTTAAGGCGCAGGTCCCAGCGGCGATCGTCGACCCGGACCAAGGCGTCCATGCGCTCCATCAGCTTCGGCCGCTGGGCGATGACGGGCAGGATTTCCGGTGCATGCTCGGCGCCGCCCTCGCCCACCACCAGCGGGAGGCCGGCGAAGCGTCCGGCGTCGGCCTCGGGGATCACCTTGCCGTGGTCGTCGATGACAAACTGATGGCCGGCGTGCTGCCAGACCGCGAGCTGGCGGCGCTCGACGACGGCGACCACCAGGGTGTCGGGCAGCAGGCGCACGATGCGGGCCTCCTTGACCCATCCCACCGTCTCGACGCGCTTGCGCAGCGCCTCGAGATCCATGCCCAGCAACGGCTGGTCCTTGTAGAGTCCCGCGACCCTGACGATGTCGGCGGTGGCCATGGGCGATGCGCCCTCGACGTGGATGGCCTTCAGGCGAAAGCCGGCGTCACCGAACTTGCCGTCGATGGCCCGCCCCGTGGCATTGGCCAGCATCTCACCTCGATGGCCTGTGGACAGCGTCACGCCCAGCGCGAGCACCAGCACCAGACCTGCGCCGGCCAGGGCCCACTTCGCGGAAAGACCATGACCCTGGCGCGCGGGCGCCTGGGCCTGGGAACGCTGCCTCGAGCTGGGGGGTGCTTTTACCTGAGACTTAACCTGCCTCTTGGGTCCCCCCCGCACCGCCGCGGGCATACGCGTCCTCCGTGATCCAAAGCACCAGTCGGTCGAAATCCACCCCCTGCGACGCCGCCTGCTCTGGAACCAGAGATGTGGGTGTCATGCCGGGCTGGGTATTGACCTCCAGAAGGACCAGAACGTCGTTAATATCGTCATAACGAAGGTCCGAGCGGGTAACCCCCCGGCAACCAAGCGCAGCGTGCGCCATCTCGGACATTCTCATAGCTTTTTCAAAAGCATGGGCTGGAATGGGAGCCGGCACGACGTGCTCAGACCCCCCCTCACCGTACTTTGCGTCGTAGTCATAGAAACCTGTGCGCGAAATTATGTCGGTGACGGTCATCGCCTTGCCATCCATCACGCCGACCGCGAGTTCCTTGCCGCGGATGTAGGGCTCGATCATCACCTCTTCGCCAAAGGTCCAGGACGGCGCGACGATCTCCTGTGGCGGGCTGTTGGCGCCCTCGAACACCAAGAAGACGCCGACCGAGGATCCCTCGGCGTTGGGCTTCACCACATAGGGCGGCGGCATGACGTGGTTGGCGGCCGCCTCGAAGCGGTTGAAAAGCCCGCCGCCCGGGACCACGACGCCGGCGGCGGCTAGTACGGCCTTGGCTTTCGCCTTGTCCATGGCCAGGGCCGAGGCCAGCACCCCGCAGTGGGTGTACGGAACGGCCAGCGTCTCAAGCACGCCCTGCACGCAGCCGTCCTCGCCCCATTCGCCGTGCAGCGCGTTGAAGCAGACGTCGGGCTTCAGCTGGGTCAGCACCTGGGCGAGATCGCGGCCCGCATCGACCCGGCTGACTTTCGCGCCGAGGCGCTCCAGAGCGTCAGCGCATTCGCGGCCGGAGACCAGGCTGACCTCCCGCTCCGACGACAGCCCGCCCAGCAGGACAGCGACGTGTTTTCCACTCAGGGGTCCGGTCATTGGGCGGGCGTCGCCAGCTTGCGGAAATCGATGTCGCTGTTGGCGACGGTGTAGATGAAGGCGGTCCAGACCGCGACATTCTGGGCCAGTTCCTCCGGCTTGATCTTGTCCAGCGTATCGTCCGCCGAATGGTGCAGGTCGAAGTAGCGGCTGGAGTCCTGGTGGAAGTCCACAAAGGGTACGCCGGCCAGCATCAGGCCGGAGATGTCCGCGCCGCCCTGCGAGGGGGGGCCTCGTTCGACGATAACCTTGAGCTGGCCGATGGCGGACAGGAACGCTTTCATCGCTGGATGGGCGGCCGAGGCCTTGGGCAGGTTCAGGCTCCAGATCAGGGCCGCGCCGTCGTCGCTCTCGCCGGCCACGATGACCTTGCCCACCTCGGACTTGTGGGCCGCGGCGTAGGCGCCACCGCTGCCGCCCTGCTCTTCCGAACCGAACATCACCATGCGGATGGTGCGCCGGGGCCTGTCCGCGCCGGCCAGTTTCGCCGCGGCGGTCATGATCGCCACGCCCGCGCCGTCGTCGATAGCGCCTGTGCCGGGATCCCAGCTGTCGAGGTGGCCGCCAACCACGATCACCTCGTCGGGCGCGCCGGCGCCCTTGATCTCGCCAACGACATTCCAGGCCTCGGCGGCCGGGTTGTAGCTGGAGGCCATGTCGAGCCGGACGGACACGGTCTTGCCGCGCGCGGCCATGTGGTCGAGCAGCTCGGCGTCGACCGTCGAAAGCGCAGCAGCCGGGATGCCGCCGGGCGCCGCGGCGCCTGTATGCGGCAGACGCGTATCGTCGGTGGACAGCGAGCGGACCAGATAGGCGACCGCGCCTCGCTTGGCGGCCTCGACCGGCCCTTGGGTGCGGTTGGCGTTGATGCCGCCATAGCCGGAGCCGTCCTGGGTTCGGGTCATCTTCTCGGTGACCACGGCGATCTTGCCAGTGAGCGATCCGGGCGGCTGGTCGAGCATGGCGCGGTAGGTGGCGAAGACCACGATCGGCGCGGTCAGGCCGCCGGCCGGCGTCGGCGACGAGCCGCCGAGGCCGAGGATCGCCAGCTTCTGCGGCCAGGGTCCGACGACGTCGGCGGACTCCGCCCCGCGCGACCAGGCGCCGGTGCTGAAGGGTTCGACATGGACGTTCTCGAAGCCCAGCGCCTTCAGTTTGGCGACGCCCCAGTCCCTGGCCCGCGTCATGGCCGGCGAGCCGACCGGCCGCGCGCCCACCTCGGTGGTCAGGCTCTCGATCACCTCCCAGCCGGTGGGGTCCTTCAGCGCCCTTTCGGCGAGAGCGGACGCTTTCGCGGTCATGTCCTCGGCCAGGGCCGGACAGGCAGTCAGGGCAAGGGCGGAAGCCGCCAGCAGGGTCAGAATGCGCATGAATTCGGGGTGCGCCTGTCGAGGATTCTCGTCAAGTCCAGCCACTGGCGGGCGGGGCCGGCAAGGCGCGTGGCCGAAGCTGGGCGCTCAGGGCGCGAGGTTCTGATCGACGATGGCCTGAAGATGCGCTTCGTCAATGGTCCCCGCGAGGAAGGCGTCCACCACCCGCGCGATAGCCTTGGGCTGTTCAGGCAGCATGGCGTGGCTGGCGTGAGTCAGGCGCACGATCCGAACGCGGTCCGGCGCCAAGGCCTTAAGGGCGATCGCGTTCTCGATGGGCGCGACCGGATCCTCCAGTGCCTGGACCACCAGGACCGGCGCCGAACCGGCGGCCTGCCACAGGTGGTCCTTGGTGCGCCGGTTGGCGGCCGACTGCCGTTCGGCCGCCTGCGGACTCCAGCCCGTCAGCCAGCCGCTGGGGTCATGACCCTTGGCGAAGAAGGCGGTCTGCAGGCTGGCCAGGCGCTGGGCGTCGGAGAGGCGACCTTCCGCCGCCGAGTCGCCGATAGCGGCTGTGATCGCCGGCGGGATCGGTTGCTGACCGCCGGACGCCAGCAGAATGAGGCTGCGGACCTGGTCCGAGTGCTGCGAGGCCAGGGCTCGGGCGACGCGATTGCCGTGGGCATGGCCGATCACGTCGGCCTGAGACCCCGGGCAGAGCTTTTCCAGCACGAAGGAGGCATCGTCCGCGAGGCTGAGGAGGTCGGCGTCGGATGGGCCTGAGGACGTTCCGAACCAGCGTGGCTCGAAGGCGACAACGGCCCGGCCTCGCTCCACCAGAAAGGCGGATAGTGCGTCGAAGTCCGCAGGTCCCCGCCCAAGCGACGGGATCACCAGGACCGGCGGTCCGCGGCCGACGATGCGAGCGCGCAGGCTGACCCCGCCCTGTCGGAAATCGGCCCACTCGCCAGGCGGGCGGCAGATCGCCTGCGCCGGTGAAGACAGCGTGAACCCGAAAAGCATCCCCGCTGTCAGAGCGCTCAAGAATTTCCAGGACACCCGCCCCTCCCCGCCCGATCTGTTCACCGGGATTTGCCGATCCGCTTGATCTCCCAGTCGAGCTGGACGCCGGTCTTGGCGAGCACATCGGCCCGCACGGCCTCGCCGAGACCTTCCAGGTCGGCGGCGGTGGCCTCGCCGGTGTTGATCAGAAAGTTGGAGTGCAGCGGCGAGAACATCGCTCCGCCGTAGAGCTTGCCACGCCAGCCGGCCTCGTCGACCAGCTTCCAGGACGAGTGGCCGGGCGGGTTCTTGAACGTCGAGCCACCCGTCTTCTCGCGAACCGGCTGGGTGGTCTCGCGCCGGGCGGTGATTTCGGCCATGCGGGCCTCAATGGCGGCGGGATCGTCGGGTGTCCCCTGGAACAGCGCGCCGGTGAAAATCAGCGGCTCGGCGGCGGCGCGGGCGGATTTGCGGTAGCTGTAGCCGAGCTCGGGGTTGGAGAGCGTCAGGCGCTCGCCGGCGCGGGTCAGCGCATAGGCCTCGACCAGCACGTCCCTGGTCTCGGCCCCATAGCAGCCGGCGTTCATCACCAGCGCGCCACCGACCGAGCCGGGGACGCCGCGATAGAACTCCAGCCCGGCGATCCCGGCCTTGCCGGCCTCGCGCGCAAGGATGGCGTCGGGCACGCCGGCGCCGGCGAATATCCGGTTGTCCCCGCGCGGCTCGACCCGGTTGAATCCCCGGCCCAGCCGGATCACCACGCCCTCGACCCCGCCGTCGCGGACCAGGGTGTTCGAGCCGACGCCCAGCGGCATCACCGGGACGGCTGGATCGAGGCCCTTCAGGAACACCGCGAGGTCGTCCTCGTCCTCGGGCAGAAAGATCAACTCGGCCGGGCCGCCGACCCGGAACCAGGTGAAGGGCGCGAGCGCCTCGTCGCGCAGCAGCCTGCCCCGCACCGCCGGCAGCTGGTCGCGCCAGCTCATGCTGCGCCGAGCGCCTCAAGCTCGCCCGGCAGGGCGTAGGCCCAACCGGTGATGTCGCCGGCGCCAAGCAGGACGACGACGTCGCCCGCCTTGGCTTCGGCTCGGACCAGGCCGGCCAGGGCTGCGGGGTTTTCCAGCGGCAGGACGCGCCGGTGGCCGTAGCGGCGCAGGCCCTCGACCAGGCTGTCCTTGTCGAAGCCCGCCAGCGGCGCTTCGCCGGCCGCGTAGACATCGGCCACGATCACCACATCGGCGTCGTTGAAACAGGCGCAGAACTCGTCGAACAGGTCCGAAAGGCGTGAGTAGCGGTGCGGCTGCACCACTGCGATCACCCGGCCCCCGGTCACCGCCCGGGCGGCCTTGAGCACCGAGGCGATCTCGACCGGGTGGTGGCCATAGTCGTCGATGATCCGCACGCCGTTGGCGACGCCCGTGGTGGTGAAGCGCCGTTTCACGCCTTCGAAGCCGATCAGGCCCTTGCGGATATCGGCCTCGCTGACGCTGAGTTCGCGGGCGACGGCGATAGCGGCCAGCGCATTGAGCGTGTTGTGATGGCCGGCCATTGGCAGGTGCAGGCCGTCCCAGCGCATCGGCGCGCCGTCACCTTTTTCGGTGATGGGCGGTCGGATCACCACGTCGAAGTGGGCGCCGTCCGGCCCCTGGGTGATGTTCTCGGCGCGGACCTCGGCCTGTGGGTTGACGCCATAGGTGACGAGCCGCCGGTTCTCGACCCGGGCCGCCATGGCCTGGACTTCCGGGTGGTCGATGCAGACCGCTGCAAACCCATAGAACGGGATGTTCTCGACGAAGTCCCGGAACGCCTTCTTCACCGCGTCGAACTCGCCGTAGTGGTCCAGGTGCTCCGGGTCGATGTTGGTGACGATCGCCACCGTCGACTTGAGCTTCAGGAAGGTGCCGTCGCTCTCGTCGGCCTCGACCACGATCCAGTCGCCGGTCCCGACCTTGGCGTTGGTGCCGTAAGCGTTGATGATCCCGCCGTTGACCACCGTGGGGTCCAGGCCGCCGGCGTCCAGCAGGGCCGCGACCATCGAGGTCGTGGTGGTCTTGCCGTGCGTACCGCCCACCGCCACCGAGAACTGCAATCTCATCAGCTCGGCCAGCATCTCGGCGCGGCGGACCAGCGGCAGGCGGCGTTCGCGGCCGGCCTGCATCTCCGGATTGTCGGCCTTCACGGCGGTCGAATAGACGATGGCCGAGGCGCCCTCCACGTGAGCGCCGTCGTGGCCGATGAAGATCTTCGCGCCCAGCTTCTGCAGCCGCTCGGTGTTGGCGCTGGCCTTGGCGTCGGAGCCCTGCACGGTGT
>JBBREC010000097.1:0-13886 GCA_038203295.1 Caulobacterales bacterium
CCAGTCCTGTGGTGGCGTTCGGTCGGCGCGACTCACACCGCCTTCGTGATGGAGCACACCATCGAGCAGCTCGCCAAGCGGGCGGGCAAGGATCCGGTGGAGTACCGCCGGGCGCTATACACCAAGGCGGGCGCGACGCGGCACCTGTCGGTTCTGAACCTCGCGGCCGAAAAGGCCGGCTGGGGCACCCCCGCGCCGGCGGGATGGACCCGCGGCGTCGCGGTTCACGAGAGCTTCGGCTCGGTGGTCGCCCAGGTGGCCGAGGTGCAGCTGGTGAACGGCCAGCCCAGGGTCGGCCGCGTGGTGACCGCCATCGACTGCGGCACGGCCATCTCGCCCAACCAGATCGCGGCGCAGATGGAGGGGGGGACCTGCTACGGCCTGTCCGCCGCCCTTTTCGGCAGGATCGACCTGAAGGACGGCGTGGTGCAGCAGGCCAACTTCGACGGCTACCGCGTGCTGCGCCACTCCGAGGCGCCAACCGTGGAGACCTACATCGTGCCGTCGACCAACCCGCCCAGCGGGGTCGGCGAACCCGGTACGCCGGTGATCGGACCGGCGGTGGCCAATGCACTGCTGGCGCTGGGCCAACCACCGACCACCAGCCTCCCGTTCGTGAAGGCCTAGCGGTTCAGATCGCTCATCCGGTCCACGTCGAACAGCACCCCATCGTCAGGGGCCTCGACCAGGGCCAGGCGGTCGCCGAGGCTCTGGAGGATGCGCCGCGCGCCTTCGTCGCCCTGAAGCGCCAGGAGATCTGGGAAGAGCTCGCGGCCCAGAAGTACCGGATTGCCGCGCCGGCCGTTGAACATCGGCGCCGCGGCGAGCGCGCCGCGTTCCACGGCCTCGGCCAGCGGCCTCAGCACTGCATGCGGCGCGCGAGGCATGTCGCCCAGGAAAACAAAGGCGCCCGCCGCATCGGCCGGCAGGCTGGCGACGCCGGCGCGGAGCGACGCGCCCATGCCCTCGGCGTAATCGGCGGCATGGACGATGCGCACGCCGGGGTTGAAGGCCCGCGCCGCTGCGGCGACCGCCTCGGCGTCCGCGCCCGTCACGACCGTCACCCCCCGCGCCGGTGCGGCGAAGGCGGCGGCCAGCGCGCCCTGCAGCAGAACGCCGGATTTCCACGGCGCCAGCAGCTTGCCGCCGCCGAACCGCGAGCCTGATCCAGCCGCCAGCACGATCGCTTCGAAGCCTGCCCCTGTCGCCAAGCCCGCTTCCTCTCTATGTTCAGGTCCACATGACGCCCTACGACGCCTCTTCACCGCAAGCCGCCCCCGCCCTGGTGGACGGGTTCGGCCGAACGGTGACCTATTTGCGGCTCTCGGTCACCGACCGCTGCGACCTGCGCTGCGTCTATTGCATGGCCGAGCACATGACCTTCCTGCCGAAGGTCGAGGTGCTGACCCTGGAGGAACTCGACCGGATCGCCACGGCCTTCGTGGGCCTCGGCGTGAAGAAGCTGCGCATCACCGGCGGCGAGCCCCTGGTCCGCAAGGGCATGATGGGCCTGATGGGGTCGCTCGGCCGTCACCTGAAGACCGGTGCGCTGGAAGAGCTGACCTTGACCACCAATGGCACCAGGCTGTCGGAGTTCGCGGGCCAGCTGGCCGACACCGGCGTGCGCCGGATCAACGTGTCGCTGGATACCCTGAAGCCGGACCTGTTCCGCAAGCTCACCCGCGGCGGTGACATCGCCAAGGTGATCGCGGGCATTGAGGCGGCGCAGGCCGCCGGCTTGCAGGTCAAGCTGAACGCCGTGGCCCTGAAGGACGACAACGCCGCCGAGTTGCCCGAGCTGATCCGCTGGGCGCACGGGCGGGGCCTCGACGTCACCCTGATCGAGACCATGCCCATGGGCGAGGTGGAGCAGGACCGCACCGACCAGTATCTGTCGCTGACCGCGCTCCGCGCCGAGCTGGAAAGCTTCTGGACGCTCACCGACCTCACCATGACCACCGGCGGCCCAGCACGCTATGTCGACGTGGCCGAGACCGGCGGGCGGCTGGGGTTCATCACGCCGATGAGCCACAACTTTTGCGAGGCCTGCAATCGGGTGCGACTGACCTGCACCGGCACGCTGCACACCTGCCTTGGCCAGGAAGACGCCGCCGACCTGCGGGCCGTCCTGCGCGCCGGGGCCAGCGACGCCGACCTGATCGAGGCGATTCGCAACGCCGTCGACGCCAAGCCCAAGGGCCACGACTTCCAGATCGGCCGCGCCAGCGCGCCCGCGGTCGCGCGGCACATGTCCACGACCGGCGGCTGAGATGGCCCGCGTCCTGCTGTTCGGGCGCCTGAGCGACCTCGCCGGCTGGCGGGAGCGGGAGATCGAGAGCCCGTTCCTCTCGGCGCTGCGGGCGAAGCTGGCCGGGGAAGACGCCGACCTGGGCGCGGCGCTCGCCGGCCCCGGCGTCCAGGTGGCGCTGGATCAGGTTATCGTGCGCGGCGATGCCCCGCTCAACGCCAGCACCGAGGTCGCCTTCCTCCCGCCGATGAGCGGCGGATGATCCGGCTGACCTTCGAACCCTTCGATCCCGGCGCCCTGCTCACCGCCTTCGCCGCGGACCGGATAGAGGTGGGCGCTGTCGCCACCTTCACCGGCATTGCGCGGGCCGAGGCGGGCTCGACCAGCGTCCTGGAACTGGAAGCCTATCCCGGCTTTACCGAGACCGAGATCGCCAAGGTCGCCGGTCATGCCAAGGTCCGCTTCAGCCTCGACGATTTCGCGATATTGCACCGCGTGGGGAAAATCGCGCCCGGCGAAGCCGTGGTGTTCGTCGCCACCGCAGCGCGCCACCGCCGCGCCGCCTTCGAGGCCTGCGACTTCCTGATGGACTACTTGAAGTCGAAGGCGCCCTTCTGGAAGAAGGAGCATGGGCCTGACGGCGCCCGCTGGGTCGAACCCCGCGCCGAAGACCACGCCGACATCGCCCGCTGGGACAAGGAGACCTCGACATGAACGCGCTCAACCCGGGCGGCCGGATCGATGCCAGCCTGCCGATCAAGCCGGTCCGGATCGCTGTCCTGACCATCTCCGACACCCGCGACGAGGAAAGCGATACCTCCGGCCACGTGCTGGCCGAGCGGGTGAAGGCGGCCGGCCACGACCTGGTCGAGAAGGCCATCTGCAAGGATTCGATCGTGGAGATCCGCGAGAAGATCCAGGGCTGGGTGGCCTCGGGCTTCGTCGAGGCGATCGTCACCACCGGCGGCACCGGCATCACCGGCCGCGACGTGACGCCGGAGGCGGTGGAACCGCTGTTCGACAAAAGGCTCGATGGCTTCTCGGTGGTCTTCCACATGGTCAGCTATGCGTCGGTGGGGCTGTCGACCCTGCAGAGCCGCGCCACCGCCGGCATCGTCGGCGGGGTGTTCGTGTTCTGCCTGCCCGGCTCGAACGGCGCGGTGAAGGACGGCTGGGACAAGGTGATCTCCGCTCAGCTCGACAGCCGTCATGGCCCCTGCAACATGGTCGAGCTCATGCCGCGGCTGCTGGAGACGTGAGCCGGCTCACCCACATCGACGAGACCGGCCGCGCGCGGATGGTCGACGTCTCCGACAAGCCCGCCACGGCCCGCGTGGCGGTGGCCGAGGGCTTCGTGCGGATGAGCGCCGAGACGCTGGCGCTGGCCCTGTCCGGCGACGGCAAGAAGGGCGACGTGCGCGCCGTTGCCGAGATCGCCGGCGTGATGGCGGCGAAGCGAACATCCGACCTGATCCCCATGTGCCACCCGCTGGCGCTGTCGAAGGTCGAGGTCCGGGTTGAACCCGCGGACGGCGGCCTGGCGGTCACCGCGCGGGTCAAGACCACAGGTCCCACGGGCGTGGAGATGGAGGCCCTGACCGCGGTCTCGATCGCCTGCCTGACCCTCTACGACATGCTGAAGGCCGCCCAGAAAGATATGATCATCGAAACCGTGCGGCTGCTGTCCAAGACAGGCGGCAAGTCGGGAGACTTCACCGCGTGAAGCTGCTGACGGTCGACGACGCCCGTTCGCGGATGCTGGCGGAGATCGCCGCCCTGCCGGCCGAGGCTGTGCACCTCTCCCGATCCATCGGCCGAGTCTTGGCCGAGGACGTCACGGCCATGCGCGACCAGCCGCCGTTCGCCGCCTCCGCCATGGATGGCTGGGCCATACGCGCGGTCGATACGCCTGGAACCATAAGTATTGTCGGCGAGAGCGCGGCGGGCCATGGCTACGAGGGCGCGGTTGGGCCGGGCGAGGCCGTCCGAATCTTCACCGGCGCTGCCCTGCCGCCCAGCTGCGACGCCATCGTGATCCAGGAAGACGCCCAGCGCGACGGCGAGCGCGTGAGCGTGCCGCGGGTCGAAGCTGGCCATCACGTCCGCCTGGCCGGCGGCGACTTCGCGCGGGGCGCGACCCTGCTCAACCGGGGCGACCGGATCGACCCCTGGCGCCTGTCGCTGGCGGCCTCGGCCGGCAGGGCGGAGGTCCAGGTTTACCGGCGGCCCCGGGTCGCCCTGCTCTCCACCGGCGAGGAGATCGTCGAGGCGCCGGCCGCGCCCGGACCCTTTCAGATCTACGACTCAGGCGTTCCGGCCTTGGCGGCCATGATCGAGGGCTGGGGCGGCGCCGTGGTCCGCGCCAAGCCAGTACGCGATACGCTCGAGGCGGTCATCGAGGCGCTTCGGACCGCGCAGGCCGACCTCGTCGTCACCGTCGGCGGCGCATCGGTCGGCGACCACGACCTCGTGCGGGCAGCGGGCGAAGCGCTAGGACTGTCGTTCCGCGTGGAAAGCGTCAATGTCCGTCCGGGCAAGCCCACGTTCTTCGGCGTGCTGGGCGATGGCCGGCGGCTGCTGGGCCTGCCCGGCAACCCGGCCTCGGCCTTCGTCTGCGCCGAGATGTTCCTGAAGCCCATCCTCGCCGCCTATCAGGGCGCCGCGACCTCGCCGATGACGATCACCGCCCGCCTTGAGCACGATCTGCCCGCCAATGGCCCCCGCGAGCACTGGCTGCGCGCCAAGCTGACCCATGCCGAGGGCGGGGTCAGCGTGCGGCCCTACCGCGACCAGGATTCGTCTCTGATCAGCGTCTTCGCCGCCTCCGACGCCCTGATGCGGCGCCTGGCCGGAGCTCAGGCCGCCGTGGCCGGAACCGTGGTCGAGGTGCTGCCGCTCGCCCGCGCATAGCGCAGCGCCATGATCTCGCCGATCACCGAGACGGCGACTTCCCAGGGCGCCTTGCCGCCGATGTCGAGGCCGATGGGGGCGTGCAGGCGGGCGATCAGCGCCTCAGCCATGCCCTCCGCGCGCAACTGACCCACCCGGTCGGGCAGGCGCTTTCTGGCCCCCAGCAAGCCCACGTAACCCGCCGCGGACGGCAGGGCTTCGCGCAGGGCCGCGCGGTCGGTCTCCAGGTCGTGGGTGGCGATGGCGATGGCGGTCCATTCGTCGACGCCTATGGCGGCGAACGCCGCCTTCGCCTCGTCGCGGCGGTAGGCGACGCCCGGGATCGGCGGCGGCGCCTCTGGCCCCTTGGGCCGCAGCAGGGTGGTTTCGAAGTCCGACTGCGCGCCCAGCTGGGCGATGGCCAGGGCGGTCGGGTCGCCGCCCACAACGATCAGCCGATGGACCGGCTCGTGGCGCCGCACCACGCGGGCTTCCGGCCATGGTGATGCGTCGGCGCCGCACTCACGCGTCAGGCCATCGCTGACCCAGACCACCGGCCGGCGTTCATCCTGGGCGCAGAGCAGCTCGGCCAGCGCGGGGTCGTCCGCACCCACCCGCTCCAGGAAAATCTCGATCCGTGCGCCACAGAGCAGCTGGATATCCGGCCATGGGCTGCCCGCGCCATAGACCAGCGTGCGCGGTTGGCCGTCGGCAAGACAGGTGAAGGCGTGATCGGCCACGTCGCTCTCGACGCAGCCGCCGGAGAAATAGCCGGCGGCGATACCCGGCGCGAAGACCATCTGGGCGCCCACCGGCCGGGGGCCGCCGCCCTCGACCGCGGTCAGGGTGGCGAGCGCGCAGGCCTCGCCCGCCGCCCTCGCCTGCCGCAGCGCCGGGCGGACATCGTCGGTCATCCCGAAGAGCGGCCACTCAGGCAGGGGATCGCGGAAGTTCAAAATTTAACACCCCGGAAAGGTCCTAGATACGGCTTCTTAGTCATCTTCGTCCAAACATGGCGGCTCATTGGAAGCGATCCAACCCCAGCCGCCGGACATATGACGCCACCGATCAACAAGCTGGGCCTCGGGTCCGGGCAATTCGGCCTCGATCAGCAGGCCGGCGCCCGTGGGCGCCCGCGCGACGCCGAAGCGCGCGATATTCTCGCGATCGCTGCCCGCTCGGGCATGGGCTTCCTGGAAGTCGGCCGCCATTCGCATCCGGAAGAAATCACGCTCGGGCAGGTCATGCCCAAGCCGCACCCTTTCAGGCTGACTGTCACCACCATCCGTCCCGACCGGGGCCCCGACCTTGCCGAGGCGGAGGTGCGCGCCCAGCTCGCCCGCCTGGGCGTGGGCAGCGTTGACGCCATCCTGGCCCCGTCCGCCACAGACCTGTTCAGCCCCAACGGCCCGGCGCTCTGGGATCGGCTGCGAAAGTTGAAGGACCAGGGCCTCTGCCGGAACATCGGCGTCTCGGTCTATGCGTCCGACGATCCCGTGGGCTTCGCCCGCCGCTTCAAGCCGGACGTGGTCCAGGCGCCCGCCTCGCTGCTCGACCAGCGGCTGCTGATCGACGGCACCCTGGCCGAACTGGCCGGCATGGGGGTCGAGGTGCACCTGCGCTCAATCTTCCTGAACGGCCTGCTGTTCCTGCCGCCCGACCGCGCCCCGCACCATCTGCAGGCCGCCGCCAGCCGGATCAGCCGCGCGCGCCGCCTGATCGCCGAGGGCCGCTCCGACCCGTTGCAGGCCGCCCTCGGCTTTGCGCTCTCACGGCCGGAAGCCTCCGCCGTCCTGGTGGGCGTGGCCTCGGCCGCGGAGATGTCCGCCGTCGTCGCCGCCGCCATGAGCCCGCCGCCGGACCTCGACTGGGACGAGATGGCCCTGGACGACCCCGACGCGCTTGACCCGCGCGCCTGGGCCGCGGCCTGATGTCCGGAAGCTAGGCCCGTGTCGAAGCAAGCCGAACGCATCTATCGAAGCCTGCGGGGCCTCGAAAAGACCGCCTCGACCAGCCGCGTCCTGAACCTGGCGGCGCTGGCGGTGAAGTACGCCGGCGATCCGGAGCATGCCAAGGACCCGCTGTTCAACGCCAACAATCTCAGCGCGGCGGTGATCATCAAGCACCGCCTGCGCCAGCAGGAACTCGACGAGTTCGAAGATCCTGTCCGCACCGCGACCAAGCTGATCATCCCGTTCGACCGCGCCAACCTGGCGCTGGGCGGCCGCGCGCTGTTCGTCGGCGAACGCAACTGGATGGACCGGCTGGCGGAACTGCGCGGCAGCGTCGACGGCCTGCTGCGCGATTCCGAAGTGCTGCTCGCCATCGATGAGCTGCCATCGCTCGACCCCTTCCTGCTGCGCGAGCATCTGAAGCGCCGCGGCTATACGATCAGCCCCAGTCATTTCGAGATTTCGCAGGGCGATTCGGATCGCATGCAGAAGTTCGTCGGCAGTGAAATCGCTCGCCTGATCCAGCTGGCCTACAGCGACGAGAGCGTTGGCGCCGGCAATATCAGCAAGCTGGTGGAAGCGCTGCTGTCCAGCAAGACCGACGAACGGCTCGAACCGCTGCGCCTGACGCTCCGCCTGGAGGGCGAGGCCTATCGGGAAGGCATCTTCAGCTGGAAGGGCTTCCTCTACTACAAGTGGGTGCTCAACTCCCTCTGGCCGAACCTCAAGGAGGTGCTCGCCGAGCTGGCCAAGGTCAGGGTGATCGGTCCCCGCGACACCCAGTTCATGGCCGCGATCGAGGACATGCGCGTGCGCCTGCGCGACGCCATGCAGAACCAGGTCCGCGGCGTCATGGGCTATCTCAAGATGTACGACGCGGTGTTCTTGAAGCTGACCGGCGAAGGCAACGCCACGGCGTTCCGCGACTTCCTGCTGGAATCCCCGGACATGTTCATGGCGCTGGGCGAAGGCGCGGGGACCATGTCCCACATCGCCACCTTCTGGCGCTACCGCTTCCCGAAGGGCAAGCCGCTGACCGCCGGCATGGGCGAGCTGTTCGATATTCTGCAGGACTTCGAATCCAGTCTGGGGTCCGAACCTCACCTCGCGCAGGTCGCCGCCTAGTCTCGATTCGTGGCGAACGGCTGGTCGAGGCTGGGCTGCGGCTCGGTGAACCAGGCCGCGCCGTCTTCAGTGACGTGGAAGTGGTCCTCCAGCCGGACCCCGAACGTCTCCGGGATCACGATCATCGGCTCGTTCGAGAAACACATGCCCGGCTGCAGCGGCGTGGAGTCGCCGCGCACCAGATAGGGCGCCTCGTGGATCGACAGGCCGATGCCGTGGCCGGTGCGGTGCGGCAGGCCAGGCAGGTCGTAGTCGGGGCCAAAGCCCGCGGCCTCCAGCACGCGGCGCGCTACCGCGTCGACCTCCTCGCAGGGAACGCCGGGCTTCACGGCGGCGAAGGCGGCGGCCTGGGCCTTTTTCTCGATCTCCCAGACCCGGCGGTGTTCGGCAGTGGGGGTCCCAAAGACGTAGGTGCGGGTGATGTCGGAGTTGTAGCCCTGCACCCGGCAACCCGTGTCGATCAGCACCAGGTCGCCGACGGCCAGCGACTGCTCGCCGGGCAGGCCGTGGGGGTAGGCGCTAGCCACCCCGAACTGCACTGCGCAGAACGACGAGCCGTCGTCGGCCCCCAGGGCGCGGTGCGCCTGGTCTATGAAGCGGCGCACGGCGGTGGTGGTGATCCCCGGCGCAAGGATCGCAGCGGCGCGGCGGTGAACCTCGAGCGTCATGGCCTTCGCCTGGCGCATCAGGGCGAGTTCGGCCGGCGACTTGATCATCCGGCAGCCGTCGACCACCGGCGCGCCGTCGACGATGACGAGGTCCGGCGCAGCCCTGGCAATGCCGTTGAAGGCGAAGAACGGCAGGGCCGGATCGATGGCCAGCGTCCCTGCGCCCATTTTGGCCAACACGCCGGCGGTCAGCGCGTAGGGGCTCTCATGCTCCTCCCAAAGCGCCAGGCCCGCGGCGATCCCCAGCGAGGCCTTCAGCGAGCCTTCCTCGAAGTGCGGGCAGATCATCACCGGCTCGCCGACCCGCGGCAGCACCAGCGCCACCAACCGCTCGGTGGCGTTCCATGGCACGCCCGCGAAATAGCGCAGCGAGGCGCCGGCCCCGATCAGGATGGCGTCCGCGCCGATCTGGTCCATCAGCGCGCGCGCCTTCGCCATCCGCGCAAGCCGCTCTGCGCCGGTGATGGCGGACGCAGGGTCGGCCCACGGCGCCAGGCCCGCCAGTTCCGCGTCCGCCGTCGATCCGCCGATGCTCATGTCACACTCCAACGCCTGGGCTCTGGCTTGTCTCTAGGTCCGCAAATAGAACTGCGCCATGGCCGGAAGTCAGGATTTCGCCGTCGATCCGCGCAATGCCGATCTGCGGATCTATGTGAACGGCGCGCTCGTGCCGCGCGCCGAGGCGAAGGTCTCGATCTTCGACGCCGGTTTCGTGCTTGGCGACGGGGTCTGGGAAGGCCTGCGGCTGCACAGGGGCCGCCTGCTGTTCCTGGAGACCCACCTGGACCGTCTGTGGTGGGGGCTGGAGAAGATCGCGCTCGACATCGGCCTGTCCCGCGCGGGACTGACCGCCGAGATCCAGCGCACCCTGGACGCCAATGCCATGACCGACGGCGGCCACCTGCGGCTGATGGTGACGCGCGGCGAGAAGGCCGCCGCCAACCAGGACCCGCGCAACTGGCTGGGCAGGCCCACCATCGTGATCACAGCGGAGTACAAACAGCCCTCGCCGGCCATCGTGAACCGCGGCCTGTCGCTCTTCACCAGCAGTATACGTTGCACACCGGCCGACATGTTCGACATGCGGATCAACAGCCACTCGCGGCTCAGTCTGATCACCGCCCTGCTGGAGGCGATCAGGGCGGGCGCAGACGAGGCGCTGATGCTGGATCCCAACGGCTGCGTTTCCAGCTGCAATGCGACCAACCTCTTCTGGGTGAGGGACGGCCGGGTGCGGACCTCCACCGGCGACTACTGCTTCAACGGGGTGACGCGGGCGAACGTCATAGCGCTCTGCCGGAGCGAGGGTATGTCGATCACGCTCGGCGACTTCGCGCTGGACGACGTGTACGGCGCCGACGAAGCCTTCGTCACCGGCACTTTCGGCGGGCTGACACCAGTGCGCGAGATCGACGGCCACGTCCTGCCCGCCGCCCTGCCCGGCCCGGTGACCACCCGCCTGAGGGCGGCCTACGAGGCGCTGAAGGACGCCGACGCGGCGCGATGAGCGTGCGGATCGCCATGTGGTCGGGGCCGCGCAACATCTCGACGGCGATGATGCGCAGCTTCGAGAACCGGCCCGACTGCGCCGTGGTCGACGAGCCGTTCTACGCCGCCTACCTCGCCGCGACGGGGCTTGATCATCCGATGGCCGATGAGGTGCTGGCCTCGCAGCCGCAGGACTGGCGCGAGGTGGTCCGGCGGCTGGAGGACGGGGCCGCGGCGCCGGTGGTCTACGAGAAGCAGATGGCCCACCACATGCAGCCCGGCTTCGGGCTCGAATGGACAGATAAGTGTTTGAACTTATTTCTTATTCGTGATCCTACGGCAGTGGTCGCGTCTTATGTGAGGAAGCGGGCCGAGGTGGCGCTGGAGGACATCGGGATCGTGCGGCAGCGCGAGCTGTTCGACCGCGAGGCCGACCGGCTGGGCCATGCGCCGCCGGTCATCGAGGGCGCCGATGTGCTGGCCGATCCCGCCGGGATGCTGACGAAGCTCTGCGCGGCGCTGAGCATCGCGTTCGACGCGGCGATGCTCAACTGGCCGGCCGGGCGGCGGGCCTCCGACGGCGTCTGGGCGCCGGCCTGGTATCAGGCGGTGGAGCGCTCCACCGGGTTCGAGACGCCCGAGCGCGCGCCCGCGCCGGCCCTGACCGACACTCTACGGCGGATCGCCGACGCCGCCAGGCCCCACTACGAGGCGCTGGCGGCGCACAGGCTCTAGCCCAGGTTCTTCCTGTAGAGCTCGGTGAGCACGGCCCAGGCCTTCTCGGCGGCGGCCTCGTCATAGACGGCGCTGCCCTTGACGCACCAGCCGTGGTTGGCCGGATAGACCTCGACGGTCGCCGGCCGCTTCGTCTCGGCGAAAGTCGCCTTCAGGATGTCCTTGGAGTCAGGCTGGGTCTTGTCGTCGTTCTGGGCGATGCAGACGGCGTAGGCGGCCTTGGTCTTCGCGACCAGCAGGTGCGGGCTGTCGGCGCCCTTGGTGGTCAGGCCACCGCCGTGGAACGAGCCCACCGCCCCGATCCGGGCCGGAACCGCCCCGGCGGTGCGGAAGCTCAAGGGGCCGCCCATGCAGTAGCCCTGCACGCCGACCTTTTTCTTCTTGTTGGTCTGAGGTTGCGCGTCGAGGAAGGCCACATAGGCCGCGGCGTCCTTGTCGACGCCGTCGTTGGTCATGGCGCCGCGGTAGCCCATCACCCGGGCGCGGTCGGTGGGATTGGCGAAGTCAAAGCCCGGCGTCGCCACCACTCCGTGCACCGAGCGGTAGAACGGGTTGGGGACCAGCACCACGTAGCCCTGGGCGGCCAGCCTGCGGCCCATGTCGCGGAAGGCCGGGCGCAGGCCCGCGATGTCGGTCCAGATCAGCACGGCCGGCCAGGTCCCTTTGGCCGACGGATAGAACAGCGCCGCGTCCGCCACGCCGTCGGCGGTGGTGACGTTGACGTCCTTCTCGGTGACGCCGGCCTGGGCGTGCGCCGCCCCGCCAAGACCCGCGACCGCCACGGCGGCCAGGCCAAAGGTGCGGCGCGAGACCGTCGGATCGTAGAGCAGGCCTACGTGGATATCGTCGTCACACATGATGGGTTCCTCCCGGTTGGCGTGCAGCCTTGGGGACGATTGTGACGGGGATATTTCGCATGCGCCAGTTCGTCCCCGTTGAGGGAGGTGGCGAATTAGGGCCGAATTAGGGGACACTATACCTAATTCGCCGGAGCGCGACCGGACCAGGGAATTAGGTATAGTGTCCCCTAATTCCCTAATTCCGCTCCCCTAATTCCTAATTCCTACGTAATGCGCGCCGTAACAGGCGATCCGGCGGATGACGAGAGGGGGTTACCCCCACGCCCCGTAGGGATCGACGAAGGGCTTGCCCAGCGCCTCGGCCACAGCGGGGTGGGTGACCTGACCGGCGAGCACGTTCAGCCCCTTGGCCAGGTGCTTGTTCGACGTCAGCGCGTCGAGGCCCTTGTCGGCGAGCTGCAGCCCGAAGCCCAGGGTCGCGTGGACCAGCGCCTCGGATGACGTGCGCGGCGCGGCCCCCGGCATGTTGGCCACGCAGTAATGGACCACACCGTCGACGGTGTAGGTGGGGCTCGCGTGGGTGGTCGGCCGCGAGGTCTCGAAACAGCCGCCCTGGTCGATGGAGACGTCCACCAGCACCGAGCCCGGCTTCATCCGTTTCAGGTCCGCCTTGCGGATCATCTTCGGCGCGCTGGCGCCGGCGGTCAGCACCGCGCCGATCACCACGTCGGCCTTCAGGATCTCCTCGTCCACCGCGTCCTGGGTGGAATAGCGGGTGAGGATGCGGCCCTGGAACATGTTGTCGAGCTCGCGCATGCGCGGGATCGAACGCTCGACGATCACCACCTCGGCGCCGAGGCCGGCGGCCATCCGCGCGGCGTTCATGCCGACCACGCCGCCGCCCAGCACCACGATGCGGGCCGGTGGCACGCCGGGCACGCCGGAGAGCAGCAGGCCCATGCCGCCGTTGTGCTTGAGCAGCGTCTCGCCCGCCGAGAAGACGGCGATGCGGCCGGCCACCTCGGACATCGGCGCCAGCAGCGGCAGCCCGCCCTGCGCATCCGTCACCGTCTCATAGGCGATGGCCGCGCAGCCCGACGCCAGCAGCCCGTCGGCCTGGGCGGGGTCCGGCGCCAGGTGCAGGTAGGTGAAGAGGATGTGTTTCGCGGTCAGCCGGGCCCACTCGACGGCCTGCGGCTCCTTGACCTTGACGATCAGCTCGGCGGCAGAGAACACGGCCGCCGCGTCGGGGGCGATCGTGGCGCCCGCCCGCACATAGGCCTCGTCCGGATAGCCCGCGCCGGCGCCGGCGGTGGTCTCGACCACCACTTCGTGCCCATGGCTGACGTACTCGCGCACGGCGGTGGGGGTAAGGCCGACACGATATTCGTCCGGCTTGATCTCGCGGGGCACGCCAACGCGCATGGGAAGCTCCTGAGGGGTGGAGTTTTGCGGGGTTGGGCGGGTTTTAGGGGATGGAGTGGTTGGTGGCTAGCCTCCCACGGAACGCTAATGGTCAAGTTCGCCCCAGGAAGCCCGGTAAGTCGGTAATTCGGGGACACTATATCTAATTCACCGGAACGCGACCGGGCTGTAGAATCAGGTTTCGTGTCCCCCAATTCCTGCGGCCGGACGTGGCCCATTCATCCGCGGCAGGGCGTTAGACTGACGATTCATGGCCATGACGTCGGGTGCTCGGCGGAGCCAGGTTGCCCTGACTGTATGCACCCTCGTAAGCCCCTGTTTCACTTGAAAAGGGGCATGGCGGGCGTTACGCAACACGCAATCGTGGTCGGGTTGACTGTCGTGCCCCTAAATTCTGCGCCTGATGATGAGATTTCCAAAGCGCGCGGGCGCAGGAAATTCACCGCGGGAGCACTGGAGCAGGCGGCCCAGATTCTTGGGGCCATCTCCGCTAGCGTGCTCGTGGCCGGGCTCGTGGGGCCCTACATCGCCGCGCTCACTGGATCGTCTCAGATCC